>NZ_JAYESI010000179.1:0-255 GCF_041903675.1 Corallococcus sp. RDP092CA | reverse complement strand
CCGCCCGGTTGAGGTAGCCCCACGCGAGGCCCTCTCCCCCCACGTACAGCTCCCCAGGCATTCCCACTCCCACCACCTCTCCGTGCCCGTCCAACACGTAGGCCGTCGAGTTCCCAATTGGCCTGCCAATGGGCACCGACGACGGCAGCACCGTCTCTCGCCTCAGCGTGTACGTCGCCGAGAAGGTGGTGTTCTCCGTCGGGCCATAGCCATTCACCAGCACCGCCCCCTCCCGCAGCTGCTTCAGGTGCTCAC
>NZ_JAYESI010000178.1:0-255 GCF_041903675.1 Corallococcus sp. RDP092CA | reverse complement strand
CCCCCCCCCCCCCCCCCCCCCCCCCCCCCCCCCCCCCCCCCCCCCCCCCCCCCCCCCCCCCCCCCCCCCCCCCCCCCCCCCCCCCCCCCCCCCCCCCCCCCCCCCCCCCCCCCCCCCCCCCCCCCCCCCCCCCCCCCCCCCCCCCCCCCCCCCCCCCCCCCCCCCCCCCCCCCCCCCCCCCCCCCCCCCCCCCCCCCCCCCCCCCCCCCCCCCCCCCCCCCCCCCCCCCCCCCCCCCCCCCCCCCCCCCCCCCCC
>NZ_JAYESI010000177.1:0-255 GCF_041903675.1 Corallococcus sp. RDP092CA | reverse complement strand
AACAACCGCTCGGAAGCGGCGCTGCGGAAAGCGGCACTGGGCCGCAAAAACTTTCTCTTCGTCGGCCACGAGGCGGCGGGCGAAAACCTCGCGGGCCTCTACGCCCTCGTCGCCACCTGCGAGGCCAATGGCGTCAACCCCGAGGCCTACCTGGCCGACGTCCTGCTCCGCGTCCAGACGCATCCCCACTCGCGCATCGGTGAGCTGCTACCCCACGAGTGGATGCGCCGACGCACCGCCGACCCGCCCGATTCG
>NZ_JAYESI010000176.1:0-255 GCF_041903675.1 Corallococcus sp. RDP092CA | reverse complement strand
CGGCTTCGGGCGCCCCGCACTCCAGGAACTTCCTTCGCGCGTGAGCCCAGCAGTGCGCGACACCGAAGCGCCCATGGCTGGCGGCGGCCAGCGCGTCGTACACCGCGTAGCCGTCCGTCATGAGCAGGCCGGAGTACCCCTTCAGCAGCTCGCGCGCCGCCTGGGCGCCGCGGCCCTGGGCCACGCGGTAGACGACGGCGGTGGACGAGGCGAGCGCCCACAGGTGCCACTTCGCCTGGCCCTGGCTGCCCAGCA
>NZ_JAYESI010000175.1:0-255 GCF_041903675.1 Corallococcus sp. RDP092CA | reverse complement strand
ACCTCAACCGGGCGGACCTCACGGCGGAGCGCTTCGTGCCGAATGCCTTCAGCGCGAAGGGGGGAGAGCGGCTGTACCGGACGGGAGACAAGGCGAGGTGGAGGGAAGACGGCACGCTGGAGTTCCTGGGGCGCACGGACGACCAGGTGAAGGTGCGAGGCTTCCGAATCGAGCTGGGAGAAGTGGAAGCGGCGCTGCTGGGGCAGGACGGCATCGCGGAAGCGACGGTGGTGGTGCGCGAGGTGGGCGGGGACA
>NZ_JAYESI010000174.1:0-255 GCF_041903675.1 Corallococcus sp. RDP092CA | reverse complement strand
CACCAGGAGTCCTTCATTCCCTTGCGTTTCACACACACCACCGCCCCCACCGGCACCATTGCCGCGGTGACGCGTGCGCCCCGGAGCACCTTTGCGCGCCCGCCTTCGGGCACCCACTCGGCCGCGCGCTTCGTCTCCGCCTCCTCGGACGTGACGAGCACGTCCGCACGGGAGCGCACCACGTACTCGAAGCCGAGTTGCCCCAACAGCGCGTAGAACTTCACGTCCGCGAAGCCCCGGTCCGCCACCACCGTC
>NZ_JAYESI010000173.1:0-255 GCF_041903675.1 Corallococcus sp. RDP092CA | reverse complement strand
GCCGAGTGGGTGCCCGAAGGCGGGCGCGCAAAGGTGCTCCGGGGCGCACGCGTCACCGCGGCAATGGTGCCGGTGGGGGCGGTGGTGTGTGTGAAACGCAAGGGAATGAAGGACTCCTGGTGCCTGGTCACCAGCTTCACGGACGCCACTGCCCAGGAGGTGCTGGACGTCTACGCCCGGAGATTCACCATCGAGGAGACGTTCCGGGACGTGAAGGACCTCAAGTTCGGCATGGGATTGAAGCAGGTGCGTGTG
>NZ_JAYESI010000172.1:0-255 GCF_041903675.1 Corallococcus sp. RDP092CA | reverse complement strand
ACGCCTCGGGGTTGACGCCGTTGGCCTCGCAGGTCGCCACCAGGGCGTAGAGGCCCGCGAGGTTCTCGCCTGCGGCCTCGTGCCCGACAAAGAGGAAGTTCTTCCTGCCCAGGGCGGCCTTTCTCAGCGCCGCCTCCGAGCGGTTGTTGTCCAAAGGCAGTCGCGCGTCCTCGACGAAGCGAGTCAGCGAGTCCCATTGCTTCGTCGCATAGGAGAGGGCCTGCCCCATGGGGCTCTTCGGCGGGTGGCGCGGCG
>NZ_JAYESI010000171.1:0-255 GCF_041903675.1 Corallococcus sp. RDP092CA | reverse complement strand
GACTGGGCCCTGCGAAAAGGCCGCACCTACGGCACCATCCTTGTCGACTTGGAAGCACACCGCGTCGTCGACCTATTGCCTGACCGCTCGGCACCAACTATTGCTGCATGGCTGCGCGAGCACCCAGGCGTCGAACTCATCGCCAGGGACCGCTCCACCGAGTACGCACGAGCGGCGAGTCTCGGAGCGCCCGGCGCCCAGCAGGTCGCGGACCGCTGGCACCTGCTACTCAATGGTCGGCAGATGGTGGAGCGC
>NZ_JAYESI010000170.1:0-255 GCF_041903675.1 Corallococcus sp. RDP092CA | reverse complement strand
CGCCACGTCGCTTGCCCGACGCCCTTGCCGCGGACAAAGGCTACAGCTACCCCAGCCTACGCGCCTGGTGCCGCGAACATGGGGTGCACGCCATCATCCCCACCCGCTCGGACCAGCCCCGGCAGCGGGCCTTCCGGCGCGCGGCCTACCGCAAACGCTGCCGGGTGGAGTGTCTCTTCAATCGCTTGAAGCAGAACCGGCGGGTGGCGACGCGCTACGAGAAGCGCGCCGCCAACTACCTCGCGATGGTCCAAA
>NZ_JAYESI010000016.1:0-186308 GCF_041903675.1 Corallococcus sp. RDP092CA | reverse complement strand
TCTCTTCAATCGCTTGAAGCAGAACCGGCGGGTGGCGACGCGCTACGAGAAGCGCGCCGCCAACTACCTCGCGATGGTCCAAATCGCCTCCATCCGCCTCTGGCTCTGATTTGCGGACACGCCCTAGCCCGCCCACCCGTCGGGTGCCTCCCGTCACCTGGGACTCCTCCAGGAGGCGGGCTTCGTCCAGGTCCGCCCCGAGGGCACGAAGCGGCTGTACTCGCTTCGCCCGGAGCCCGTTCAGCAGCTCGAACGAGCGCACCCATCCCGCGACGCTCGATGAGGTCTGGGCGCTGTGGACGACGAAGGACGGCTTCGAGTCCTGGTGGGGCCCGGCGGGCTTCTCCGTGAAGGTGCGCGAGCTCGACGCGCGCCCGGAAGGCCTGCTGCGCCACGACATGAACGCCACCGCGCCGGAGGTGGTTGAAGGCATGAAGAAGCTGGGCCTGCCCCTCTCCAGCCCCGGCAGCCCCACGGACACGGAGCTGACGCCGAAGTGGCGGCTCGCGTACCGGCACGCGGTGGACTTCATCGCACAGCAAGGAGTGGACGGAGCGGGCGTCCATGGGAATGGAGAGCCCGCTCAACAAGCTCACCCGGCGCTTCCAGCGCTAGACTGCGGCATGGCCGCGCGGGAGGACCCAGACCCCATCGAGCTGCACCTGTGTCACCGTTGCCTGATGCGGCTGCCGGTGGAGGCGGGCGGGGTGGATCTGCCGCGCCGCGTGCGCGAGGCCCTCAAGGCCCACGGCCTGGCGGGCCGGGCGCAGCTCATCCCCGCGTCCTGCCTGGGGCACTGCCCCACGGGGAAGGTCACCGTGCTCATCGTCCCGGACGCCACCGCGCGGGGCACGCACGCGAAGCTCATCGACCCGAAGGAGGACGGCGAGGACCTCGCGAGGCACCTGTCCGCCCGGCTCCCGCCGAGAGCCGGGCCGCCTTGAGCAGGGCCTCCACCATGGGCACGCAGCTCGCGGTCCCCGTGCCGGCAATCGCATAGGCGGTGCCGTGGTCCGGCGACGTGCGCGGCACCGGCAGGCCGAGCGTCACGTTCACCGTGCGCTCGAAGTCCAGCGCCTTGGCCGGGATGAGCCCCTGGTCGTGGTACATGGCCAGCACCACGTCGTACTTCGCGCCCACGGCGTCCGGCCGGGCGAACAGGCCGTCCGCGGGGATGGGCCCGTGCGCGTCCACCCGCTTCGCCCGCGCGAGGCGGATGGCGGGGCCAATCACCTCCACCTCCTCGCGCCCCAGCATCCCGCCCTCGCCCGCATGGGGGTTGAGCCCTAGCACGGCGATGCGCGGCGCGCGGCCCACCACCGGCCGCAGGCTGCGCGACAGCAGCTGGAGCTGCGCCACCAGCTTCTCCACCGTCAGCAGCCTCGGCAGGGCCGCGATGGGGACGTGGTTCGTCGCCAGCGCGATGCGCACGCGAGGCCCGTCCATCATCATCAACACGTCCACGCCGAACGCGTCCGCCAGCACCTCCGTGTGGCCCATGAACGGGATGCCGGCGCGCGAGATCTCCTCCTTGGACACGGGCGCGGTGCACAGCGCGTCCACCGCCCCCGCGCGCATCGCGTCGATGGCGGCGCGCACGTAGGCGTACTGCGCCTTGCCGCCCTCGCGCGTGGGCCTGCCCGGCACGCGGTGCTTCGCCGGGAGGCGCGTCACCTCCACCACCGCCGGCCCCTCCGCGCGGCCCAGGTCCTCCAGGGCGACGCGCGGGAAGCGGCGGAAGAGGGGGAAGCCGTCCAGCGTGGGCCCGTCGCCGAACACCACCGGCACCAGCGCGCGGCGCACCGCGGGCTTCGCCAGCGCCAGGGCCGTCACCTCCGGCCCGATGCCCGACACGTCCCCCAGCGAGATGCCCACGCGGGGCCGCGCGTCCGCGGTGGCCACCGGGCGCGGGCTCACATCTTCACTTCGACGTTGGCCTTGGAGCGCAGCTCTTGGACGTACTGGTCCAGGAACTTCTCCGTCTTCTCGTTGAGGAGCTTGGCCTCCAGCTTGGGCTTCATCTCCTCGAAGGAGGCCAGGGACACGTTGCGGCGCTCCTCCACCTTCAGGATGTGCCAGCCGAAGTTGGTGCGGATGGGCTCGCTGACCTCACCCTCCTTGAGGTTGAAGGCGGCCTTCTCGAAGGCGGGCACCATCACGCCGCGCTTGAAGTAGCCCAGGTCGCCGCCGTCCGACGCGCTGGGGCCCTCGCTGCGGGCGCGCGCCAGGGCCGCGAAGTCCATGCCCGGCCGGCGGGCCTCCTGCGCGATGCCCTCCGCCTTCTGCTTCGCGGCGGCCACCTGCTCCGGCGTGGCCTTGGCGTCCACCTGCACCAGGATGTGGCGGGCGTGCACCTCCACGTCCTCGCTCTCCAGGCGCGTGTACTGCGTGTACGCGGCCTTCAGGTCCTCCTCGGTGACCTTCACCTTGGGGCCCACCTTCATGCGCAGCAGCTTGTCGCGCACCACGCGCTTGCGGAGCATGTCCTTGTAGCTGGCGAGCGTGAAGCCCTCGTTCTTGAGCAGCTGCTCGAACTGGCTCAAGTCGCTGACGTTGTTCTGCTTGAGCACGTCCTGCACCAGCTCATCCACCTCCGCCTCGGTGGTGGTGATGCCCAGCTGCTGGACCTCCGTCTCCATCAGCTTCTCGCCGATGAGCGTGTCCAGCGCGGTCTTCATCAGCTGCGCGCGGGCCTCGGCGCGCTTGTGCGGGTCGATCTCGGAGTTGACGCGCTGGAGCTCCGGCGCGGCGCGCTGCTGCACCTCCGACAGCGGGATGATGTCGCGGTTCACCACCGCCGCCACCTTGTCCACCAGCTCCGCGCGGGCGGACGTGCCCCCCGTGAGGAGCATCACCGCCGCCAGGAACGCCACCAGGTTCTTCATCGCAACGACCCTCTTGGACCAAACGCCGGGAGCCCAACCGCCCGGCCCCCGGAAAAATCCTTCACTTCACCGCCGCCTGCGGCGCCGGGCGCCCGCGGATGGCCTGGAGCGTGGCCTCGTTCACCACCACCTGGGCCTTGTCGCGCAGGTCCTTCTCGAACGCCTCCTGCGCCTCCGCCCGCTTGGCCTCCAGGAGGCGCGCCTCCACCTTCGCGCGCACCTCCGCCAGCTCCCGCTTCCTCGCCGGCCTGCGCTCCAGCACCTTGAACAGGTGGTAGCCGTACTCCGTGGACACCACGTCCGAAACCTGCCCCACCCCCAGCTTGAATACCACCTCGTCGAAGGCCGGCGGCATCTGTCCCCGGGGGAAGAAGCCCAGGTCGCCCCCCACCTTGGCGTCCGCGCTGAGCGAGTAGCGCCGCGCGAGGTCGGAGAACTTCTTGCCCGCCTTCAGCTGCGCCTGGAGCTTGCGCGCCTCGTCCAGGCCCTTCACCACCATCTGCGCCGCGTGGACCTCCTCCGGCTCCTTGAAGTCCGCCTCGTGCGCCGCGTAGTACGCGCGCAGCTCCTCCTCCGTCACCGCCACGCGCGAGTAGACGTGGTTCGTGAAGAGCTTCTCGATGGTGAGCCGGCTCGCCTCCCGCGCGCGCAGCTCCGCCATGGACAGCTGCCCCTGGGCGAGCACCTCGTTGAAGTTGCCCGCCGGGTAGTCCCCGGACAGCCGCAGCACGCCCCGGTCCACCTCCTCGGGCGTCACGGCGATGTTGTTCTGCTTCGCGGCCTGGAGGAGCAGCAGCCGCTTCACCAGCGTGTCCACGAGCGCCCGCTTGAAGGGCTCCACCTCCTCCGGCGTGGGCTCCGGCCCCTCCGTGGTGGCCAGCTCCCGCGCCAGCTCCTGCTCGAAGTCCGCCCGGCTGAGCGACTCGCCGTTCACGGTGGCCACCACTGCGGGGTCCGGCCCCTCCTTGGCTTGCGGCCGGCAGCCCGTCAGCCCGAGGCCGCCGAGCGCGAGCCCCAGGGTGACGACGACGGACCATGAATGGAGGGAGGCGCGGAAGGAGACGGGACGCATGCGCGGGGGCCTCGGGGGAGGGGACAGGGGACCCTCCACGGTGGTGCCGGGCCGCCGGGCTTTCAAGCGGGACGTCACGGCCGGGATGGGAAGCGAACGGATGGGCCCATGGAGCGGTCTCCCGGGTAGCACGCCGCGCGGGCCCGGACAACCGGCGCTCCCGGCGGGCCCCGGCCCCGGTCAGACGGGGGTGGCGTGGGTGGCCAGGAAGGCCTCCACCTGGGGGAAGATCTCGTCCGGCGCCTGCCGGCCCAGGATGAGGTCCGCGTGGCCGTAGTCCGCCGCGAAGCCGTGGCCCCGGCCCGCGACCAGCATCTTCACCGGGCCGCCCAGGTGCTCCTTGGCCCGGGCCACCGCCAGGGGCGGCGCGAGCAGGTCCCGGCTGCCGGCGAGCAGCAGGAAGGGGATCCGCACCCCGGCGAGCGGCTCGCGGTAGTCGAAGCTGCCGTCGTGGTTGGTGAACTGGCTGGTGGTGATCCACCGGGCGAACTGCCTCCCCACGCCCCCGGCCACGTCCGCGGGCACGTTGGCGAGCGCCCAGCGCACCACCTGCGGATCCATGTTGTCCGCCAGCATCATGTACCGGGTGAGCGGCCCCGGCGGCGCCCCGAAGAAGGCGATGCTGGTGACGCGCCGGGTGGGGATGACCTTGAGCTTGAGCAGGGGCTCCATCTTCTGCACGAACTGCTTCAGGCCCGGCTGCACCGCGAAGGTGAAGGGAGCGCCCAGGGACACGGCCGCCTTCACCGGCGCCTGGGGGTTCCGGGCCAGGTGGGCGTAGAGCATCAGCCCGCCCTTGGAGTGCCCCACCCAGAGCGCCTGCCGGGCCCCGGTGGACAGCACGGTGCGCAAGGCCGTCCTCACGTCGTGCTCGGCCTGGTCGTCGAAGTTCCAGTCCGTGCAGGCGCCGGCGAGCCCCCGGCCGCGCAGCTCGATGACCCAGGTCTCGAACCCCGCCCGCGCCAGGTAGCGCGCCAGGCTGTACTGCTCGTTGAAGTCCATGTGGAAGCGGTTGGCTCCCAGCCCATGGCACAGGAGGACGGGCTCCGCGAACCGGCGCTCCCCCCGCGGGTGGTAGCGCCCCAGCGCGATCGCCGCGCCGTCGTCCGTGGGCACCCGGTACAGCTCGTCCGGCTTGAAGGAGAGGGTCAAGAGGCCCTCCTTGCTCCGCTCCACCGCCTTGGTGAAGAGGTCCGCCATCCGGCTCAACCGGGGTGCCGTCGCCTGTCGTGGTGTCACGCCTTCAGTCTACGCCCGACGCGCGGCCGTTGCCGGGGTGTCGCACACGAACCTTTCCAGGACGGCAGGGCAGTTGCAGGGAAGGTGTGCCCATCGCGGGGAGGTCGTGGAAATGGGGCAGGGCCGGGGTTTCAGGGAAGCATTGTCGTCCTTCATCGCCACAGTTTTTCCCACAGACACGCTGCTGGGCGCCTTGAAGGTGATGGAGCGGTACCACGTGCAGGTGGTGGGGGTGGTGGGGGCGGGAGGCAGCCTGGTGGGGGTGGTGCATGAGCAGCAGGTGCTGGCGGGGTGGCGGACGGATCCGCTGGCGCAGGTGTCGGACGTCATGGCGCGCGTGCGCAAGACGCACGCGGTCCGTCAGCGGACGCGGCGGCTGGCGCGCCTGCGCGGCGGGCGTGGGGGCGAGCAGAAGCCCCCCTGAAGGGCGCGGTGCTGGCGGTAGAGTGGGGGCGTCGTGTCGGAAGCCCCTCCCATCGCCTGGACCGTGTACATGCTGCGCTGCCGGGACGGCACGCTCTACACGGGCGCCACCAACAACCTGGAGCGTCGCCTGGCCACGCACGGCCGCGGCAAGGGCGCCGCGTACACGCGCGCCCGGCTGCCGGTGACGCTGGTGTGGAGCGAGCCCGCCCCGGACCGGAGCGCCGCCCTGCGCCGCGAGGCCGCCATCAAGCGGCTCCCGCGCGCGGACAAGCTGCGGCTGCTCATGCCGCGTCCGGGACGGCGTTGACGCACGCCCCGCCGGCTTGTTGGTGGAGCGGGTTCACTTCACGGCGGTGGGATGCGCGCCTCGCGACAGTTGACGCGGGGCGCGTGAGGGTTTCATCGCCTGTTGATGAAACGGCCGGGGCCGCCGGGCGGGTGTACGGGGCGTTGGGGGCCGAATTAGGCTGTAGCCGTTCCTAGCAGGGGGAGTTTCATGTCGCGTTCGCGCTCGTTCATGTTCGTCTTGCTCGCGTTGGGGCTGGGAAGCGCCGGGTGTGGTGCCCCCAACCACCAGCCCGTCATCACCGCCGGGCCGCGCCCGTTGGGATCGCCGTCCACGCCGGGCGGGCTCCAGTTCGAGGAGGGCACCGTCATCCAGCTCCAGTTGGAGGTGACGGACGCGGACAACGACGAGATCTACTTCCGCTGGACCCAGAACCCCTCGAACTCGGGCGGCGTCTTCAGCGACCCCAGCATCGCCATGCCCACCTGGACGGCGCCGAAGCCGCTGGATGATCCCCACCAGCCCATCTACCTCTACGTGGAGGTGGAGGACCGCAACGGCGGCGTGCTGCTGGGCCAGTCGCCGCCGCTCTTCATCGTGCCGAAGCAGTAGCGCTCAGGCGGCGGTGGCCTCGGGCGGCGTCGGGCCCGGCCCCTGCTTCGCGCGGCTCCGGGCGCGCAGGGCGAAGATGATGGCGCCCACCAGGCCCACGCCCGCGCCAATGGCCGCGCCCATCAGCTGCGAGCGCATCAGCGACGACGTCACGCTGCGCACCACCTCCGGCAGGTTGCACATGGTCTGCGTGGCGAGCGGCGTGCTGTTGTTCCACTCGATGTAGGAGGGCGCCGCCAGCGACGCGACGAAGGTGCCCAGCAGCGTGCCGGCCAGGATGAAGATGAGGAACGTCTTGAGCATGGCCACGGTGGGGACCTCCTTGGCGGGTGGGCGGCGGGCCGTCCTTAGTATGAGCACGCCCGCCGCGAAAGGGGTGAAGGCGTGCTAAGGGGGCGGGTGTGCCGCTCCTGCCACTCGCCATCCTGTTCGGGGTCGTCTCGCTCGTGTGCGCGGCCCTCCTCCTGACGCACGCCTTCCGCCGCAGCGTGGGCACCGGGGTGATGGTGCTGCTCATCCCCTGCTACATGCTCGTGTACGCGTTCAGCCAGTTCGAGCACCCGCGCAAGAACCTCATCGTCGCGGGCTTCGTGGCCAGCACCCTGCTGGCGGCGGTGTTCCTGGGCATGGGCGCGCACGGCATCGCGGCGGCGGTCGCCCGCACGCCGCCCCCCGGCTTCTAGCCCCCGGCGCATGCGTGGATCCGCCGCCAGCCCCACGGGCGCCCGCTGTGGCCAGCATCCGGACGTGGCCGCGGTGGCCCTCTGCGCGCGCTGCGGCGGCTACCTGTGCGGCGCGTGCACGGAGGTGCTGGAGGAGACGGCGTACTGCGCGCCCTGCGCCGAGCGCCGCTGGCGGGACACGCGCCCCTCGCGCGCGGTGCGGGTGGCGCTGGGGGCCAACGTCCTGGGGTTCCTGCTCCTCGGCGCGCCCGTGGTGCTGCTGTCGTGGTCGGCCCGCGGGAGGCTGGGCGGGGTCCAGGAGACGCTGCTGGCGCTGGCGTGCACGCTGGCGGCGGCGGTGGCGGGGACGGTCATCTCCACGCGCAAGCTGCGGCGCCGCGAGGAGGTGGGCGACCGGCGCCTCGCGCTCGTGCTGCGCGTCCTGTCCGCGCTGAACCTGCTGGGGCTGGTGGCGTACGGTGCGCTCACCGCCTTCGCGCTGTCCCCGAGCGGTTGAGGTCAGGGGCCGCGTCAGACGCCGCGCTCGTTGGGGTCCCAGAGGTACTTGTGCATCTGGAGCTGGAAGCGCACCGGCAGCCGGTCCTCGATGATCCACTCCGCCAACTGGCGCGGGTGGAGCCTGTCGAAGATGGTGGAGAACAGGACGCCGTAGGGCTTCTGTCCCAGGCGGTGCTCGCGCACGAGCGCGCGCGCCCACTCGTAGTCCTCGCGTGAGCCGATGACGATCTTCAGCTCGTCGTTGGCGTTCATGGACGTGAGGTTGCGGTAGTCGTTGCGGTCGCACTCGCCGGAGGACGGCGTCTTCATGTCCACGATCTTGTGGACGGCCGGGGGCACGAGCCGCACGTCGATGGCGCCGCTCGTCTCCAGCAGCACCTTGAGGCCCGCGTCCAGCAGCGACTCCATCAGCGGATACACGCCGGGCTGGAGCAGGGGCTCGCCGCCGGTCACCTCCACGGTGGGCGTGTTCCAGGCCAGCGCCTTCTCGACGATCTCCGGAATCTTCATCCGGCTGCCGCCGTGGAAGGCGAACTCGCTGTCGCAGTACGTGCAGCGCAGGTGGCAGCCGGTGAGGCGGATGAAGCCGCACAGCAGGCCGGCGTGGGACGACTCGCCCTGGAGGGAGAGGTAGAGTTCCTTCACCACGACGGAGTCGGCGGTGGGGACGCGGCGGGGCTCGATGTGCGGGCGTGCGGCAGGCATGGCGTGCGGTGCGAAGGGGCGCATCAAGCGCACCCTTGGGGGGAGGGGGTCAAGCCCGGCGGGCCTTCACCCGGTCGATGAAGGTGTCGATGAGGTGGCGCGCGATGCTCAGGCGGGGCGGGATGCGCGGCAGGTCGTCCACGCCGAACCAGCGCGCCTCGGCGATCTCCTTGCCGTCCACGGTGATGTCGCCGCCCGCGTACTCGGCCATGAAGCCCACCATCAGCGAGCGGCCGAACGGCCACGGCTGGCTGCCGAAGTAGGTGACGTCCTCCAGGTCCACGCCCACCTCCTCCTTCACCTCGCGCCGCACGGTCTCCTCCAGCGACTCGCCGGGGTCCACGAAGCCGGCCACGGTGCTGAAGAAGGGCTCCGGGAAGGACGCGTTGCGCGCGAGCAGCATCTCGTCGCCCCGGGTGATGAGGACGATGACCGCCGGCGAGATGCGCGGGTAGAACGGCGTGTGGTCCACCGGGCAGCGGCGCGCGCGCTCCCCCGGCACGAGCTGCGTGGCCGCGCCGCACTTGCCGCAGAAGCGGTGGTTCAGGTCCCACTCGACGATGGAGAGCGCGCGGCCCGCCACGGCGAACGTCGCCTCGTCCACCTGCTTGTAGAGCGAGCGCGCGGGCACGAACTTCATCCCCTCCGGCGGCGTGAACCCCCCGGGCACGGGCGAGGCGTAGCAGTCCGTCTCACCCAGCACGCCCAGGAAGTGGGCGCCGGCCGCCGTCTCCGCCAGGGCCGAGCAGCGGGGCAGGTCGAGGCGGCCCTCGCGCTCGGACACGAGCAGGTCCATGCCGCGCGCGGCGAAGAGGAGCGCGGAGTCACGCGAGCGTGCGGGCGGGTCGTACCCGGGCTGGAAGCGTTGGAGGGGGCTCACGGGGCCACCTTAACGGACGGCGCGGCGGGGCGCCGCGCGCTATGCTCCGGCCGCCCGCCACCGGGCACCGCCCGCCTGGGAGCCCTCGACCGTGAACGCCCTCGTCCTGCGCATCGTGTGCGGCCTGCTCTTCGCCGGGATGGTGCTGGGCGTGGTGACCCATCCCCCCCAGGACCTCACGCAGGGGCTGGGCATGATGCTGCCCGCGACGATGCTGCTGGGCGTGGCGCTGAAGGGGCCGAAGGGGCGCTCCTCGATCCCGAAGAAGCGCTCGCCGCCAGCGCCGCCCGTGTCCGGCGGAACGCCCGGCGTCTGAAGGCGACGCCGGGGCCCTTCGCGGCCGGCGTCAGTAGACGTTCATCAGCTCCACGTCGAAGACGAGCACGGCGTCGCCGGGGATGACGGGCGCGGAGCCGCGCGAGCCGTAGCCCAGGTCGGAAGGGATGACGAGCTTGCGCTTGCCGCCCGCGCGCATGCCGACGAGCCCCTCGTCCCAGCCGTCGATGACCTGGCCCGCGCCCACCGAGAAGGTGAAGGCCTCGCCGCGAGCGCGGCTGTTGTCGAACATGGAGCCATCCGTCAGCCAGCCCGCGTAGTGCACCTGCACGCGGCTGCCCTTGACGGCCTCCTTGCCGGTGCCCACGACCAGGTCCTGCGTGTAGAGCCCGGACTCGCTCTTGTTCATCGCGGCCAGGTCCACGCCCAGGGACTCGGCGTAGGTCACCTTCGCGGGGTCACCGGAGGAGGAGTCGCCACAGCCGGCCAGGGCCAGCACCGCGCACAGCAGAAGGGAACGAAGCATGGCCCGCAGCCTGCCGCGCGCGAGCCCCGTGGGGAAGGGGGGCGCACACGGCCTGCCCGCCCGGAAGGTGGCGGCCCGCGCACGTCCTGCTTGAAGCGCGTCGAGGTGGGGCTTATCCGTTGCGCCGCCCGCCATGCAGACGCCTTCCGATTCCGCGCCTTCCGCTTCGATCCGCCCCTCGCTCGTCTGGTTGATGGCGGTGGCCGGGGCCGTCACCGTCGCGAACCTCTATTACAACCAGCCCCTGCTGGGAGACATCGGCCGGACGCTGGGTGCGGACGGAGGCGCACTGGGGCTGGTGCCCACGCTGACGCAGGTGGGCTACGCGGTGGGCATGCTGTTCCTGGTGCCGCTGGGGGACAGCCTGGAGCGCCGCAACGTCATCCTCGTGCTGTGTGGCTGCGTGGGCGTGGCGCTGGTGGCGGCGGGGCTCGCCCCCAGCCTGGACGTGATGGTGGCGGCGAGCTTCGCCATCGGCGTCACCACGGTGGTGCCGCAGCTGCTCATCCCCTTCGCGGCGCAGCTGGCGGCGCCCTCGGAGCGCGGGCGCGTGGTGGGCACGGTGATGAGCGGGCTGCTCATCGGCATCCTCCTGTCGCGCACGGCGGCGGGCTTCGTGGGCACGCACCTGGGCTGGCGCACCATGTTCTTCGTGGCCGCGGGCCTGATGGGGGTGATGGGCGTCGTGCTGCGCTTCACGCTGCCCGCGCAGCCGCCGCTGGCCGCCATGCCCTACCCGCAGCTGATGCGGTCGCTCATCCACCTGGCCCGCACGGAGCCGGTGCTGCGGCTGCACGCCCTGCTGGGCGGGCTGACCTTCGGCGCGTTCAGCGCCTTCTGGGCCACGCTGGCGCTCTACCTGCGCTCGCTGCCCGGGCACTACGACGCGCAGGTGGCGGGCCTCTTCGGCGTGGTGGGCGTGGCGGGCGCGGTCATCGCGCCGCTGGTGGGGCGCTTCGCCGACAGGGGCGTCGGGCGGCGCATCAACGCGCTGGCCATCGCCGTGCTGCTGGCGTCCTTCGGCGTGCTGTGGCTGCTGGGGCACTCGCTGTGGGGCATCGCGCTGGGCGTGGTGCTGCTGGACCTGGGCGCGCAGGCGAACCAGATCGCCAACCAGGCGCGGGTGTACTCGCTGCGGCCGGACGCCCGGAGCCGGCTCAACACCCTCTACATGGTGACGTACTTCGTGGGCGGCGCCGCGGGCGCGTGGGCGGGCATGGCGGCGTGGACGCGCGCGGGCTGGCCGGGCGTGTGCGCCGTGGGCGCGGCGATGTCGCTCGCCGCGCTGGTGGCGGTGCTCTGGGGGAGCCGCCGGCTGACCGCGGCCCACGCCCCCGCGACCTAGAGGTCGCGCCGCATGTTCCGGTGCGGAATGCCCACCTCTTCGTAGAGCTCGCCGTACGGCGCGTAGCCCAGGCGCTCGTAGAAGGGGACGACCGGGGCTCGCGCGTGCAGGTGCACGTGGCGGAAGCCGCGCCCGCGCAGCGCCTCTTCCAGCCTGCGCACCAGCTTCGCGCCCAGGCCCTGGCCCTGGAGTGACGGCCGCACCGCCATCTGGAAGAGCCGGCCGCCGTGCGCGTCCTCGGGGTGGAAGAGCACGCAGCCCTGCACGACGCCGTCCGCGTGGGCCACCAGGTGGAGGCTCGCGTCCTCGAACGGGAACTTCACGTCCTCGCGGGCATGCCCCAGGGGCTCGCGCAGCACGCGGAAGCGCAGCTCCAGCTCGCCCTCGTAGAGCGGATGGCGGGGGTCGATGAAGTCGAAGCGGAGGTCGGTCATGGCGCGGGAGTCTGTCAGAAGCTCCCGGTGAGCTGGAGGTTGAACGTGCGACCGTACTGCGGCACGGGGCCCGCGGACACGTCCTCGCTCACGACGAACGCGTAGCGCGTGTCGAGCAGGTTGTTCACGCCCGCGAAGTAGCGCAGCCGGCCGTAGTCGCCGGACACGCCGAAGCCCAGGAGCAGCGCCTCTCCGCTGTCCGCGCCCGCGATGCCGGGCACCCGGGCGCTCTGGTAGGTGGCCTGCGTGGCGATGCGCATGTCGCCGTTGCCCACGGGCAGGAGGAAGCGCCCGGAGGCCAGGTGCGCGGGCGCGGCCTCCACCACGTCCTGCGAGGCGTTGCGCAGCGTCACGTAGGAGTAGCTCAGGTCCACCAGCAGCCAGCGGCCCGGCTGCCAGTGCAGCCCGGCCTCCGCGCCCCACGCGAGCGTCTCGCCCGAGCTGTTCGCGTACACCAGGCACTGGGTGGGCGCGCTCGGGGTGCCACAGGCCGGCGTGGCCGCGGACTCGGTGGTGAGCGTGACGAGCCGGGAGATGCGGTTGTGGTAGCCGGCCACCGTCAGGCGCAGCTCGTGCGTCAGGTCGTGCGAGTGCTCCACCTCGAAGGTGGTGATGGTCTCCGGCTCCAGCCGCTCCGCGGGGCGCTGGGTGAGGAAGTTGTCCTGGTAGAATAGCTCGTAGACGTTGGGCGCGCGGAACGCGCGGCCGATGACGAGCTTGGTGAGGCCCTGCTCATACGGCCGGCCGATGACCGCGAGCCGGGGCGTGAGCGGCAGCGAGTCCAGGTCGGAGTACTTGTCCACGCGGAAGCCCAGGGACAGGCTCAGGCGCGGGTGCAGGCGCCACTCGTCCAGCGCGTACACGGACACGAGCGAGCGCGTGCGCGTGTCCAGCGGCGCGTCCACCGCGGGGCCCACGCTCTTCTGGTCCACGCGCAGCTGGGCCTGGCCCTCCACGCCCACCGTGAGGCGGTTGGCCTCGGACAGGACCGCCAGCAGGCGCCCCTCGGCGGTGAGCCAGTCCGCCGCGCCGGAGTCGGTGTTCGTCTCCGTGGTGTCGCCGCCGTAGTTCCAGTGGCCCTTGTAGCGGCTGAGGTCCAGCGCGCCCCGCAGGGACAGGACGAAGCGCTCGGACAGGGGGCGCTCGTACTTGGCCTCGGCGAAGCCGCGCACGTCCTGCACGCGCGTGCCCTGCGCGCCCACCACGGTGCCGTAGGGCGCGGTGGGCACGTCCTTGCTGCGCCCGTGCAGCTGGGCCACCAGGGACAGGTTGCCTACGCGCGCGCGCAGCGAGCCGGTGCCGGCCTGCTCGCCGTCCAGGCCGGTGACGATGGGGCCCGGCTCGCCCAGGCGGGTGGTGTCCGCGCCGTGGGACTTCATGCCCGCCAGGCTGAAGAGGATGGAGCGCTGGGGGTCCTCCCACGACGTGGTGGCGTGCACGAGCGTGGCGCCCAGCGCGCCCACGGCGCCGGTGACCTCCAGCCGCCGGTCCAGGCCCAGCGAGTCGCGCGGCACCACGTTGATGACGCCGAAGAACGCGCCCGTGCCGTACAGCGCGCTGCCCGGGCCGCGCACGACCTCGATGCGCTCCACCTCCTCCAGGTCCACGCTGAGGTCGTGCGCCGCGTAGCCCTGGCCGGCCCACACGTCGTTCATGGCGTGGCCGTCCCAGAGGATGAGGATGCGCGTGTTGAGGTCGCCCGGCGGCGAGAAGCCGCGCACGCCCAGGTAGGTGTACGTCCGGTCGTCGGTGAGGAAGAAGCCGCGCACGCCCGCCAGCGCCTCCGCCAGCGTGCGCCAGCCGAACGCGCGCAGCTCCTCCGGCGTGAGCACGGTGGTGGAGGCGGGGGCCTCGTCCACGGACAGCAGGCGCTTGGACGCGGCGCGCACGGGGGGCGGCTCGTAGCGCAGGGTGGCGTGGACCTTCACCTCCTGGTCGGGGACGACGGTGACCTTCTGGCGCACCGGGCGCACGTCGCGGCTCTCCACCTCCAGCACGTGCTCGCCCTCCGGGAGGGTGACGACGGTGGGGGTGAAGCCCGCGGGCCGGCCGTCCACGCGCACGGTGGCGCCGTCGTGGTTGGCGGTGACGACGACGCGCCCGCTGGGCGCCGCCTGGGCGCTCAGCGTGACGGCGAGCGGCAGGGTGCCCTCGGCGGGAACGTCGATGACGTACTGGCCGGGCGCGTGGCCGGGGGCGCGCACGTGCAGCACGCGCTGGCCCGGGGACAGGCGCAGCTTCGTGGGGATGCGGCCCAGCACGGGGCCGGTGGGGTTGTCACGCACCTCCGCGCCCTCGGGGGAGCCGGTGAGGTCCACCACGCCGGTGATGAGGGCCAGGTCCAGGTCCACCGGCACCTCCCTGCCCCGGACGAGGGTGACGGTGGCCTCGGTGGGGCGGTAGCCGGGCTTCTGGACCAGGACCTTGTGGCGGCCCGGAGCCAGCGCGAGCGTCTGCGGCGAGCGGCCCCGGCTGCCCAGGTCCGCGCGGTCGACGAAGACCTCCGCGCCCCGGGGGTTGGTGGTGACGCGCACCAGGGCGACCTTGGGGCGCAGCCGCTCCAGGGAGCGGGTCACCTCCGAGGCGTCCTCGGCCGGCAGGTCCTCGACGAGCAGGTCGTTGTAGTAGCGGTACGCCTCGTTGAACTTGCCCAGGGCCTCGAAGCAGCGCGCGATGTTGAAGAGGACGTTGCGGTTGGGGACCAGCCGGTAGCTGGTGAAGTACGAGCGCAGCGCCTCGGTGTAGTTGCCGTGCGAGTACGCGTCGTTGCCCAGCTCGAAGGCGATGTCCGCCTCGTCCGCCGTGTTGTCCGCGAACGCGGGACCGGCGGTGAGGAGCCAGAGGGACAGCAGCCAGGGACCCAGGGTGAACGCACGCATGAGGACGCCGTGCATTCTTCCCCCGATGCGGTGTCAGGTCCATGACACTGGAGCGCCCTGGCGGCCCGCGCACGCCTGGCGTGGGTCAGCGGGCGAGCGCCGCCGCCAGCCGCCGGGCCGCGACCTCCAGGGTTTCCGGCGAGAGGTGCTCCGCCGGGGCCGCGTCGAAGGCCCCCCGACCCCGGAGGTGGGCCGGGGTGTCCGCGAAGCGGGGCACGAGGTGCAGGTGGAAGTGGCGGAGCACGTCGCCAATGGCGAAGGCGTAGACGTGCTCGGCGCCGAGCACCGCGCGCTGGGCGCGCATCACCCGCGCCGCGAACGGGCCCAGCTCCCGCGAGGCCGTCGCGTCCAGGTCATACCAGCCGCGCACGTGCTGCTCGCTGGTGAGCACCACCCAGCCGGGCACGGGGCTGGGGGACGCCACCCCGTGGAGGACGAGCCCGGGGGCCCGCGCGAGCACGCCACCCGGTGGGTGGACCTCCCCGCGAACGAGGGCGCAGCCCAGGCAGGGGGCATTGACGTCTGACATGGCGAGTCATCCTGATTCGAGGCGTTTGGACACCCTTGGGTGGAAACCACCCCACCTTGACGGCGTGGGCTCGGGTCGAGGAGTGTCCGATTTCCGCCCTTTGGGTGCAGCTGGGGCGTGAAAATTCCGTCATAAATTCAAGGTGGGGACGATGAAGAAGCATGTGCTGATGGCCGTGTTGCCGCTGCTGGCTTGGGGGTGCGGCGACGCGACTGACGCGGACAACGATGGTGTCGCGGACGGTATCCGGGAGCCTAACAACGTGTCGGTGGTGGTGCCTTCCACGCCGAAGGGCACGGTGTCGGGTCAGGTGCTGACCACGACGCTGCAGCCGCTGGCGGACGTCACGGTGGCGATGACGATTGGCAGCCAGCCGACGGGCAAGTCCGCGACGACGGATCCGAGCGGCAACTTCGTGATGACGGACGTGCCGGCGGGCGCGCAGGTGCTGCTGACGTTCAGCAAGGCCGGCTACTCGACGCTGCGCGCGACCTCCACGGTGCCGTCGGCCGCGGGCACGGTGCCCATCAACAACGGCAACGCGAGCTTCGGTCCGGTGACGCTGACGCAGCTGAACAGCTCGCTGAGCGTGACCGTGGTGACGCCGCAGGGCCGCCCGGCGGTGGGCGCGAAGGGCGTGCTGGAGGTGGACCGGGCGGGCTCGGTCATCCTGAGCAACTACGACTCGGTCGCCTCCGTGGTGAGCAAGGTCTACGTGGAGGCCACGGCGGACTCCAACGGCATCCTGACCTTCACGGGGGTGCCCTCCGGCGTGGAGCTGGCGCGCCTGAACGGCACGTACAACCTGTGGATCGCGCCGATGGACTCCAACGGCGACGGCGTGGTGGACACGGGCGGCTACGTGAAGAGCTACTCGGGTGGCTCCATCGTGGGGACGCAGGCCACGACGCTGGCGCAGCTGGCGTACTCGAAGCCGACGGGCGCGGGGGCGCTGACCATCGAGGGTGGCAACGTGGCCAGCCTGAAGGGCATCGCGGAGGTGGATCCGCTCCGGAACCTGGTGCGCCCGGGCGAGCCCATCTACGTGTACTTCAACCAGCCGGTGCAGCCGGGCTCGCTGCTCGTGCGCCTGACGGACGAGTACGCGAAGGAGTCGCTGCCGGTGACGGCCTCGGTGAACGTCGGTGGCTACTCGGCGACCATCACCCCGGCCAGCGGCATCGTGCAGGAAGGCAAGGAGTACAACATCTTCGTGCGCGCGGTGGCCGCGGAGGGTGGCACGAACTACAGCCGCACCGGCTTCTTCTTCGGCGGTGACCAGGCCACTCCGAAGGCGATCTCCATCGTCGAGGCGCGGTACAAGGAAGAGAACACGGCCTCGCCCGAGAACATCCTCATCACCCCGGGTGAGCGCGTCTACATCAACTTCAACGCTCCCTTGCAGGGCCCCCTCGCCATCCAGTCCCAGGCGTATGTCTTCATTGATGCGGACATCACGGAGAATGGCGCCAACGCCACGGGCAAGAATGATGATCCGGGTGAGAAGGGGAACCCGTCCGGGATTGGATTCCTGCTTCTGGTGGATGAGCCCCTGGGGCCGTATGTGACGAACCTGACCAGCCCTGAGCAGGCGGTCTTCCCCATCCAGCCTTCGTCCTTCAGCAGCCGGTACTACTTCGTCTATTCGCCCAGCGCGCAGTTCATCCCGGGCGGCATTTCTGTTCCCCTGAAGTCGCTGAACCCGACGGGGCTGGGGCTCACCGTGGCGTTCTCCAAGCTGCAGGTTCGTAACAGCGAAACCTACGAGAGCATCTGGGGCCAACCGGTGACGGAGGACCTCTCCGTGACGACGGTTGTCCAGCAGCCGCTCCCCACGAGCAACTGACGCGCTTCCCGCCGGGAAGGGGCACGTTGCCAACTGCCTCCGTGAGCAAGGACTCACGGAGGCAGTTTCGTTTTCAGTGCAGGCCATCCATTGGATTGCGTGGGCCGTCTCACGTCTTGGACACCTGTCCAGAGGGACTGAAGGTGCGGATGGCCGCGGGAGAGCGCGATGCCAGAGGCTCAAGGGTGGCATGGGAGCCGCATCGGGCCATGCGCCTGCGCCCCCTCCTTCCTTGCATTGACGGTGATACATGAGTCTACGTTGGAGCCTCGTCGTTTCGCTCACGTTGCTGATGACGAGCGCATGCCTGGAGATTCCAGAGCTGGAGCCTCCTGGGGCGGTGGATGGTGGAGTCGATGCTCGCTCCATCAGCATCACCTGGCTGTCTCCAGAGGCAGGAGCCTCCATCAATGGGGCACTCGAGATCCGGATGGAGGTCACGGGTCCAGTTCCTGAGCGCGTCGAGTTGTGGGTGGATGGAACGCCCGTTGCCCAGCTTGTCGCTCCATATGAGTTCAGTTGGGAGACATGGTCGGTCGCGGAAGGCCTCCATGTCCTCACCGTTCGGGCGACGCGAGGAGGGCAGGTCTTCATCAGTCCTGAGCGCGAGGTCCGCATTGACCGAACCCGTCCGAGGTTGATCGCGCAACTTCCAGGAAGTGGCTCGACTCAAACAGCGGTGAATGCGCTGATTCAGGCGACTTTCTCGGAGCCCCTCAGCCGCCTCTCGGTCAGTGAGGAGTCCGTGAGGCTCACCACGCAATCGGTGCAGGTGGAGGCCAGCGTTCTCCTCTCCGAGGATGGAAGAAGTCTGACAATCGTTCCTTCTGCTCCCATGGCCGTGGGAAGCACCTTCTCCGTCGAGATGGCTTCAACAGTGACTGACGTGGCTGGAAACCCGGTAGAGCTACCGCAGCAGGGATGGAGCTGGAGCGTCCCTGCTTATTTGTTGCTGGGTGAGCCGCTGTTCGCCGGAAGCATCGAAGAGAGCTCCATCGCCGATACGTCACTCCGGGTGGGAAGGGACGCACACCCCGTGGTGGCATGGACGCAAAGCGGGACGGTCCACGCGAAACACTGGAATGGCGAGGGGTGGGAGTCCCTGGGAACTCCGCTGGCCGGAGGCGCAGGCAACGACGCCATCGGAAACGCGTTGCAGATCGATCCTGATGGGCGCCCGATGCTGGCGTGGCGGGAATATGGCGGAGGCACCCAGGGGCAGGTCCATGTCCGGCGATGGAATGGAACCGCATGGGAGCCCATGGGCCCCTTCATGACAACCAGCCTCGCGCAGGGCTACATCCGGTGGATGGGGTTCTGCACAGGAAGCAGCAGCCTTCCTGTCATCGCATGGCACGAATACAACTCCTCACAGGCACAAGTCGTGATGCGCCAATGGGATGGCAGCAACTGGAACGCGAAGGCCGCGCCGCTGCCGCTCAATCCGGATGCGATCATCAACTACCTTGGGTTCGACTTGGACGCCTCGGGGCAGCCCGTAATTTCCTATCGAGAATCAAGTGGGGGCACTGGCGAAGCAGGGCGTGTGGCGCAATGGAATGGGACTTCCTGGACGGACCTCTCGGAGGGACTTGGGGGGCTGCCTACGACCCGCCTCTTTGCCGGTGATGGCAAGGTGCTTGTAGGAGGGACTGCCTGGGTGGAAGGAGGCTGGAGAGGGGTTGTCAGGAAATGGGATGGAGGTGCCTGGGTGACGGTCGGCGAACCCATGATGGACATTGCTGGCGGGACAGCCCCACTGGTGGATGCCATCGCGCTGGACACAGACGGAGCACCCGTCGTGGTTGTCAGTGAAGCCCCTGTGGCGACAGAAACCGCTAGCCGGATCAGCCAGACGCGCCGATGGACCGGCGAGCAGTGGGTGTCCGTGGGCGGCGTCTTGAGGCCAGCTCCTGGCCGGTTGCTTTGGGGGACGTCACAGATCGCCCTCATGGGGGATGAGGAGCCCATCGTCCTGTGGAGGGAGAAAGTCTACCCGGCTGACACCTTCATGTCGGCCATCCACGTCCACCGCCTCAACCACTGACCCCCAGTCCCTCCGCCCACCTACACTGGCGCCCACTCTCCCCCTGTCGCCCAGCGGACAGGGGACCTACCCTTTGAGCCGTCCAGGGAAAACTCGCGAGAACGGGCGCTTTCCCGTGGACGTGTTTAGATTCGCTCCACCCCTCCCCTGCATGCGAGGCCTCTGCTCCATGAAGAACGCGGTCCTGACATCTCCCGAGGGTGAGCCAACCGCGAGCGGCGGACCCGCTCCCGTGAACGCCAAGCAGCGCGTCCTCGTCGTCGACGACTTCGACGACGCCCGCGAGATGTACGCCGAATACCTGGAATTCTGCGGGTTTGAGGTGGACACCGCGAAGAACGGCCTGGAGGCCGTGGAGAAGGCCCAGGAGGGGGAGCCGGACATCATCCTCATGGACCTGTCCCTCCCCGTCATGGATGGCTGGGAGGCGACGCGGCGCATCAAGCAGGACACCCGCACCCGCGACATCCCCGTGATGGCCCTCACCGGCCACGTGCTCGCCGGCAACGCCGAGCACGCCCTGTCCGTGGGCGCGGACGAGTTCGTCGCCAAGCCCTGCCTGCCCCAGGACCTGGAGAACAAGATCCGCAACATGCTCAAACCCAGCAAGGCGAAGCCCCGCTCGGGTCAGGAGTAACCCCAGGCCGTGGCCCGAGAGTGTCCAGGGGTGGACACCCGGGTGAGACACCCTGCGCCGGGCCGGGCTCCCGCGGCCCCCCCGGTTGACCCCCGGACGCGGGAAACGTAGGCAACCCTGGTGGGCTCTCCCGCCTCGTCCCCTCCGCCCGACGCGTGGACTCCTCCCGAGGAGTTCGACGAGTACCGCATCGTGCGGCCGCTCGGCCGGGGGCGCACGGGCCGCGTGTACCTGGCGCACGACACACTCCTGGAGCGCCCCGTCGCGGTGAAGTTCATCCCGGCGCTGGGCTCCAACGCGCTGGCGCGCTTCCTGGTGGAGGCCCGCGCCGCCGCCCGCATCCAGCACCCCAACGTCGTCACCCTGTACCGGGTGGGGCAGCTGGAGGACCAGCCGTACCTCATCTCGGAGTTCATCCGCGGCGTCAGCCTGGACCGGCTTGCGCGGCCCGTGCCCTGGGAGCGCGCGCTGGGCATCGGGCGGGACCTGGCGCGGGGGCTGGGCGCCGCGCACCGCCGGGGCGTGCTCCACCGCGACATCAAGCCGGGCAACGCGGTCCTCACGGAGAGCGGCGAGGTGAAGCTGCTCGACTTCGGCCTGGCCAAGCTGCTCGACCGCGCCGAGGCCGGCGAGCCCGCTCCGGCGCGCGCGCCCCAGCCGCCCCCGGAGCTGCCCGCGGACTGGGACCCCGAGTCCAGCCCCGCCCTGGGGGCCCGCTCGCTGGACGGCGTCTTCCTGCCGTCCCTGCCGCGCGGCGCGCTGGTGGGCACGCCCTACTACATGTCCCCGGAGGCCTGGGCCGGCGAGGAGCTCACCGCGCGCAGCGACGTGTACTCGCTGGGCGTCGTGCTCTACGAGCTGTGCGCGGGCAGGGGCCCCTTCCGCGACGTGCCCTGGCGCGAGCTGTCCGCCGCCGTGCGCACCCGCGACGTGCGCCCCCTCCTGGAGGTGGCCCCGTCGGTGGACCCGGGCTTCGCCGCCGCCATCGACAAGTGCCTGAAGCGGGACCCGGCCCAGCGCCACGCGTCCGCCGCGCAGCTGCTCGACGCGCTGGAGGCGCTCGCGCGCGAGGAGCCGCCGGCCGCCGTGCCGGAGGGCAATCCCTACCGCGGCCTCCAGGCCTTCGAGGCCGAGCACCGCGCCCTCTTCTTCGGCCGTCGCCGCGAGCAGCGCGCCGTGCTGGAGCGGCTCAAGGCGGAGGCCTTCCTGCTGATGACGGGCGACTCCGGCGTGGGCAAGTCGTCCCTGTGCCTCGCGGGCATCCTCCCCGCCGTGGCGGACGGCGCGCTGGAGGACGGCCGGCGCTGGCGCACCGCGCGGCTGGTGCCCGGGCGTAGGCCCGTGTCCGCGCTGGCCGCGGCGCTCGCGCCGGTGCTGGAGGTGGACGAGGAGCCGCTCGCGGAGACGCTGCGCCAGGACCCCACGTCGCTCGGCCGCCGGCTGCGCGCGAAGCTGGGTGCGCAGGGCGGGCTGCTCGTCTACATGGACCAGCTGGAGGAGCTGGTGACGCTGTCCCCTCCCGAGGAGGCCGCGCTCGCCGGCGCCGCGCTGGGGGCGCTCACGGAGGCGGCCGGGGGGCTGCGGCTGCTCGCCACCGGCCGCAGCGACTTCCTCACCCGCCTCACCGCCGTGCCCGGCCTGGGCCCGGAGGTGCCGCACGCGCTGTACCTCCTGCGCGCGCTCACCCCGGAGGAGACGCGCGAGGCCATCGTCGGCCCCGCCCGCGTGAAGGGCGTGCGCTTCGAGTCCGAGGCCGTGGTGGACGCGCTCGTCGCCTCCACGGCGGCGTCCGACGGCGGCCTGCCGCTGCTCCAGTTCGCGCTCGCGGAGCTGTGGGACGCGCGCGATGAGGCCCGGGGCGTGATGACCCAGGCGGCGCTGGACTCGCTGGGCGGCGTGTCCGGCGCGCTCGCCCGGCACGCCGACGCCGCGGTGGCCCGGCTGCTGCCGGACCAGCGCTCGGCGGCGCGGGGCGTGATGCTGCGCCTGGTGACGGCCGACGGCACCCGCGCGCGCAAGACGGACCGCGAGCTCGTGGGCGACGACCCTCGCTACCGCGCCGCGCTGGAGGCCCTGGTGCGCGCGCGCCTGCTCGTGGCGCGTGAAGGGGAGGGCGGCACCGCGTACGAGCTGGCCCACGAAGCGCTCCTCACCGGCTGGGCCACGCTGGCGCGCTGGCTGGTGGAGGCGGGCGAGCGCCGCGAGGTGCAGGCCCGGCTGGAGGCCGCCGCCGCGCAGTGGGAGCGCCTGGGGCACGCTCGCGAGTCGCTCTGGGGCCCTCGCCAGCTGGCGGAGACGGCGCTGCTGGAGCCCTCCGAGCTCACCCAGCGCGAGCAGTCCTTCCTCCACACCTCGCGCCGCACCGGCGTGCGCAGCCGGCGCCTGAAGGTGGGCCTGGCGCTGGGCTTCCTCGCGTCGCTGGGGCTCGTGTTCGCGGGCCTCCAGTGGCGCGAGCGCCGCATCCTCGACGCGCGCGTGCGCGGCGAGCTGGCGGCGGCGGGCTTGGAGCTGGACGCCGTGCGCCGCGAGCGCGATGCGCTCCAGGCCCGGCGCGCGGAGGCCTTCCAGCTCTACGACACCGGCCACAAGGCGGACGGCGACCGGAGCTGGGCGAAGGTGGCCGGACACGCCGGCCAGCTGTCCCACCACTTCGACGCCGTGGCGGACCGGCTGGAGCGCGCGCTGGCGCTGGCCCCCATGCGCGCCGACGTGCGCGACGCGCTGGCGGACTTCCTCTACGAGCGCGCCCTGTGGGCCGAGAGCGAGGGCGAGCCCGTGCTGCCCGCGCTGCTCCAGCGCCTGCGCCTCTACGACGCCGACGGCGCGCGCTGGCGCCGCTGGAGCGCGCCCGCGCGGCTGTCCCTCCAGGTGGACGCGCCCGGGGCCGCCGTGGAGCTGCGCCCCGTGTCGCGCGAGGCCTCGGGGCCGGAGGCCGTGGGCGAGCCCCTGCCTTCCCCGGGCGCGCTCCCCTGGACCGACCTCACCGTGGCTCCAGGGACCTACCAGCTCACCGCGCGCGCTCCGGGGTACGAGGCGTCGGTGCAGCCGCTGCTCCTGACGCGCGGGGAGTCGCGGCGCGTCGTCCTGCCGCTCGTCCGGGCGGGGGCGCTCCCGCAGGGGTTCGTGTACGTGCCCCCGGGCGACGTGCGCTTCGGCAGCGCCGCCGAGTCCAGCGTGCGCGACTTCTTCAACGCCACGCCGCTGCACACCGTGCCCGTGCAGGGCTTCCTCATCGCGCGCCACGAGACGACGTACGCGGACTGGCTCCAGTACCTGGCGGCCCTGTCCCCGGAGGAGCGCGCCACGCGCCAGCCCCGCGTGGGCACGGGCGGCTACGCCGGCGGCCTGGCGCTGGAGCCGGACGGCAATGGCTGGCGGCTGCGCTTCCAGCCCGGGGGCGTGCGCTACACGGCGCGGACGGGCGAGCCCGTGCGGTACGCCCGGCGCTCGCAGCGCGCGGAGCAGGACTGGCGCCAGTTCCCCGTCAGCGGCATCAGCTTCGCGGACGCGGAGGCCTACGTGGCATGGCTGTCCACGTCCGGCCGGGTGCCGGGGGCGCGGCTGTGCTCGGAGCTGGAGTGGGAGCGCGCCGCGCGCGGCGTGGACGGCCGCGAGTACCCCCACGGCAACCGGCTGGGCCCGGACGAGGCCAACGTGGACATCACCTACGGCAAGGACCCGGGCGGCTTCGGCCCGGACGTCGTGGGCAGCCACCCCGCGTCCCGCAGCCCCTTCGGCGCGGACGACATGGCGGGCAACGTCTGGGAGTGGACCCGCTCGTGGCTGGAGCCCGGCCGGCCGGTGGCCCGCGGGGGCAGCTTCACCTTCAACGTGACGAGCGCGCGGTCCTCCAACCGGGAGCTGCCGGAGGCCTCCCTGCGCGACGTCACGGTGGGCCTGCGCGTGTGCGCGGACGCGCCCGTGTCCGCCGGTTGAGCACCACCGGACACTGAAACCCTCGGGAACCGCTGGCCTCACCCCGAGGGCCCCCCCAACTGGAAGCCACTGGACGCTGCAAGTGCCCGGACGGGCCAGGCCCGGTTGCCGCTCCCGACCCCCGGACGGACCTTGTACGGGGAAGGCGCGGTGCGGGTTGGGGTCGGGGCAGGGAAGGGGCATCCAGATGAGGACGTTGCAGCGAGTGGTCGCGGCGTGTCTCGCCGTCGTGGCGGTGGGCTGTGGCACGGAATCGTCGGAGCCCGAGGCTCCCTCCCTGCGCACGCAAGTGGCGGAGGTCGTGTCTCCCAATGGGCGCAACCTCAACGGCCGCAACCTCAACGGCCGCAACCTGAACAACAGCGAGCTGGGCGGCATGCTGGTGTCCGTGGCGTACGCGGGCGCCCACTCCGCCTCCGGCAAGCCGCTGAGCAACGTGCGGCTGGAGGGCTCGGCCTTCGTCGGCCTGGACGGCAACAGCCCCGTGACGGGCGCGGGCTTCACCGGGGCGCGCTTCGTCGGCGCGCTGGGCGACGGGACCTCCCTGCCCCTGCGCGTGGACGGCATCACCCAGGGCAGCGGCGCCGACAGCGACCTGTGGTCCTACCAGGTCTCCTACCAGGGCTCCGACGGGACCTGGCGCTCCGTGTGCCAGGACGCGAACGGCGCGGCGCTCTCCGCCATCGCCGTGGCTGGCCGCTGGAACTACCTCCAGGGCGTCGCGGGCGGCGGTGAGAAGATCGAGGACGCCACCGCCTTCACCTTCGCCTGCGAGGGCGCAGCCATCGCGAAGTGCATGCACTTCGGCTACAAGCCCTGGGCCACCACCGCCAGCGGCCAGAGCCTCGCGGGCCACCACCAGGCCTGCACCCGCATGGTGCGCGCGGACTTCTGCGGCGACGGCGCGTCGCACACCATCGACGGTCAGTGGGTCAACCTCTACGACGGCGTGGGCGTCCAGACGGACACCGAGTCCTGGAGCGTGGAGGCCGAGTGGAACGAGGCCGGCGCGCGCTGCTTCACCTCCGAGACCCGCGCCCACGCGCCCGTGACGTGCTCGGGCCTCGAGGCCATCCCCGACTGCGGCGACACCAGCCACTTCCAGGACGGCACCCGCCTCATCAGCGAGTCGCCCTATGGGGCCAGCGGGCTGTAGCCCGACCGGCTACAGCAATCCCAGACTTGTAACGGATTAGGTTACAAAAACTGGAAGTCGATAAAATCCAGTGTCTCATGTTATGAGAACGCTCCATCCGCCTCCGCGTCGCAAGGACCGGAGGGGCATGGGGCGTTCTCCGCGTTCACGGAGGGGGACGGGACCGGTGTGTCCGGGGTTCCGCGCACGGTGAGGGGAGGGTGCCCCATCGCGAGGCTGTCGTCGCGGTACCCCCGTCGTGAGTGGAGCACACCCCATGAAGCCTGAGCTGTCCTTGCTGTGGAAGCATTCCCGGAAGCGCCTGCCGTTCGCGCTGCTGGCCTCGTCGCTGGCGGTGGGCTGTGGCCAGCCCGCCCCGGAGACGACCGGAGCCCTCGCGCCTTCCGCGCCCCAGGCGGAGTCCTCCGCCCGGGCCGTGGACCCGTCCAGCGGTCTGGAGGCGGCGCTCGGTTCGACCCTGGAGGTCCTGGAGGGGGACGCGGCGCGTCCGGTGGTGGAGTCCCTGGTCGCGATCCCCCAGGCGGCGGTCAGCAAGAGCACCGCCACGGTGTTCCAGCTGAAGCTGGACCCGAAGCGCGCGGAGAACGAGGCGTTCCGCGGTGGGACGCTGACGATGGCGGACGGCGCGCAGCAGTTGACGTTTCGCGACAACGGCCAGGGGGGCGACGCGGTGGCGGGGGACCTGCTCTTCACGGCGTCCGGCACGTTCGACTTCGTGGCGTTCCAGGCCGAGCAGCAGCGCATCGCCCAGGCGCAGTCCCAGTCGCCCACGCAGCTGACCACGGCCGTGTTCGAGCACCGCCAGCTGGTGCGCACGGTGCCGGTGACGGCGCTGGGCCCGCAGTTCCCGGTGGGCCAGCCCGTGCCCATCCAGCCCATGGGCCTGGCGTCGCTGGTGGACCCCGCGCGCTCGCTCATCATCCGGGCGCCCGCCGTCGTGAACGACGTGACGCGCACGTATGACCCGTGCACCGGCGTGGGCAACCCGAACGGCAAGTGGACGTTCAACTACCTGATGACGGAGATGGCCAACCCGCCCTACACGGGCGTGGCCCCGGCCACCTTCGTGCGCGAGTGGCTGCGGCAGTGGGAGCAGCCGCGCACCCTCAACGGCTTCGTGAACCCGCCGCGCGCGTCCATCGCGGCGAACCTCATCGCCCCCTGGCCGAAGCTGGCCTCCGGCGAGCTGAACCTGGCGAAGTCGCCGTTCAAGCTCATCGCCATCGTGAACCGGCTGGACCTGGCGGGCAGCAACCCGGCCTATGGCTCCGGCTCGGCGGGCGAGGGCCGCTTCATCTTCGCGGCCACCACGGGCAGCGGGAGCAGCTGCTACACGGTGCCCTTCCTGGTCATCCTGGAGTACGGGGTGGACAAGAACGGCTGCGCGGACATCAAGACCTACGCGCAGCAGTGGCAGGCGCTGTCCGGGCTGACGCTGGGCAGCGCGTCGTACAACGCGGCGCTGGAGGCCCTGACGGAGCAGTTCGCCCGGCGCGACCTGTCCCCGCGCAAGCCCAACCGCAGCTCCATCAACCAGGTGCGCACCAACGACGACTGGCTGGGCAACCCCTGGGAGCTGCGCGAGTTCCGCCTCTGGAACAGCGCCATCAACCCGAACTCGTTCTCCACCACGCCGCCGCCGGTGCTGGGGCTGCTCAACAGCCACACCGTGGCCCAGACGCCGGACCGCACCACGCAGGGCACGCTGTTCCCGTCCTTCGTGAACGCCAGCGCGTCGGCCATCATCACGGGCGCCTACTCCGTCCCGCTGCAGTGGTCGGGCAGCCCCATCCGCGCGGGCCGCGCCATCGTGACCAACCCCACCGCCACCCCGCCGTTCTGGAGCAAGCCGGCGTCCGTCATCCCCAACCGTCAGGCGCGGCACGTCTTCTCCCTCAACACCTGCGACGGCTGCCACGGCGATGAGCTGGGCACGAACTTCACCCACGTGAGCTGGACCGGCGCGCTGTCGCCGTTCCTCAGCGGCGCGCTCACCGTGCCGGACCGCGCGGACGGCACGCCCGTGCGCACCTTCAACGAGGTGCTGGCGCGCCAGACGTTCCTGGACCAGGTGGCCAACCAGAGCTGCCTCACCGCGGCGTTCGTGACCGCCCCGCCGGGCGTCCACTGAGCCTCGCGCCGGTGTGATGGCGAGCGCGGCCTCCGCCCCTTCGCGGGGGCGGAGGCCGTCGTCCCCCGGGGCGCCGTGCGCATGGCGTCCCGCCTGCTGGGGGAACGGGCCGGGCGTGTGTCCTGGCGTCACGGCCCCTGTGGGGACGACTTCCCCGGCCGGGGAGGCGGCACCACGTTTACCCGGCTCCGGGGAGACCCCCGGGTTGGACCCTGGGACCACAGGCTCCGGGGGCCGGGAGGCAGGCCGTGGGACGCACCGAAGAGACAACGGGCCGTCGTGCCCGGCGCGCGGGGAGACAGCTGGGCGCCGTGCTGACCGTCGCCTGGCTGGCTGGCGCCTGCGGACAGCGCTCCGAGCAGGCCGCCGAGCCCACCGCGCCCGCGGTGGTGTCGCTGGGGCCGGAGAACGTGGTGCGCGTGGAGCCGCTGAGGCTGGAGAGCGGCCCCGTCATCTCCGGGACGTTGCAGGCGCGGCGGCTGGCCAGCGTCCGCGCGGAGGTGGGGGGCAGCATCCTGGCCGTGGAGGCGGACCAGGGGCAGACGGTGAAGGAGGGGCAGCTGCTGGCGCGCGTGGAGGAGGGCACGCTGCGCGAGCAGGTGCTGGCGGCCAGCTCCACGGTGCGCGTGGCGCGCAATGCCTTGCAGGTGGCGAAGGCGGATGAGCAGCGCAATCAAATCCTCGTCAAGCAGGGCGTCATCACCCGCCGCGACTTCGAGCGCGCGCAGCTCGCGCGGACGCAGGCGGAGGGGCAGCTGGCGGACGCGCAGGCGCGGCTGAAGCTGGCGCAGGACCAGCTGGGGCGCACGAAGGTGACCGCGCCCTTCGACGGGGTGGTGAGCGAGCGGCAGGTGCACGCGGGCGACATCGTCCAGCCGGGCGCGCCGCTGTTCACGGTGGTGGACCCCGCGACGCTGCGGCTGGAGGCCTCCGTGCCCGCGGCGCAGCTGGGGCAGGTGCAGGTGGGCACGCCCGTGGACTTCCGCGTGAACGGCTACGCGGGCCGCGCCTTCAAGGGCCAGGTGGAGCGCATCAACCCGGCGGTGGACCCGGCCACGGGCCAGGTGCGCATCTACGTGAGCATCCCCAACACCGAGCAGGTGCTCCTGTCCGGCCTGTTCGCGGAGGGGCGCGTGGCGTCCCAGGCGAAGCAGGCGCTGGCGGTGCCGGTGGACGCGCTGGACACGCGCCAGGAGCCGCCCACCGTGCAGCGCATCGCCAACGGCAAGGTGGAGGAGGTGGCGGTGACGGTGGGCCTGCGGGACGACGTGGCGCAGACGGTGGAGGTGACGTCGGGGTTGAGGGCCGGGGACGTGGTGCTGCTCGGCTCCGCGCGCGACCTGACGAATGGCACGCCGGTGAAGCTCACCGCCGCGCCGGAGGGCCCGAAGCAGCAGCGGCCCGCCGCGCCGCCAGAGCCCCCGCAGGCCGAGGCCGCGCAGGGCGTGGGCGGCGCGGGCAGCGCGTCCGGCGGGAGCGGGCCCGCGCGGGCGCCAGCGGCGGCCGGGGCCCGCACGCCTCCGGCCCAGGCGCCCGCGAAGTAGCTCCAGGCGTCTCCACTTCTTGAAGCAGCACCGCAGGAGTCGTCCGTGTTCATCTCCGACTTCGCCATCAAGCGCCCCATCATCACCATCACGGCGATGGTGGCGCTCGTCGTGTTCGGCATCGTCGCGCTCATCAACCTGGAGACGGACGAGTTCCCGGACGTTCAGCAGCCGGTCATCAACGTCACCATCGCGTACCCGGGCGCTTCACCGGACACGGTGGAGCGCGAGATCGTGGAGCCCATCGAGGACGCCATCTTCGCCATCTCCGGCGTGGACGGGAAGAAGACCACGTCCAGCTCCACCGACAGCCTGGCGAACTTCACGGTCTTCTTCGACTTCGAGAAGGACATCCAGGAGGCGTCCCAGGACATCCGCGACGCCATCTCCAGCAAGCGCGCGGACCTGCCGCAGGAGATGGAGGAGCCCATCCTCACGCGGTTCGATCCGGCGGACCAGCCCATCGTGTCGCTGGTGCTGACGTCGGACGCGCTGGACGTGCCCGCGCTGTCGCTCATCGCGGATCCGATGGTGGTGGGGGACCTGCGCTCGGTGCCGGGCGTGGCGCAGGCCACGGTGGTGGGCGGCGTGGACCGGGAGATGACGGTGCAGGTGCGGCCCGCGGCGCTCCAGGCGGCGGGCCTGTCGGTGGCGCAGGTGGTGGCGGCGCTCCAGGCGCAGAACCTGGCGGCGCCGGTGGGGCGGCTCAACACGGAGTTGCAGGAGCGCACCATCCGGCTCAAGGGCCGCCTGGAGACGCCGGAGGACTTCGCCCAGGTGCCCATCGCGGAGCGCAACGGCCGCACGCTGCGGCTGGGCGAGGTCGCGGACGTGTTCGCCGGCACCGAGGAGCCGCGCACCCTGTCGCTCTACAACGGCGCGCAGGCGGTGGGCATCGAGGTCATCAAGGCCAAGGGCCACAGCACCACGGAGGTCGCGGACGGCGTGCGCGAGCGGGTGAAGACGCTTCAGCAGCGGCTGCCCGCCAACGCGAAGCTGGAGATCGTCCGCGACGCGGGCACGCGCGTGGAGAACTCGGTGGTCAACGTGCAGCAGGCGCTGATCGAGGGCGCGCTGCTCACGGTGCTGGTGGTGTTCCTGTTCCTCAACTCGTGGCGGTCCACGGTGATTACGGGCCTGGCGCTGCCCGTGTCCGTGCTGGCGTCGTTCGTGAGCGTGTGGGCGTTCGGCTTCACGCTCAACACGATGTCGCTGCTGGGCCTGACGCTGGCCATCGGCATCCTCATCGACGACGCCATCGTGGTGCGAGAGAACATCGTGCGGCACGTGGAGATGGGGAAGGACCACTACACGGCGTCGCGCGAGGGCACCAACGAGATTGGGCTCGCGGTGGCGGCGACGACGTTCTCCATCGTGGCGGTGTTCGTCCCGGTGGCGTTCATGTACGGCGTGGCGGGGCAGTGGTTCAAGCCGTTCGCGCTCACCATCGCGTGCTCGGTGCTGGTGTCGCTGTTCGTGAGCTTCTCGCTGGACCCCATGCTCAGCGCGTACTGGCCCGACCCGCAGGTGGAGAAGGGGGAGCGGCGCAACTTCCTCTCGCGGGGGCTGGCGCGCTTCAACCACTGGTTCGACCGGCAGGCGGACCGCTACAAGGGCGTCATCGCCTGGGCGCTGGACCACCGGCTGGCGATGGTGCTGCTGGCGGTGGGGTCGCTGGTGGGCGCGGTGGCGCTGCAAGGCGTCTTCGGCGGCGCGGGCTTCGTGCCGGTGAGCGACCGCGCGGAGATTGAGATGCTGGTGGAGACGCCCGCGGGCTCCAGCCTGGACTACACGCGGCGCAAGGTGGAGGAGGTGTCCCGCCTCACGCGCGCGCACCCGGAGGTCGCGTACACGTACACGACCATCGGCGTGCCGTTGCCGCTGCGCTCGCCGGGCGTGGACCAGGCGCTGGTGTACGTGCGGCTCAAGCCGAAGACGGAGCGCAAGGCGAGCCAGGAGGTGCTGGGCAAGACGCTGCGCCAGGAGCTGCTCGCGGTGGGCGGCGCGAACGTGTCGGTGTTCACCAGCGGCTTCGGCGGGGCCATCAAGTCCATCCAGCTGGAGCTGCGCGGGCCGGAGTCCAAGGGGCTCAACCAGCTGGCACGGCAGGTGATGCAGGAGGTGAGGCAGGTGCCGGGCGCGGTGGACGTGGGCCTGTCCACGCGCGGCGAGAAGCCGGAGCTGGTGGTGGAGCTGAACCGCGGCGTCGCGGGCCAGCTCAACGTGACGGTGGGGCAGGTGGCGCAGTCGCTGCGGCCGGCCTTCGCGGGCCTGGACTCCGGTGACTGGGTGGACCCCATTGGCGAGACGCGCGACGTGATGGTGCGCCTGGCGCCGCAGTACCGCCAGAACCCGTCTGACCTGGCGCAGCTGCCGCTGGTGGTGGGGTCCACCGCCACGGGCGCGCCCATCGTCGTGCCGCTGGGGCAGGTGGCGAGGGTGACGCAGACCGTGGGCCCGGCGCAGATCGACCACCTGAACCGCGAGAAGGTCATCAACGTGCAGGCGAACGTGGCGGGCCGGTCGCTGTCGGAGGTGATGCGCGACATCCAGACGCGGCTCAAGGCGGTGAAGGTGCCGCCGGGCTACGAGCTGTCCACGGGCGGAGAGTCCGCGGATCAGCAGGAGGTGTTCGGCCGGGTGTTCCTGGCGCTGGGGGTGGCGGTGATGCTGATGTACCTCATCCTCGTCATCCAGTTCAGCTCGTTCCTGGATCCGCTGGCCATCCTGGTGTCGCTGCCGCTGTCGCTCATCGGCGTGGTGCTGGCGTTGGTGCTGACAGGGGACACGCTGAACATCATGAGCCTCATCGGCGTCATCCTGCTGATGGGCATCGTCGCGAAGAACGCCATCCTGCTCATCGACTTCGCCAAGTGGCAGCACGAGAAGGGCATGCCGCTGCGCGAGGCGCTCATTGAAGCGGGGCGCATCCGCTTGCGGCCCATCATCATGACGACCTTCGCGCTCATCGCGGGCATGGTGCCGGTGGCGCTGGGGCACGGCGAGGGCGGCGACTTCCGGGCGCCCCTGGGCCGCGCGGTGATTGGCGGCGTGATCACCTCCACGCTGCTCACGCTGCTGGTGATTCCGACGGTGTATGAGATCCTGTCGGACGCCCGGACGTGGCTGACCCGCAGGATGCGCCGGGTGTTCAAGGCGAACACGCAGGCCCACGAGCCGGTGCACAGCGGCGGCGAGCCCCGGCCCCAGCCGCAGGCCCGTCAGGACTGACGCGGAGGCGATGCTCGCGTCACCCTCAAGGAACGGTTGGCGCATGGGGCGCGGAGCCATAGGGTCGGGAGTGTGGAGCTCCTGTCCCTGCTGCCTGATTCGCATCGCTCGCTCATCACCGAAGCCCTGGAGGCCCTGGGCGTCTCCCGCTGGGTCCTGAGCATCCATGACCCCAGCTTCCCCGGCCTCCCTGGAGAGGACCTGGGGCGGGGCTCGCCGTACTCCGAGGGCGCCGCGCGCTTCCTCGCCTTCGCCCGGGACATGGGCTTCACCGGCGTCCAGCTGGGGCCGCAGGGGCAGACCACCGCGCACAACCCGTCGCCGTACGACGGCACGTTGTTCTCTCGCAACACGCTGAACGTGGCGCTCGCGCCGCTCACGGAGCCGCGAGGGCCCTGGGGCGCGCTGTTGTCACCCGCCACCCTGGCCCGGCTCGTCTCCGAGGTGCCCGGGACCGCGGGGCCGGCGGCGCGCTACCAGGCCGCGTGCCGGGGCCAGGCGGTGGCGCTCCAGGAGGCGTGGGACACCTTCCGCCGCGAGCGCGACCGCGTGGATGCCCCCGCCTCCATCCTCGCGCTCGTCCGGCGCTTCGCGGACTTCCGGCTGGAGCACCAGGAGTGGCTGGAGCGGGACGCCCTCTTCGACGTGCTCGCTGCCCGGCACCACACGCCGGATGACTGGCGTGGGTGGGCGGACTCGCTGGACGGGCGCCTGTATGCGCCGCGTGCTGAGGAGGTGATGCAGGCGGAGGCGCGCATCCGGGAGCTGCTCGCAGACGAAGCCGACGCGGTGGAGCAGTACGCCTTCCGGCAGCTCCTCGTGCACGAGCAGCATGGGCTGCTGCGGGAGCGCGCGGAGGCCTGGGGCCTCAAGCTGTACGGGGACCTCCAGATTGGGTTCTCGCCGCGGGACACGTGGGCGCGGCAGGGGCTGTTCCTCGGCGCGTACCTGATGGGCGCGCCGCCCAGCCGCACCAACCCGGAGGGCCAGCCGTGGAACTACCCCGTGCTGGACCCCGGGCAGTACGTCACGCCGGACGGCCCCGGGCCGGTGCTGCGCTACATGGACGCGCGGCTGGGCAAGATGCTGTCCGAGTACGACGGCCTGCGCATCGACCACCCGCACGGGCTCGTGTGTCCCTGGGTGTACCGCGCGGACTCCGCGGAGCCGCTGCGCGCGGTGCAGGGGGGAGCGCGGCTGTTCTCCTCGCCGGACCTGCCGGACCACCCGGAGCTGGCGCGGTACTCCATCGTGGCCCCGGAGCAACTGAATCGCGCGGTGCCGCGCTACGCGGATGGCTGGGTGACGGGGCTCACGGAGGCGCAGGTGGGCCGGTACGCCATCCTCTTCGACGCCGTGGTGCGCACGGCGCGGGAGTACGGCCGGGCCCGCGAGGACGTGCTGTGCGAGGTGCTGAGCACGCTGCCCTACGAGCTGTCGCGGGTGATGGCCCGCGACGGCCTGGGCCGCTTCCGCGTCACGCAGAAGGCGGACCTGGACAACCCGGCGGACGTGTACCGCAGCGAGAACGTGGCCCCCGAGGACTGGGTGATGGTGGGCAACCACGACACGAAGTCGCTCTGGCGGTTGGTCTCCGAGTGGCAGTGGAAGCACCTGCTGCGCGCCCAGGCGGACGCCCTCGCGGCGCGGCTCCACCCCGAGGCGGAGGGGCGCGCGGCCTTCGCGCGTCGGCTGGCGGAGGATCCGGGCCTGCTCGCGCAGGCGAAGTTCGCGGACCTGTTCGCCAGCCGCGCGCGCAGCGTGATGGTGTTCTTCGCGGACCTGCTGGGCATGCCGGACACGTACAACGCGCCGGGCTCCGTGGACGCGCGCAACTGGTCGCTGCGCATCCCGACGGACTGGGCCGAGCAGTATCAACGGCGGCTGCGCGTGGGCGCCGCGCTCAACCTGCCGCAGGTGCTCGCCATGGCGCTGCGCGCGGGTGGCGCGGAGGCCCGGGCCCGGCACGCGGAGCTGCTGACGCGGCTGGACGCCGCCGCTGCTCGCCTGCGAAGCGGCGCGGGCGCAGGGGATGCGCCGCACGTCGGAGCGTGACGGGGGCCTCCACTGCCCGTCGGTCTCCGGGACCTCCCCGCGCGCCGGCTGTCTCCGCTCCAGCGGCTCGCACCGCTCAGCGCGGTCGTCGAGATGCTGGCGGAACAGCCCGGCTCGTGCGCGGGGCCGCCACCCGCTGCCACGCACCTTCCGCGAGGTGGTGGGAGAGAGCCCCTACAGCTACATCCGGGGCCGGCGCCTGACACGCTCCGCCGAGCACCCGCGGAAGGACGGTGGGTGCATTTTTCCGCGTCACGCCTTCCGCTTCTTTCACGCAGAGAGGGTCTCCGCAGTCTCCTTGGAAATCCTCGTTATCGATGCTATCGGAGCTGCGCAATCCTTGATCAGGTGAGGCACGAACCGCGTGGCGAATCATCGTGAGTGGGAGTTCGGGGCGCATCGCGCGTACTTCGAGGATCCGGACCTGTTGGTGATGAAGTTCAACGGGCCCTCGAAGCTGGAGGACTCGAAGAAGGTGCTGGAGATCTGCAAGGAGGTGTCGGCGAACGGACCGGTGTTCGTCATCTCCGACGTGTCCAACTCCAGCATCGAGAAGGACTCGCGGGAGCTGCTGGTGGCGCAGGCGAAGGCCGAGTGGTTCCGCGGCCATGTCTACCTGGGCACGGGCCCGCTCCAGCGCGCGGGCGCCAAGGCGTTGATGCTCGCGCTGTACTTCACCGGCAAGTGGACGGTGGACGTGGACTTCGCGGACTCGGAGAAGGAAGCCCGCGAGCTCATCGCGAAGAAGCGCCAGCAGCCGCCGAAGAAGTAGCCGCCCCGCCGCCGCCTCAGTGCTGGACGTCCAGCACGAGGCGCGTGGGGTTCGTCAGCTCCAGCACCCGGAACGGGGCGCGGCGAGCGGTGCCCAGCACCCACGTCACCTCGCCCTCGAAGTCGCACACGCGCTCCAACTGGAGCAAGGACGGCAGCGCGGGCTTGAGCGTGCGCTGCGCCACGGTGGCCTGCCCCTGGTCGTCGTGGGCCCGCGCCAGCGTGAAGCGCACCTCCAGCGCGGCCTCCCCTGGCAGGGCCACGTCGTCGCCGGAGCCGCACTGCTGCACCGGCGTCTTCACGTACCCCAGCTGGTAGCCCGGCAGGCGGGGCCCGTCGAACTCGAACACCGTGCGGTCGTAGTCCGCGTGCGTCCCGGTGCGCACCGAGCGCAGCGTGATGGACGGAGGCTCGCCACGCGGCTTCTGCACCGTCGCCGTCGTCCACGCCGCTTCACCTTCTCCGGCGCTCCCGCCCGCGTCCCGCGCGACCGTGGCCGCCGGGCCGTCTGTCTTCACGTCCAGGGCCTTCCGCACGCCGGGCGCCGGGGCCGCCGGGTCTTCGCGGGGCACGGTGTTGGAGGGCGGGGGAACGGCCGGCACGTCCATGGGGACGGTCGGGGGCTCCTGCTTCTGGCACCCCTGGCCCAGCAGCCCCAGGGCCAACCCGCATGCGTACCACCTGTGTCTCAGGCGCATCTGGTTCCTCCCGTCAAACCCGTCACCCGGGGACTCCCTGAGTCCTCGCATACAGCGTGTCCCGGGACCATGGAAGATGCGCTCGCGCGGCTCCGTTGCGTATAGGGTCCTCCGGGCCACGTCCCCCTGGCCCCCCTTCGCGCACTGGAGAGCCCACCCATGGCCATCGACCTGACCTCCCTCCCGCGTCCCTCTCGCGACGACACCACCGTGGGCGCCATGGTGCGTGGGCTCGTGGGCAGCGAGATCCTCCGCATCGCGGCGGAGATCCGCGAGCTGGTGGCCAGGGGCAACAAGGTGTGCAACCTCACCGTGGGCGACTTCAACCCGAAGGAGTTCCCCATCCCGGACGGCCTGCGCGACCAGATTGGCGCCGCGCTCCAGGGCGGTGAGACGAACTACCCGCCGTCCGACGGCGTGCTGGACCTGCGCCAGGCCGTGCAGCGCTTCTACAAGCGCTCCCTGGGGCTGAAGTACCCGCTGGAGGGCATCCTCATCGCGGGCGGCGCGCGGCCCATCATCTACGCCACCTTCCGCGCGGTGCTCGACCCGGGGGACGTCGTCGTCTACCCGGTGCCGTCGTGGAACAACAACCACTACGCCCACATGCTGGGCGCGAAGAGCGTGGTGGTGGCCACGGACTCCGCCGCGGGCTTCATGCCCACGCTGGCGCAGCTGGAGCCGCACCTGTCCACCGCGCGCCTCCTGTGCCTGTGCAGCCCGCTCAACCCCACCGGCACCATGCTGGACCCGGAGGCCCTGCGCGCCATCTGCCAGCGCATCGTCGAGGAGAACCGCGCGCGCGAGGGCCGCGGCCAGAAGCCCCTCATCCTGATGTACGACCACATCTACTGGGTGCTGAGCTTCGGCAAGCAGCACGTCACCCCCGTGGCGCTGGTGCCGGAGCTGGCGCCGTACACCGTGTTCGTGGACGGCATCAGCAAGGCCTTCGCCGCCACCGGCGTGCGCGTGGGCTGGGGCGTGGGCGCGCCCACCCTCATCTCCCGCATGCGCGATGTGCTGGGCCACGTGGGCGCCTGGGCCCCCAAGGCCGAGCAACTGGCCACCGCGCGCTACCTGGACGACACGCAGGCCACCGAGTCCTTCCTGAAGACGATGCGCCAGCGCGTCGACGAGCGCCTGGAGGCCCTCTACAAGGGCTTCCAGCGCATGCGGGACGCGGGCCTGCCGGTGGAGGCCATCGCGCCGCAGGGCGCCATCTACCTCTCCGTGCGCTTCGACGTGGTGGGCAGGGACGGCCTCACCACCAATGACGCGATCCGCAAGCGCCTCCTGGAGAAGGCCCGCTTCGCCATGGTGCCCTTCCAGGCGTTCGGGCTCGCGGCGGACACCGGCTGGTTCCGCCTCTCCGTGGGCGCCACCTCCGTCGCCGAGATCGAGGAGGCCCTGCCGCGCGTGGAGGCCACCGTGCGGGAGATCCTCGCGGCGAAATAGCCTCTTTCCTCCACAGGCCGGCAGACAGGGAATAGCCTGCCGGCCGTGGCGTTGAGGGCGCCGCCATCATGCTCAAGCGCTTCGTGGACGTCCGGGACGAGGAGGTGGGGGCGGTCCTCGGGGCGTTCGTCTACTTCTTCACGCTGATGTGCGGCTACGCCATCCTGCGGCCCATCCGCAACGAGATGGGCACCGCGGGGGACGTGAAGCACCTGCCCTGGCTCTTCAGCGCCACCTTCGTGGTGATGCTGCTGGCGGTGCCGGCCTTCTCCGCGCTGGTGGCGCGCTACCCCCGGCGGGTGGTGGTGCCGCGCGTCTACCGCTTCTTCCTCCTCAACCTGCTGGGCTTCTTCGCGCTGCTCCAGTGGGGCGTGGCGAGGGAGGTCGTGGCGCGCGCCTTCTACGTCTGGCTGAGCGTCTACAACCTGTTCGTCGTCTCCATCTTCTGGAGCTTCATGGCGGACGTGTTCGCCAGCGAGCAGGGCAAGCGGCTCTTCGGCTTCATCGCCGCGGGCGGCACCACGGGGATGATCGTCGGCCCGTTCCTGGTGGGGCGGCTGGCGGAGCCGGTGGGGCCGGTGAACCTCATCCTCGTGTCCGCGGTGATGCTGGAGGTGAGCGCGCAGTGCGTGCGCCGCCTGGGCCACTGGGCGCGGGACGTGCAGCACCAGCCCGCCACGCGCGAGGGGCCGGTGGGCGGCGGGGTGCTCGCGGGCCTGCGGCTCCTGGTGACGTCGCCGTTCCTGCTCGCGCTGGGGACGCAGGTGCTGCTGTACGCGGCGACCTCCACGTTCCTGTACTACCAGGAGGTGCAGTTGGTCGCGTCGCTGGCGAAGGACGCGGCGTCGCGCACGGCGGTGTTCGCGGACATCGACTTCTGGGTGCAGGTGCTGACGCTGGGCCTCCAGACGCTCGTCACCGGGCGGGTCATCTCCCGGCTGGGGTTGGGCGTGGCGATGGCGGTGGCGCCGGTGCTCACGCTGGTGGGCTTTGGCGTGCTGGCGTTCGCGCCGGTGCTGGCGGTGCTCATCGCGGTGAAGTCGCTGCGGAGCGCGAGCCACTACGCGCTGGAGCGCCCGTCGCGAGAGATCCTCTTCACCACGGTGGACCGCGAGGCCCGCTACAAGTCCAAGAGCTTCATCGACACGGTGGTGTACCGCGGCAGCGACACGCTGAGCGCGTGGCTCCAGGGGGGGCTCACGGCGCTGGGCCTGGGGATGACGGGCCTGTCGCTGGTGGCCGTGCCCGTGGCGGCGCTGTGGCTCGCGGTGGCCCTGTACCTGGCGCGGCAGCAGCGCACGCGCGCCGCTGAACCCCTTCCGCAGACGACCCTTCCCGGAGGAACCACGGCATGAAGCTGTCCCGAAGAGGCGTGATTCAAGCAGCGGCCGCGCTCGGCGCGGTCCAGGTGTTGGGCTGTGCGGCGTCCCCCAAGGCGGGCCCTCCGGGCGGTGACGACCCGGGCGAGGCCCCGGGAAGGCCCCTGAACCTCCTCATCCTGGGCGGCACCCGGTTCCTGGGCCCGGCGCTGGTGCAGGTGGCGCAGGCGCGCGGCCACACGCTCACGCTCTTCAACCGCGGCAAGTCCAACCCCGGCCTCTTCCCGGAGGTGGAGAAGCTCCAGGGCGACCGCGACCCGGACCACGGCGAGGGCCTGAAGGCGCTGGAGGGCCGCAAGTGGGACGCGGTCATCGACACGTCCGGCTACGTGCCGCGCATCGTGAAGGCGTCCGCGGAGCTGCTCGCGCCCAACGTGGGGCAGTACGTCTTCGTCTCCAGCATCTCCGTCTACAAGGAGATGGCGAAGGCGGACCTCAACGAGGCCGACGCCGTGGCCACCATGCCGGACGAGACGAAGGAGGAGGTGGACGACCTGAGCTACGGTCCGCTCAAGGCGCTCTGCGAGCAGGCCGCGGAGGCCGCGCTGCCCGGCCGCACGCTCAACATCCGCCCCGGCCTCATCGTGGGCCCGGATGACGGCTCAGACCGCTTCACCTACTGGCCGCTGCGCGTGGCGAAGGGCGGCGAGGTGCTGGCCCCCGGCGACGGCGAGGACCCCGTGCAGCTCATCGACGCGCGCGACCTGGCCGCGTTCATCATCCGGAACGTGGAGCGCCGCACCGCGGGCATCTTCAACGTCACCGGCCCGGTCCAGCCCATGAAGATGAAGGGCATGCTGGAGACCTTGCGCGAGGCCACCGGGAGCGACGCGCGCTTCACCTGGGTGGACACCGCGTTCCTGGACCAGCAGAAGGTGGCGGCGTTCGCGGACATGCCCGCCTGGGTGCCGCGCACCGGACCGGAGCGCGGCGTCGGCAACGTGCGCATCGCCAAGGCCGTCCAGGCGGGGCTCGTCACCCGCCCGCTCGCGGACACCGCGCGCGACACGCTGGCCTGGTTCCAGGGGCTGCCGCCGGACCGCCAGGAGAAGCTGCGCTCGGGCCTGTCCGCCGAGCGCGAGAAGGAGGTGCTCGCCGCCTGGCACCAGGCGAAGGGCACCGCCAGGGCGGACTGAGCGGCGGCGTCCGGACGTGCGAGCGGAGGCCCGCGCGCGGGGGCCCGGCTGGAGGGCGGCCGGGCATCCACCCCCGGGCCGCCGGGCAGGCGAGGCGCGCGCGGCGCTGGCCGGGCGCGTCATGCGTCCTCACCTTGTCCGCCATGGAACGAGTCCGGGACAGCAGGCATCACGTGGTCATCGTGGGGGCGGGCTTCGGCGGGCTTCAGGCCGCGAAGGCCCTGGGCAAGGCGCACGACGTGCGGGTGACGGTGGTGGACCGCTACAACCACCACCTCTTCCAGCCGCTCCTCTACCAGGTGGCGACGTCGGTGCTGAACACGGCGGACATCTCCGCGCCCATCCGCGGCGTGCTGCACTCGCCCAACACGGAGGTGCTGCTGGCCGAGGCGAAGTCGGTGGACGCGCGCCGCAAGGTGCTCGTGGTGGAGGGCGGGGAGCTCCCCTACGACTCGCTGGTGCTGGCCACGGGCGCGTCGCACTCGTACTTCAAGCACCCGGAGTGGGCGCAGGTGGCGCCGGGCCTGAAGACGCTGGACGACGCGGTGCGCATCCGCGAGCGCATCCTGACGGCCTTCGAGGCCGCGGAGCGCGAGTCCGATCCGGTGCGCCAGCGCCAGTGGATGACCTTCGTCATCATCGGCGCGGGGCCCACGGGCGTGGAGCTGGCGGGGGCGCTCTCGTACATGACGCGGCACGGGCTGCGGAAGGACTTCCGGCGCATCGACACGCGCGAGTCGCGGGTCATCCTGCTGGAGGGCCTGCCGCGCGTGCTGAGCGCCTATCCGGAGGAGCTGTCCGAGCGGGCGAAGCTGGACCTGGAGGAGCTGCACGTCGACGTGCGCACCGGGGCCATGGTGACGGACCTCGACGCGGAGGGCGTTACGTTCGGCAACGAGCACATCGCCACGAAGACGGTGCTGTGGGGCGCGGGGGTGGCGGCGTCGCCGCTGGTGCGCTCGCTGGGGGTGCCGCTGGACCGCGCGGGGCGGGTGCACGTGACGCCGGTGCTCACGGCGCCGGGCCTGCCGGACGTGTATGTGATTGGCGACGTGGCGGCGGTGGAGCAGTCCGGCAAGCCCGTGCCGGGCATCGCGCCGGCGGCGATGCAGATGGGGCGGCACGTGGCGAGGACCATCCGCTGCCGCCTGTCGAACCAGCCGCTGCGCGCCTTCCGCTACCACGACAAGGGCAGCTTCGCGGTGATTGGCCGCGGCTACGCGGTGGGGATGCTCTACGACAGGTGGCGCATGAAGGGGCTGCCCGCGTGGCTCGTCTGGGCGGGCGTGCACATCACCTACCTCATCGGCTTCCGCAACCGCCTCTCCGTGATGCTGAACTGGGCCTTCACGTTCATCACCCGGGGAGGCCGGAACATGCGGCTCATCATCGGCGACGTGGCGAAGCGCATGCCCGCCCTGGCGGCGTCCCTCCAGGCGCCCACCGCGCGCCCGGCGCTGCCGGCGTCGCAGCCCGCGCAGGTGCACTGACGCCAGGAGACCTGGGACGTGGTGCGAGAGTCGCCCCGGTGCCTGCTGGCGCCGGGGCGATTTCCGTTCTGGGCCGGGCCGTCCGCGCCTCCCGTCCGCCCCGCGGCCCCCTGGGGGGCAGGCGGGCGTGACGGAGCGGGACAGGGGGCCCCTGGCCATGTCAGCCTCTCGCGATAGGGAAGGGTAGGGACGCACGACGCGGGGGGCCCGACCCCGCGGGTGGGCGGCCGGGGCGGGGTGGGGACAGGCCATGAGGTGGGACGAGATGGGCGAGTCGCCCGGATGGGACAGGACGGTGTCGCGGGACGGGAGCGTGGACGGTGGGCCGGCTCGCGGTGGGCGGGGCTCCATCCTCGCCGTGGTGGCGGAGAAGCCCGCCGTGGCGCGCGACATCGCCCGGGTGCTGGGCGCCACCGAGCGCGGTGAGGGCCTCCTGCGCGGCAACGGCTACGTCGTGACGTGGGCCATCGGCCACCTGGTGGGGCTGGCCCAGCCGCATGAGATCCGCCCGGAATGGAAGAAGTGGCACCGCTCGCAGCTGCCCATGCTGCCGGGGGACTGGCCGCTGGTGGTGTCGTCCTCCACGAAGGACCAGTTCGAGGTCGTCCGCCGCGTGATGAACGCGCCGGAGGTGTCCGCGGTGGTGTGCGCCACGGACGCGGGGCGCGAGGGCGAGCTCATCTTCCGCTACATCTACGCCGCCGCCGGGTGCCGCAAGCCGGTGCGGCGGCTGTGGGTGTCGTCGCTCACCGAGCGCGCCATCCGCGACGGCTTCCAGCACCTCAAGGACGGCAAGGAGTACGCGCCGCTGGCGGACGCCGCCATGGGGCGCAGCCGCGCGGACTGGCTCGTGGGCATGAACCTGTCGCGCCTCTACACGCTGGCCAGCGGCACCTACGGCAGCATGCTGTCCGTGGGGCGCGTGCAGACGCCCACCCTGGCCATGGTGGTGGAGCGCGAGCTGGCCATCCGCGACTTCGTGCCCCGGGACTACCTGGAGGTCGTGGCCACCTTCTCGCCGCGCGGCAGGGGCGCGCCCGTGGGGGCTCGCTACCAGGGCACGTGGTTCCGCTCCGGGCCGGATGGCAAGCCGGTGATTCCGCCGGGCCACGACTCCGTGCGCGAGGCGCGCCGGCTGGACTCGGACGGCGTGGAGGCGGGCCGCGTCATCGACCGCGTGCGCGGCGGCGGCGCGGTGGTGGAGTCGCTGGACGCGGAGACGAAGCGGCTGCCGCCGCCGCTGCTCTACGACCTGACGGAGCTCCAGCGCCACGCGAACCGCCTGTTCGGCTTCAGCGCGCAGCGCACGCTGGAGGTGGCGCAGGCGCTCTATGAGAAGCACAAGCTCCTGAGCTACCCGCGCACGGCGAGCCGGCACCTGTCGCAGACGGTGGCGGACACGCTGCCGGAGGTGGTGCATGCCATCCAGGCCCCATACCAGGAGGACCTGGCGCCGGGCACGGGCGAGCGCCCGCTGGGCAAGCGCTACGTGGACGACTCGAAGGTGACGGACCACCACGCCATCATCCCCACGCCCATGCCGGCGTCCGGCGTGCGGCTGTCTCCGGACGAGCAGCGCCTCTATGACCTGGTGTGCCGGCGGCTGCTCCAGGCGTGGCACGAGGACCACGTCTGGAAGGTGACCACGGTCATCACGGCGGTGACGTCCAGGGGGGACGCGGGGCCCGTGGTGGACCGCTTCCACAGCGCGGGCACGCAGGTGGAGAAGGTGGGCTGGAAGGTCCTGGACGTGGGGGGCGGGCAGAAGCCGCCGCGCCTCAAGGCGGAGGGCAAGAAGGGCGCGGACAAGGACAAGGAGGAGGAGCCGGACGACGAGCCGCAGGACCTGCCGCCCGGGCTCGCGCGCGGGCAGCCGCAGACGGTGGAGGACGTGGAGGCGGTGAAGAAGCGCACGCGCCCGCCGCCGCGCTTCACGGAGGCGACGCTCCTCACGGCGATGGAGTCCGCAGGCCGCACGCTGGATGAGAAGGAGCTGGTGGACGCGATGCGCGACACGGGGCTGGGCACGCCCGCCACGCGCGCCGCGACCATCGAGCTGCTGCTCGAGCGCGAGTACCTGCGCCGCGAGGGCAAGCGCCTGGTGGCCACGGAGAAGGGCATCCACCTCATCGAGGTGGTGCACCCGGACGTGAAGTCCCCCGTGATGACGGGACAGTGGGAGGCGTGGCTCCAGCGCATCGAGCGCGGCCAGGGCGCGCTGGAGGCGTTCATGAGCGGCATCGAGGCGTATGTTCGGGAGGTCGTGGGGCAGGCGCCCACGTCGCTGCCGCCCGTGCCGGTGGCCGCGGGCGGCGCGGCCCGGAGCGAGGTCGCGCCCGCGAGCGGGCGCTTCGAGGCCACCCGCCCCCATCCCGCGAAGGCGCCCACCGAGGAGCTCTTCCGGACCCGCGAGGCCGCGGGCGCCACCGTCCAGGGCGCGATCCGCTCCAACACCGCGCGCGACGAGGCGGGGGCGTCAGCGGGCTTCCGTGCCGGCGCCCCGGCTGGCGCGTCCGGCCACGCCGCGGCAGGTGACGCGCGCCATGCGGCGGGCGCAGCCGTCGGCGGTGCCCAGGGCGGCGCGGCGCACCTGGCGGAGGCGCGTCACGCGGCAGGGCCTTCTCCCGTCCACGGCGCTTACGGCGGAGCCGAGGTCCACGGCGCTCCGCGGTTCACCCCGGGCGCTTCGGCTCACGGTGCCCACGGCGGAGCCGAGGTCCACGGCGCTCCGCGGTTCACCCCGGGCGCTCTGGCTCACGGTGCCCACGGCGGAGCCGAAGTCCACGGGCCTCACGGGGACCCGGCGGGGTGGATGGGGAGCGCCTCCCGGGCCGCGCCGCCTCGCGTGCAGGACCGCCCTCCCACGATCCCCTCCGCCGAGGTGCGCTCCGCCTTCGTGCAGGCCTCCTCCGAGGGCTTCGGCCGGGCGAAGCGCCAGCCCCAGGGCGTGGCCATGGGCAACCCCCGCCCGGAGCGCGTGCATCGCGCGCCCACGCCCCCGGACAAGCTGCGCGGCCTCCTCAAGGAGGCCTTCGGCTTCTCCGACTTCCGCCCGTACCAGGAGGAGGTCTGCCGCGCGGCCACGTCCGGCGAGGACCTGCTGCTGGTGATGCCCACGGGCGCGGGCAAGTCCCTCTGCTACCAGCTTCCGGGCCTGGCCCGCGCGGGCACCACCGTCGTCGTCAGCCCGCTCATCGCGCTGATGGAGGACCAGGTGCTGCGGCTCCAGGCGCTGGGCTTCGCCGCGGACCGCATCCACTCCGGCCGCGACCGGGCCACCTCCCGTCAGGTCTGCGCCGAATACCTGGAAGGCCGCCTGGACTTCCTCTTCATCGCCCCGGAGCGCCTGGGCGTCCCCGGCTTCGTGGAGCTGCTGGCCCGCCGCACGCCCGCGCTCATCGCCATCGACGAGGCGCACTGCATCTCGCAGTGGGGCCATGACTTCCGCCCGGACTACCGCCTGCTGGGCTCGCGCCTGCCGCTGCTGCGCCCCGCCCCCGTGGTGGCGCTCACCGCCACCGCCACGCCGGACGTGCAGAAGGACATCGTCCAGCAGCTGGGCCTGCGCGGCTCGCGGGGCGGCGCCGCGCACACCTTCATCCACGGCTTCCGCCGCACCAACATCGCCATCGAGGTGCGTGAGCTCAACCCGGGGGCTCGCGGCGCCGCCATCCTGTCCCTGCTCAGGAACCCGGCGCACCGGCCCGCCATCGTCTACGCGTCCACGCGCAAGCACGCGGAGCAGTACGCGGACCTGCTCGCGCACGACTTCCACACCGCGCCGTACCACGCGGGCCTCCAGCCCCAGGAGCGCGACCGCATCCAGGCCGCCTTCCTCAAGGGCCACCTGGAGGTCATCGTGGCCACGACGGCGTTCGGCATGGGCATCGACAAGCCGGACGTGCGCACCGTCATCCACGCGGCGCTGCCGGCCAGCCTGGAGGGCTACTACCAGGAGCTGGGCCGCGCGGGGCGCGACGGCAAGGACTCGCGCGCGGTGCTGCTCCACGCCTTCGTGGACCGGCGCACCCACGAGTTCTTCCACCGCCGCGACTACCCGGACCCCTCCGTCCTGGAGCGCATCTACCAGGCCACCTCCAACGAGTTGGAGCCCAAGGCCTCCATCCAGGCCCGCGTGCGCGGCGACCCGGAGGTCTTCGACAAGGCCCTGGAGCAGCTGTGGATCCACGGCGGCGTGGAGATGACCCCGGACGAGGACGTGCGGCGCGGCCGCGCGGGCTGGGCCGTGGCGTACATCGCGCAGCGCGAGCGCAAGCAGCTCCACCTGGAGCAGATGGGCCGGTACGCGGAGGCGCATGACTGCCGCATGCGCCACCTGGTCGCGCACTTCGGCGACGTGCAGGACTCCGGCGCCGCCTGCGGCCTGTGCGACGTCTGCGCCCCCGAGTCCTGCGAGGTGGTCCGCTTCGAGGAGCCCTCCGCCCTGGAGTCGCACGCGCTGGGCCGCATCCTGGAGGCCCTCCACGCGCGCGACGGGCAGGCCACCGGGCGGCTCCACCGGGAGCTCTTCGGGGAGCAGCTCCACCGCCGCGACTTCGAGCGCCTCGTGGGCGGGCTGGTGCGCGCGGGGCTGGTGCGCCTGGACTCGGACTCGTTCGACAAGGACGGCCAGGTCATCCAGTTCCAGCGGCTGGCCCTCACGGACACCGGCCGCCGCGCCCGCGTCATCGCCCCCGGCCAGGTGGTGCTCCCCCAGGCGCGCGAGGTGCCCTCCCGGAAGCGCAAGGGCCGCACGGCCTCCGGCGGCGCGAAGCGCACGCCCCGCAAGCGCGCCGAGGCCCCGACCCGGGGGCGCGGCAAGGGCCGCGGGGGGACCGCCGACCCGTGGGCCTCGCGCCGCGCCTCCGGTGACGCGGACTTCTCCCAGCAGGCCTTCCCCGAGGACGCGCCCCCACCGGCCCGGAGCGGCTGGAAGGCGCGCGCCACGCCCGACGCGCCCCCGGGCCCCCGGGCGTCGTGGAACGCGTCCCGCAACGCGCCGCGCGAGCCGGACTTCGCGGCGCCTCCGGCGTCCCCCGCGCTGGTGGCGTCCCTCAAGGAGTGGCGCCTTACCGAGGCCCGCAAGCGCAAGGTGCCCGCCTTCCGCATCCTCACCGACCGCGTGCTGGACGCCATCGCCAGCGCCCGGCCCTCCAGCGGCGCGGAGCTGATGTCCATCCACGGCGTGGGCCCCGCGCTCACGGAGCGCTACGGCGCGCAGATCCTCTCGCTCGTGTCCCGCCGCCGCTGACGGCGGGGCCCGGGGCTCCCCGCCTCAAGAGGCCGCCCCGCCCCCTCGGGCGGGACAGCCGGCGCCCGCGTGGATCCGCTCCGGGCCGCGCATCGCCACGGCCTGCACCGCGTGGGCAGCCCCGTTCTCCGCGAGGCCGTCCCGTCCTCCGCGAACCGCCTGACAAGGGAAAGCCCTTTCCTGGGTCGCAGGCGCGGAGAGCGGCCGGCCAGGCGTGGAAGCCCCGTTCCCTCGCTTGTAGGCCCGGGTCCGGGTGCCACCTTCTCGTCCACACGCGCAATGGACGCGGCGTGAGGGCACAAGGGGGCGCGCAATGGAGCTGGGTTTCGAGACGATTGGCAACGCCACACTCATCTGCCACGACAACGGGCCGGTGCTGGTGACCGACCCCTGGACGGACGGGGACGCGTACTTCGGCAGCTGGACGCTGTCCCATGAGGTTCCCGAGGAGCAGCGTCAGTCCATCCTGGGCTGCCCCTACGTGTGGCTGTCGCACGGCCACCCGGATCACCTGAGCATGGCCTCGCTGGAGAAGCTGCGCGAGCGCACCCTGCTCGTCCCCAACCACGTGGGCGGCCGCATCCGCGACGACCTGCGCGAGGCGGGCTTCAAGGTCCAGGTGCTCCAGGACCGCGAGTGGACGCGCCTCTCCCCGCGCATCCGCGTGCTGTGCATCCCGGACGTGAACCAGGACGCGGTGCTGCTGGCGGAGGTGGGCGGCCGGCTCATCGTCAACCTCAACGACGCGGGGGACCGCGGCCAGGGCCGCTTCGTGCGCCGGGTCATCAAGGAGTACAGCGAGACGTACCTCCTGGCCCTGTCCGGCTACGGCGACGCGGACATGATGAACTTCTTCACCGAGGACGGGCGCCGCATCCTCCCGTACGCGGCGGCGAAGACGCCCGTGGGGCAGACCATCGCGCGCATGGCGGAGACGTATGGCGTGCGCTACTTCGTCCCCTTCAGCTCCATGCACAAGTACCAGCGCGCGGACAGCGTCTGGTGCTCCGAGTACACCACCACGCTGCCGGACTACGCGCGGGGCTTCTCGTCCACCACCTGCGAGATGCTCCCGGCCTTCCTGCGCCAGGACTTCACCAACGACGCCTCCGTCTCCATCAACCCGAAGGAGCGCGTCATCAGGCCGGTGGACCCCAAGGAGTACGGGGACGACTGGAGCGAGCGCCTGGAGGCGGACGAGGTGAAGCAACTGGAGCGCTACTTCCGCGCCGTCGAGCACCTGGGCACCGTGCTGGACTTCCTCCGCTTCCGCGTGGGCGGCCAGGAGCACGTCATCGAGCTCAACAAGCGCCGCTTCCACAAGGGCATCACCTTCGAGGCGCCCCGCAACTCGCTGATGACGGCCGTGAAGTACCAGGTGTTCGACGACCTGCTCATCGGCAACTTCATGAAGACCACCGTGCACGGCGGCTTCGGCAAGGGCAGCCTCTACCCGGACTTCAGCCCCTACGTGGCCAAGTACGCGGACAACGGCAAGGCCCGCACGGAGGCGGAGCTGCGCAACTACTTCAACGAGTACAAGAGCCGCGACATGGTGGGCTACCTGCGCCACCAACTGGATGCCCACTGCGTGCGCCCCCTCCAGGTGGGCTCCGCGGAGCTCCTGCGCACCCTGCTGCCCGCCGACTCCAGCGCCTTCCGCATGGCCAAGGAGACCTACTGGAAGGTGCGCCGCGCCATCCTCTAGGGACGCCCGGGACGCCCGCTGGCGCGTCACGCCCGAGGGGCAGGGGCCGGTGGGGGCGTCCTCGCTCCCGTCGGCCCCGTGCCACTTCGGACGGAGCGCGGGCGCTAGAAGCGGGCGGAGACCTCGTCGGCCTCCGTGGGGCGCTCGAAGAAGATGAGCGTCTTGCCGCCCTTCTCGCCGATCTCCAGGCACTCCAGCGCCTGCGTCTTGTCATCCAGCTCCGCGTAGACGCGGTCGGGTTCGAGGATGCGGTGGGTGACCTCCTGGCCCTCGCGACCCACGATGATCTGCACCGCGCCGGCGTCGCTCCCCTTGGTCTCCAGGGAGATGTCCACCAGGGGCAGGCGGTCGGCCAGGGGCTGGTCTCCGCTCTCCGCGTCGATGGACTCCACGCGCACCCACTGGGTGGCGTCCTTCCTGCTGATGCCGGCGAGGTAGCTCGCCCACTCCTCCCGGGGGATTTCCTGATTGATGTGTGCCATGGGTCCGCCTCCACGTGGCTGCGCGTGTGTGCCTCAACCGTAAGGCGTCGGACGCGCGGGTGAAGGACGGGCCCGGCTGAACGACGCTCCGGGGGCCTCCCGGACCGGGCCCCGGCGCGTCGTCTGCTCCCACCTCAGTCGCGCAGGGCGCGCACGGCGTCGTCCCCCAGCACCAGGCGCACCGTGGCGGCCTGCCCGTGGCCGAAGTGCTCGTAGGCGGCCTGCTCCAGCACGGGGGCCAGGGCGGTGCGCAGGCCCCGGGCGCCCGTCTCGCGCTTGAGGGCGCGGGCGACGACCCACTCCCGCACGGCGGGCTCCACGGCGAGCTCCAGCCCCTCGTGGGCGAACTCGCGCTCCCAGGCGCGCAGCACGTTGTGCTGGAGGATGTCCCCCAGCGTGGCCGCGTCCAGCGGGCTGAAGGACACCAGCCGGTTGAAGCGGCCGATGAGCTCCGGGATGAAGCCGTAGCGGGAGAAGGCGGTGGTGTTCTCCAGGTGCTCGTCCGTGATGCGCGCGGCGACGGACTCCAGGTCCCGCTGGCCGCCCCTGCCGGGCTCGCGGCCGAAGCCCACGCGCTCCACGTGGGCCAGGGTCTCCGCCGTGCCCCGGAAGCCGCTGAACGCGCCACAGGCGATGAAGGTGATGCAGCCCATGTCCAGGGACTCGGCGCGGATGCGGCTGGTGAAGCCGAAGTCCGGCGGGAAGGTGGCCTGCGGCGCGGACAGCAGGTGCAGCAGGCTGCGCTGCACGCCGAAGCCGCTCACGTCCTTGGTCGTCTGCTGGCCGGAGAAGCGGCTGTCGGAGCGGCTGGTGGCGAGCTTGTCGAACTCGTCCATGCAGATGACGCCGCAGGACGCCCACGCCGCGTCGCGCTCCGCGGCCTCGTAGAGCCGGGACAGGAGGGTGCTGACGTCGTCGCCCACGTAGCCCGTCTCGGAGAACTGGGTGGCGTCCGCGAGCACGGTGGGCACGCCCAGGATCTCACGGAACAGGAGCTCCACGAGGAACGTCTTGCCGGAGCCGGTGGGGCCCAGGAAGAGGGCGTTCTCGCGCGTGCCGGGCTCCGGCTCCAGCCCCTCCAGGTACAGCCGGCGGATGCGGCGCAGGTGCCGGTAGGCGAGCACGGAGGCCGCGCGGCGGGCCTCGGGCTGGCCCCGGTAGCCCAGGTCGCCCAGGCGCTCGTCGATGTCCCTGGGCGACAGCACCTCCAGCGCGGCCACGCGCTCCTCGATGGGCGGGCCTTCGGGGAGGGCGGAGGGCAGGTCGACGCCGGAACGGGGAGACATCGCGGGGGGACTCCAGGCGGGGGCGGGCGCGGCGGCCCATCATCCGGGACGTGCCCGGCCGCCACAAGCCATCCCCCGTGGCGGCGGGCGGGCGTCCCTCCGTCCGCCGGTCCGCAGTCATGGACCACCAGAGGTCGGCCCGTGAACAGCCGCGGCGCGCGGGCCCGGACGGCGCTCCCCCTGGGCCGCGTCCGCGCGTTAGGGACACGACATGGCTCAATCGACTGAAGCGCGGTCCCTGTCGCCCCGGCTGGGCGCGTGGGTGGAGGGGTCCTCGGTGCGCTGGCGCGTCTGGGCGCCCGGCCACGAGGGCGTGGACGTGGTCCTGTACGACGCGGAGGACCGCGTCCTGCGGAGGGTGCCGCTCCAACCGGAGGCGGACGGCTGCTTCGGCGGCGCGCTGCCGGGCCTGGGCGAGGGCGCGCGCTACAAGCTCAGCGTGGACGGCGCGGAGCCGCTCCCCGACCCGTGGTCCCGCTCGCAGCCCAGGGGCGTGCACGGCCCCTCCGAGGTGGTGGGCGCCGACCACGGGTGGACGGACGCGCCCTGGAAGGGGCCGGATCCGCGCGCCCTGGTCATCTACGAAGTGCACGTGGGCACCGCCACGCCGGAGGGCACCTTCGAGGCGCTCATCCCGAAGCTCGCCCACCTGCGCGAGCTGGGCGTCAACACGCTGGAGCTCTTGCCCGTGGCCAGCTTCCCGGGCGCGCGCAACTGGGGCTACGACGGCGTGGACCTCTTCGCGCCGCAGGCCACGTATGGCGGCCCGCGGGGGCTGCGCAAGCTCATCGACGCGGCGCACGCGCACGGGCTCGCGGTGCTCATCGACGCCGTCTACAACCACTTCGGACCGGACGGGAACTACCTGCGCGCGTACTCGCCGCACTACTTCACCGGCAAGCACCACACGCCCTGGGGCGACGCGGTGAACTACGACAGCGAGGGCAGCCGCTTCGTGCGCTCGCTGGTGCTCGCCAACGTGGAGATGTGGATCCGCGACTACCACGCGGACGGCCTGCGCCTGGACGCGGCGCACGCCCTGGTGGACGACGGCCAGCCGCACCTGCTGGCGGAGATCGTCGCGCGCGCCCACGCGTCCGCCCCCGGCCGCCGCGTGGTCGTCATCGCGGAGGACGAGCGCAACGACCGGCGGCTCCTCACGCCCGCGTCGGAGGGCGGCTACGGCCTGGACGCCGTCTGGGCGGATGACCTGCACCACCAGCTGCGGCGCGCCTTCGCGGGCGACCACGAGGGCTACTACCAGGACTACACGGGCAGCGCGGAGGACCTGGCCGCGACGCTGCGGCAGGGCTGGTTCTACACGGGCCAGCAGTCCAGGAGCCTGGGCCGCGCGCGCGGCACGGACCCGAAGGGGCTGGCGCCCTGGCGCTTCGTCCACTGCATCCAGAACCACGACCAGGTGGGCAACCGGCCCTTCGGCAACCGCCTGTCGGAGGACGTGTCCCCGGCCGCCTACCGCGCCATGAGCACGCTCCTGCTCCTGTCGCCCTTCACGCCGCTGCTCTTCATGGGCCAGGAGTGGAACGCGCGCACGCCGTTCCTCTACTTCACGGACCACCACGCGGAGCTGGGCAGGCTCGTCACGGAGGGGCGCCGCAGGGAGTTCGCCGGCTTCTCGCGCTTCAAGGGCGAGCAGGTGCCCGACCCGCAGGCCCGCGACACCTTCACCCGCTCCACGCTGGACTGGGGCGAGCTGGACGGCGCGGAGGCCGCGGGCGTGCACACGCTCTACAAGGAGCTGCTGCGCCTGCGCGCCACGGAGCCCGTGCTCACCAGCCGCGAGGGCACGCACGACGCCCGGGCGCTGGGCCCGGACGCGTTCGTGCTGGAGCGCCGCGCGGAGGGGGACACGCTGCTCGTCTTCGTGAACCTGCGGGGCTCGCTGGTGCACACGCTGCCTTCGCACGCGAGCGCGGGCATCGTCGCGTGGAGCGAGACCCCGCGCTTCGGCGGCGCCGTGGAGGCGTCCCCGCTCACCGGCAACGTCGTGCGGCTGGAGGGCCCCTCCGCGGCGGTGGTGCGGCTGCGCGAGTAGTCATTCCAGACGGCGAGTCCCGAACTCGCACGTAAAGACAGACGCCATTTCACGCGCGGCCCGTCACCCCGGAAGCGGAGGTGGCGGGCCGTCGCCTTTCGCCGCCCGTGAAACATGCAACGACAGGGAATGCCCTCGGGGACGGGCCGGTACACGCCCGCCAGGAGGAAGCACCGTGTCTCCATCCCATCCATCGCCGTGGAAGCGTCACGTCACCACCGCGAGCGTGCTCGTGTTGCTCGGGTCCGCCACGCCGGCGCTCGCCGCGTCGGGCTTCACCGCCGTCACCGCCAGCGGAGATGACGGCAACAAGCCGTCCGCCACCCTCGACGGCAACCTCTCCACGCGCTGGTCCAGCGACGGCGTGGGGCAGTGGCTCCGGGGCGACCTGGGCGGCGTGAAGTCGCTGTCCGCGGTGGACATCGCCTGGCACCGGGGCGACGAGCGGACCAACACGTTCGTCCTGGCCACGTCCACGGACGGCGCCACCTGGTCCACGGCCGTGTCCACGAGGTCGTCCGGCGCCACCGCCAGCTTCGAGCGCTACCGCTTCCCCCCGCGCAACGCGCGCTACGTGCGCGTCACCGTCAACGGCAACTCCGTCAACACCTGGGCCAGCATCGCGGAGTGGGCCGCCATCACCGGCGCCGCCGCGCCCACGGCGGGCCAGGACCGCTTCGGCGTCACCATGCTCTACCCCACGAAGTCCGGGGGCGAGTCGTGGACCCTGGCGGACAACGCGCTGGCGGACGCGCGCTTCGACCCGCAGGACCCCCTCACCCGCAACAGCGACGGCTCCTGGAAGATGAAGGACAAGCAGGTGCGGATGAGCGTCTTCACGTCCACGGGCTACGACGAGCGGAGGATCCCCACCTACGACCGGGACGTGCTCGCGAGCCGCGGCTACATGCAGGCGCCCAACGACTGGCGGAACATCGAGATGACCGGCTTCGTGAAGGTCAACGCGGTGGCCGACGTGAAGGACAACTTCGCCTGGTACGCGCGCGGCGGGAAGCACAACGACGACCACTCCGGCTGCGAGGGCAGCGGCTACAAGGCCGGCCTGCACTACGACGGCCGCGCCCGCTGGGAGAAGGAGACCTGGCACGTCTCCTACGAGCAGACGCCCTACGTCACCGCCACCTCCGCCCTCAAGGGCCGCTGGGTGGGCTTCAAGGCCGTCATGCGCAACGTCACCGTCAACAGCCAGCTCGCCGTGAAGCTGGAGCTGTACGTCAACGAGAACGCGGACAAGGTGACGTGGAAGAAGGTCTACGACTCCACGGACGCCGGCAGGTGGGGCGGGGACGCCCAGCACTGCGGCGGCGCCGTGCCCGCCGCGCCCATCACGTGGGGAGGCCCCATCGCGGTGTTCCGCTGGGACAACGCCACGGACGTGGACTTCAAGTGGCTGAGCGTCCGGGAGATCCAGCCCTGAACCCCGCGTGAAGCCGGACCCGCACGCGGCCTGACGCAGGACGGCAGGCCGCGCGCCGGGCTGCCGGGGAGGCCCTGCGCGGGGGCGCGCCGCGCTCGGCAGGCGGGGCTTTCCATCGACAGGGGGCGCCGGGGTGGGCAGCATGGCGCCGCCATGAACGTCGACCAAGCCCTCGCCTCGTCCGAGCGCATCTGGGAGCAGGAGATCCTCCCGGCGCTGGAGCGCTACATCCGCATCCCCAACAAGTCGCCTGCCTTCGACCCGGACTGGGTGAAGTCCGGCCACATGGAGCAGGCCGTCCAGCTCATCTCGGACTGGTGCCGCGCGCAGGCCACGCACCTGCCGGGGCTGACGGTGGAGGTGGTGCGGCTGAAGACGGCGGACGGCAAGGACCGCACGCCGGTCATCTACATGGAGGTGCCGGGCACGCGCGGCGACGACACCGTGCTCTTGTACGGCCACCTGGACAAGCAGCCGGAGATGACCGGCTGGCGCGAGGGCCTCACGCCGTGGACCCCCGTGCGCGAGGGCGACAAGCTCTTCGGCCGCGGCGGCGCGGATGACGGCTACTCCGCGTTCGCGTCGCTGTCCGCGCTGCGGCTGCTCAAGGAGCAGGGCGTGCCGCACGCCCGCTGCGCCATCGTCATCGAGGCGTGCGAGGAGAGCGGCAGCTACGACCTGCCCGCGTACATCGAGGCGCTGGCGCCGCGCATCGGCAAGCCGTCGCTGGTGGTGTGCCTGGACTCGGGCTGCGCGAACTACGAGCAGCTGTGGATGACCACCAGCCTGCGCGGCATGGTGGCCGGCAACCTGCGCGTGGACATCCTCACGGAGGGCGTGCACTCCGGCGACGCGACGGGCGTGGTGGCGTCTTCCATGCGCATCATGCGGATGCTCCTGTCGCGCGTGGAGGACGAGGCCACGGGCCACATCAAGGTGCAGGCCCTGCACACGGAGATTCCCGAGGGCCGGCGCCAGCAGGCGAAGGCCGCCGCGGAGACGATGGGCGACGAGCTCTACACGAAGTTCCCCTGGGTGGAGGGGGCGCGCCCGGTGACGACGGACGGCGCGGAGCTGGTGCTCAACCGCACCTGGCGTCCGGCGCTGGCGCTGACGGGCGTGGAGGGCGTGCCGGGGCTCGCGAGCGCGGGCAACGTGCTGCGCCCCTACACCACGTGGAAGCTGTCCATGCGCATCCCGCCGCGCGTGGACCCCAAGGTGGCCGCGAAGGCGCTGAAGGAGACGCTGGAGAAGGATCCGCCGTACGGCGCGAAGGTGTCGTTCGAGGGCGACAAGGCGTCGGTGGGCTGGGACGCGCCGCCGCTCGCGGGCTGGCTGTCGAGCGCGGTGGAGTCCGCGTCCAGGGCGTGCTTCGGCAAGCCGGCCATGGCCATGGGCGAGGGCGGCACCATCCCGTTCATGGGCATGCTGGGCGAGCGCTTCCCGGAGGCGCAGTTCCTCATCACGGGCCTCCTGGGGCCGGGCAGCAACGCGCACGGGCCCAATGAGTTCCTGCACATCCCCACGGGCAAGAAGCTGACCGCCGCGGTGGCGAGCGTCGTCGCGGACCACTTCAAGCGGTAGTGCCTCACCGGAGGGACGGGGCCGCGGGCGCCCCGTCCTTCTTCCGAGCCCACGCCCCCGACCTCCGGAGCAACCCATGCCGAGCAAGCCCCGTCGCGCGGGCCACGTCCGCGCGCAGCCCCTCATCGCGGTGCGCGACGTCGAAGCGAGCAGTCGGTGGTACCAGGCGGTGCTCGGCTGCGAGAGCGGGCACGGCGGCGCCGAGTACGAGATGCTGCTGAACAACGGCGAGCTCGTGCTCCAGTTGCACGCGTGGGACCTGGACGAGCACACGAACCTGATGGGGCCGGACGCGGCGCCGAAGGGCCACGGCGTGCTGCTGTGGTTCGAGACCACGGACTTCGACGCCTGCGTGGAGGCGGCGCGGGCGCTGAAGGTGGAGTGGGTGGAGGAGCCGCACGTGAACCCGAACTCGCGCCGCTGGGAGCTCTGGGTGAAGGACCCGGACGGCTACGTCGTCGTGGTGGCGGCGGAGTCGCGCGCGCGGCGCTCCTGACCCAGCTCCCGCCCGAGGAACAGCGCGCCCGGGATGGGGTTGACCACGTAGGGGTCGATGGGCCGGAACCCCAGCGACGTGTAGAGGCCGATGGCCGCGCGCATGGTGGACGCGGGGGAACACGGCAGCCCCGCGCCGGTGTGGCTCGCGCGGGGGGGGCTGCCGGGCCCGCGCACATGCGTCCGTCAGGCCCGCGGCGCGGCGCCTCAGCGCCCTGTCTTGATTCCCAGCGACGAGCTGGACGGCGGCTTCTTGGGCTGGGGCGTGGGCCGCGCCGCCCGCTTCTGGAGCGCCACCACCACCGCGGGCGCATCCGCCGCGGACACCTGCCGCGTCACCGGCTCATAGCCGTTGAGCGCGAGCGTCACCGCCACCGACGGCTCCCCGGGCACCAGCGGCAGCGCCACCGGCGTGAGGCCGCGCTCCTCGCCCGCCACCTGCACCGTGGCGCCGGGCGGCTCGCTCGTCACCGTCAGGTGCACCGGCTGGGGCGCGGTGTTCCGCGGCGGCGCCTCCGGCGTCGTGGGCGTCTCCGGCGCGCGGTCCCGCGCCTCCTCCGGCGGAGGCCGCGTGGCCACGACCGGGGGCGGCGTCGCCGTCTCGGTGCCGTCGCGCATCAGCACCACCGCCGCGCCACCCGCCACCAGCGCCACGCCGCCCACCACGTAGGGCAGCCATGCGCGGCGCTTCGGCGGCTCCGGCACCAGCGCCGCGGTGTTCCGCGTCTTCTCCGGCTCCACGCGCGTGGGCGGACGGGACGGCGGCCCCACCAGCTTCGACGCGCGCGACGCGGCCTGCCCTCGCGCACCCGACGTGGGCATCCCGTCCCGCGAGGAGTTGGACTGCGCGTCCAGGTCCACGTCCTCGGCCAGCTGGTCCAGCTTCGCGGGGTCCGCCTCCGCGGCGATGCGCTCCGCGTACAGCGCCCGCAGGTACGCGGCCAGGTGCGCGCTGCTGGACGGCAGCCGCAGGTTGAGCGCCCAGTCCTCCAGCGCCAGCCGGAACGCGGCGCAGTCCGCGTAGCGGCCCTCCGGCGTGGGCGCCAGCGCCTTGAGCACCACCTCATCCAGGCCCGGCGGCAGCCGGGGGTTGAGCTGCGACGGCGGCGGCACCTGGCAGTCGCGCACCAGCCGCAGCGTCATCAGGTCCGTGTCGCCCTTGAAGAGGCGCTTGCCCGTGAGCAGCTCCCACATCACCACGCCCAGCGCGAACTGGTCGCTCCGGCCGTCCACCGCCATCCCGTTGGCCTGCTCCGGCGACATGTACGGGTACTTGCCCTTGAGCACCCCCGTCGCCGTCTGCTGCCCGCTGGTGGCCGCCTTCGCCACGCCGAAGTCGATGACCTTCACGCCCCCGTCGAACCCGACGAGCACGTTCTGCGGCGACACGTCCCGGTGCACCAGCTTCAGCGGCTGGCCGTGCCCGTCGCGCGCGCTGTGCGCGTAGGACAGCCCCGCCGCCGCGTCCGCGATGATGCGCACCACCAGTCCCACCGGCAGCGGCCGCTCCTGCTTGCGCGCGAAGCGGTCCAGGCGCCGCACGTCCTCGCCCTGCACGTACTCCATGGCCAGGCAGTGCCGGCCCTCGATCTCCGTGAGGTCCAGGATGGTGATGAGGTTCGGGTGGGAGAGCCGCGCCACCAGCCGCGCCTCCTCCAGGAACATGTCCAGGAACTCTTCGTCCTCGGCGAGGTGGGGCAAGATGAGCTTGAGGACGACAAGTCGCTCGAAGCCCGTCCCGTGCTCCCGGGCGAGGAACACCTGTCCCATTCCGCCCGACGCGATTTTTCGAAGCAGCTCGTATTTCCCGAAGACCACCGCCATGGGTGTCCGGGAGGATACCTCTCTTTCTCACCGGGCGGGAAACAGCCGACTTCCAAAAAGACAGAGCTTCTGTCCGCCGGGGAGGGGCCCGCCTTCCTACCCGTGGAGGCGGCAGGCGGGCTCCTGACGTCTAGGCCTTCATCTTGTACCCGGAGCGAAGGACCGCGTACGTGAGGGCGGTGGCGACGGCGGCGGTGAGGGCGAGGATGGCGCCGCCCACGAGCGGCGAGAACAGGCTGCTGCCGAGCATGCCGTAGCGCAGCCCCTCCACCATGTAGACCATGGGGTTGAAGAGGCTGACGTGGTTCCACGGCGAGGGCAGCTCGCGCACCGAGTAGAAGACGCCGCCCAGGAACGTGAGCGGCAGCATGACGAAGGTGGGGAAGAAGTTGATCTGCTCGAACTTCTCCGCCCACACGGCGGCGAGCATGCCCAGCACGCTGAACACGTAGCTGGCGAGCAGGAGGAAGTAGAGAGTGGCCAGCGGGTGCACCAGGCTGAAGCCGGAGAACACCGCCGCGACCATCCAGGTGAGCAGGCCCACCACCAGGCCGCGCACCATGGCGCCGCCGATGAAGCCCACCATCAGCTCGCCGGGCCCCAGCGGCGCCACCAGCAGGTCCACCACCGTGCCCTGAATCTTGGTGATGAACAGCGACGAGGAGCTGTTGAGGAACGCGTTGTTGGCGATGCCCAGGAACACGAGGCCCGGCACGATGAAGTGCAGGTACGGGTGGCCCTCCACCTCGTGGATGCGGCCGGAGATCGAGTAGCCGAAGACGATGAAGTACAGCGTGGTGCTGATGAGGGGCGACAGGACGGTCTGGCCCGGCACGCGCATGAAGCGCCGGACCTCCTTCGCGAACAGCGTCTGCATCCCGAGGACGTTCATGGGGTGTTCTTGAGGAGCGGTGGGTTCAGGCGGCCTGCGAGGGGCGGCCGCGGAGGATCTCGATGAGCACGTCTTCCAGGCGCGAGCGGCGCGTCTCCACCTCCGCGATGGGCAGCCCGTCCGCGTAGAGCGAGCGGAGCAGCTCACCCGAGGGCGCGCAGTTGTCGCGCTCCACGTAGGTGAGCGTGCGGCCGTCGGCGGAGAGGTTCGCGGCGAAGCGCGCGCCCGCGGCGGGCATGGCGGCCTGGGGTTCGGAGAAGGTGACGACGAGGCGCTTCTCGCCGAAGCGGCGCAGGAGCGCGGCCTTGTCCTCGGTCATGAGGAGGCGGCCCTCGTTGATGATGCCCACGCGGTCCGCCAGCTCCTCCGCCTCCTCCAGGTAGTGGGTGGTGAGGACGATGGTGGTGCCCTCGCTGGCGATCTTCTTCACGTAGGTCCACAGGTCGCGGCGCAGCTCCACGTCCACGCCGGCGGTGGGCTCGTCCAGGAACACGAGCCTGGGCTTGTGCACCAGCGCCTTGGCGATGAGGAGCCGGCGCTTCATGCCGCCGGACAGGGCGCGCGTGAGCGAGTCCTTCTTGGCCTGGAGGTTCAAGGCGGTGAGGACCTCATCGACGCGCGCGTCGTCGCGGGGCTGGCCGTAGTAGCCCTGCTGGATGCGCAGGGACTCCGCGACGGAGAAGAACGGGTCGAAGTTGATCTCCTGCGGGACGAGGCCGACCTGGTAGCGGGGCCCGTTGGGGTCCTGGTCCAGGTCCTTGCCGAAGACCTTCACGGTGCCGGCGGACTTCTTCACCAGGCCGCACACACTGCCGATGAGGGTCGTCTTGCCGGCGCCGTTGGGGCCCAGGAGGGCGAAGATTTCACCGGGGCGGATGGTGAGGTCCACGGCGTGGAGGGCGGTGAACTTTCCGTAGGCCTTGGAGAGGCCCTTCAGCTCCAGGGCGGGGGTCGTGGGCTCGGACATGGGGCGCTTCCTCTAACACCTTCGACCCGCGTTCGCTGGTCAGCGAGCAGGCGTTTTCGCTCCCGGCCGCGTGACGCGCCCCGTCCAGCCGGACACGGCGCCCATGCAGGCGCCTTGAGCCGGATGGGGCTCCCTGCTATCCGCTGGCCCCGCTCACGTCTTTTCGCGAATCCCAGGAGGCCGCCATGGCCCAGAATTTCATCTTCACGATGCAGGACCTGCGCAAGGTCAAGAACGGCAAGGACATCCTCAAGGGCATCTACCTGTCCTTCTTCCCGGGCGCGAAGATTGGCGTGATTGGCCCCAACGGCTCCGGCAAGTCCACGCTCCTGCGCATCATGGCGGGGGTGGACACGGAGTTCTTCGGCATCGCGAAGCCGGACCCCACGGTGAAGGTGGGCTACCTGGCGCAGGAGCCGCAGCTCGACGCGAAGCTGGACGTGAAGGGGAACGTGGAGCTGGGCCTGAAGGAGATCCGTCAGGCGCTGGACCGCTTCAATGAGGTGAGCGCGAAGTTCGCGGAGCCCATGGACGACGCGCAGATGGAGAAGCTGCTCGCCGAGCAGGCGAAGCTCCAGGACTTCATCGACTCCACGAACGGCTGGGAGCTGGACCGCACGCTGGAGATGGCGATGGACGCCCTGCGGCTGCCGCCGGGGGACGCGGACGTGACGAAGCTGTCCGGCGGTGAGAAGCGCCGCGTGGCGCTCTGCCGCATCCTCCTGGAGAAGCCGGACCTGCTGCTGCTGGACGAGCCCACCAACCACCTGGACGCGGAGAGCGTGGCGTGGCTGGAGCAGGCGCTGAAGGCGTACACGGGGACCATCGTGTGCATCACGCACGACCGGTACTTCCTGGACAACGTGGCGGAGTGGATCCTGGAGCTGGACCGCGGCGAGGGGGTGCCCTGGAAGGGGAACTACTCCAGCTGGCTGGACCAGAAGCAGAAGCGGCTGGAGCTGGAGGAGAAGTCGGAGAGCCACCGCCAGAAGACGCTCAAGCGCGAGCTGGAGTGGGTGCGGGCGTCTCCGAAGGCGCGTCAGGCGAAGAGCAAGGCGCGCATCGCGGCGTACGAGGACCTGCTCAACCAGTCGCAGGAGAAGCGCGACCCGACGGGCGAGGTGCTGATCCCGCCTGGGCCGAAGCTGGGCGGCCTGGTGGTGGAGGCGAAGGGGCTGCGCAAGGCGTATGGGGACCGGCTGCTCATCGACGACCTGAACTTCAAGCTGCCGCCGGGCGGCATCGTGGGCGTGATTGGCCCGAACGGCGCGGGCAAGACGACGCTGTTCCGGATGATGACGGGGGCGGAGAAGCCGGACGCGGGCGAGCTGCGGATTGGCGAGACGGTGGTGATGGCGTACGTGGACCAGAGCCGCGACGCGCTGAACGGCGACCAGACGGTGTTCCAGGAGGTGAGCGGCGGGTTGGACCACCTGGACCTGGGCAAGGCGGGGCAGGTGCCCAGCCGCGCGTACCTGGCGGGGTTCGCGTTCAAGGGGCAGGACCAGCAGAAGCGGGTGAAGGACCTGTCGGGCGGCGAGCGCAACCGGGTGCACCTGGCGAAGATGCTCAAGAGCGGCGGCAACCTGCTCCTGCTGGACGAGCCCACGAACGACCTGGACGTGGAGACGCTGCGGAGCCTGGAGGACGCGCTCTTGAGCTTCGCGGGCTGCGCGGTGGTCATCAGCCACGACCGCTGGTTCCTGGACCGCATCGCCACGCACATCCTGGCGTTCGAGGGGGACAGCAAGGCGTTCTTCTTCGAGGGCAACTTCGAGGACTACGAAGCGGACAAGAAGAAGCGCCTGGGCCCGGACGCGCTGGAGCCGCACCGGATCCGGTACCGCCCGCTGACGAAGAGCTGAGGGACCGCCGTGCTGCCGGGCTCCGCCCCGTGAGTGGTTCCGGGGCGGAGGGAGGGCGCTGCCAGCCGCCGCTCCGGTCGCCCCAGCGCTGCTTGTACGGCGCCCCCCAGGCGCACCTCCGCCAGGAGGCGCGTGCGGACGTCCTCGCTCTCCAGCGGTTCGATGAGCTCCGGGAGGGTGGGCTTTCCCCTCGCCTCCCGTGCGTGGACGGACGGCTTGGAATCCTCCGCCATGCCGCGAGTGTTCCCGTCACAGGGCCTCCGCGCGAGCCCCGTGGGTGGACACTGTTCCCCACCGGGCTTCTAGGGCGCGGGCGGGGCCGCTATGGTCCCTCCCCAGCGGAGGACTCGCCCGCCAGGAGCCATGAACTTCGTCTTCATCTCCCCCCACTTCCCCTCCCAGTACTTCCACTTCGCCACCGCGCTGCGCGAGCGCGGGGTGGCCGTGCTGGGCATCGGCGACGCCCCCTACGAGTCCCTCCGCCAGGAGCTGCGCGAGTCCCTGCGCGAGTACTTCTTCGTCCCCAGCCTCAACGACTCCGACGCCCTCCTGCGCGCCACCGGCTACCTCACCTGGCGCCATGGCCGCATGGACCGCATCGAGTCCCTCAACGAGTCCTGGCTGGAGGTGGAGGCCCGCCTGCGCGAGGACTTCCACGTCCCCGGCCTCCAGCCCGCGGACATCCTCAAGCTGCGCTCCAAGTCCGGCATGGCCGAGGTCTTCCACGCCTCCGGCGTCCCCCACCCGGACCTCCTGCGCGTGCGCGACGCGGACCAGGTGAAGACCTTCGCCGCCCGCGTGGGCTACCCGCTCGTGCTCAAGCCCGACGTGGGCGTGGGCGCCGCCCACACCTTCAAGGTCGCCAGCGACGCGGAGGTGGACGCCGCGCTCGCCCACCCGCTGCCCACGTCCTACGTCGCGCAGCCCTTCGTGCGCGGCACCATCGTCACCTACGACGGCATCGTGGACCGCCACGGCGTCATCATCTTCAACCTCAGCCACGAGTACAGCGACGGCGGCATGGAGACCGTCACCGAGCGGCGCGACATCTCCTTCTGGAGCCTCCAGCACATCCCCGCCGCGCTCGACGTGCTGGGCCGTCAGGTGGTCGCCGCGTTCGGCCTGCGCGAGCGCTGGTTCCACCTGGAGTTCTTCCGCCTGCCCGACGGCCGCTTCGTCGTGCTGGAGGCCAACCTCCGCCCGCCCGGCGGCTTCATGACGGACATGATGAACTACGCGTGCGACATCGACGTGTACCGGCTCTATGCCCGCGTCGTGACCGGCGACCCGGTGGCGGACTTCCAGTACACGCCGCGATACCACGTCTGCCACAGCGCCCGCCGCCACGGCCGCCGCTACAAGCACTCCCACGCGCAGATCGTCGAGCGGCTGGGCAGGTCGCTGCTCGTGCACCGCGAGCTGCCGCCCATCTACCACTCGCTGCTGGGCGAGGAGATGTACCTCACGCGCCACCCGGACCTCGAGTCCATGCAGGACGCGGTGCGCTTCATCCAGGCGACGTGAGCCTCACGGCTCCTGCGTCCAGGTGAGCGCGTACTCGGTGCGCTCCCCGTCGTCGTACCGCTTCGTCGCGCGAGGCGCCTTCGCGCCGCCCGCGGCCAGCAGGGCCTCGAAGAGGGCCTCCACGTAGCCGGGCGCCTTGAGGCTCGAGTTGAGGTGCAGCTCGAAGTGCGCGGGGCCGCGCTCCACGAGCGTCGCCTCCGTGTAGTTGTCCGTGCCGCGCAGCACCTCCGGCAGCCGCTGCACCACGCGCCGGGGCCCCAGCACGCGCATCACGCCCATCACCGCGCGCCCCAGCAGCGTGGCCCCGTAGCCCTCCACGTGCGCGCGGGCGAGCCGGGCGTAGCCCTCCGCGCGAGGCAGGCCTGGGTACACCTCTTCCACGACCATCTCCAGGCACCGCGCCCAGAGCGGCACCGGGTAGAGCGGCAGCAGCGGCCGGTCCAGGTCCACGCCCACCTGGCGCAGCCGCTCACGCAGGCGGGGGGACACCTGGCCCCTCAGGCCATGCTGGAGCAGGCCTTCCACGACCTGCACGTAGACCTGCCGCTGCTCGGGCGGCACGGAGCGGGGCCGGCGTGTCACGAGCGTGGGCTCACCCGAGCAGCCACTGCATGGCGCCCGGGAGCCGGCGCTGCCAGTCCCTCTCGTGGTGCTCGCCGCCGGGCTCCAGCACGAGCGACACCTCGTGGTCGCCGTAGCCCAGGCCCTTGAGGTGATGGAAGAAGTCGCGCGTGCCCCGGCCGTAGTCCAGGGGGATGCCGCCCGCGTGGATGGACTCCGTGGCGCCCGCGTCCAGGTAGATGCGCGTCCAGCGGCGGCTGTGCTCGCGCCACGCGTCGAACAGGCGGCCCTGGCTCCACATCACCGTGGGCGACAGCGCGCCGATGCGCCCGAACACCTGCGGGAACCTCCACCCCAGATACAGCGAGATGAGCCCGCCCAGGGACGAGCCCATCGCGCCGGTCCACTCGCTGTCCTGGCGCGTGCGGTACGTCCGGTCGATGTAGGGCTTCAGCTCCTCCACGAGGAAGCGCCCGTAGGCCTCGCCGCGCGCGGACACGCCGTTGCGCGGCTCGTCCCACGGCGAGTACTCCTGGAAGCGGCCGGGGCCGGAGTCCACCGCGACGATGATCCACGGCTCCAGCCTCCCGGCCTGGACGCCCTCCTCCACGACGCGGTTGGCGCACCACGTGTCGAAGACGGCGGACTCGGGATGCGCGAAGACGTTCTGCCCGTCGTGCATGTAGAGCACCGGGAAGCGGTGGTCCTGCCAGGCGTCGTAGGTGTCCGGCGTGTAGATGCGGACGGTGCGGTTGAATCCCTCCTGCGGAGAGGGGAAGTGGCGAAGGATGTGGACGTAGCCCATGCGCTGTTTCCGGGGCCGGACGGGGCCGGCCCTCGCGAAGATGTGGCCGGCAGCATAGCCGCACCGGCCCACGCCCACCTGGAGCGCGCGGGACCGCCGTCCCTCGCCTGGACCCCAGGTCCGGAGAAGGGATGGGCCCCATGTCGGGGCCTCGCTGTAGGGAAGGGTGGTCCCGCTCGTGCAGAGGGCCCGCCGCGTGCGTTCCGTCCTCGCCTGCGTGTGGCTGTTCCTGCTGGGGGTGCCCTCCATGGCGCTCGCCGCGTCCTATGAGGTCGACCCCGAGGATGCGGGGGAGCAGGCGCTGCTCGCGCTGCGGGAGGACGGCGCCATCACGGCGGAGACGCTGTCGGCGCTGCTGGTGCTGCGGCGCTCGGGCGTGGATCCGACGTGGGCGTCGCGCGCCTCGCTCTATGCGTTGCCGGGGCTGACGTACGCGCGCGTGGATGGGTGGGCAGCAGGGGGGATGACGCCGGAGGAGCGGCGACGCCTGGCGCCCTTCCTGACGACCTCGGCGCCGGAGCGGGTGACGGGCGATGCGAGGCTCCTGACGGCGTTCGCCGCGTCGGATCCGGTGCTGCCTCCGCTGGCGCTCCAGGTGCGTATGGCAGGGCCCCAGGGCTGGCGCGTGGGCCTGCTCACCTCGCTGACGCGGCGACGGCTGGGCGCGGTGCATCGGGATGCGAACCGGCGGGCGCTGGTGGCGGAGGCGCCCGGGGTGTCGTTGGTCGTGCCCAAGCTCCACGGTCAGTGGACGGGCGAGCGGGCTTCCGTGCTGGTGGGCTCGTACCGGCTGGGCTTCGGTCAGCGCCTCACGCTGGACACCACCGGGCTGCCCACGCCGGACGGCTTCCTGCCCGACGACACCGTGCGCGCGCCGGGAGGCGTGGAGCGCTGGTGCTTCCTGGGGGAAGGCGCCTGCACGCCCGAGGAGCGCGCCGCGGACGTGACGCCGGACTTCCAGTGGGATGAAGGCTTCCGGGGCGTGGTGGGGACGGTGCGGACCCCCGCGGGGGTGTCCGTGACGGGCTTCGGTTCGTACCAGTCCCGCTCGTTGCTCTCCCATGCCCTCTGCGAGGGCGCGGCCTGCAAGGCGCCAGCGGTGTGGCTCGCGGGGCCGGGGGCGCCGGTGGGGCGCGTGGTGTCGCGCAAGCTGCCCGGCGTGTTCCATGAGTGGGCCGGAGGTGGCCACGCGGCGATGGCCTGGGGCTCGCGCGCGCAGGTCGGAGTGACGGCCTGGGGCGCGCGGCCGGTGTGGCGCGTGGAGGGCGCGATGCTCGACTTCCGCTCCACCGCGGGCTACCCGGCGGGCGGCGCATTCGGCGCGGTGGGCCTCGATGGGGCGTGGGGCCTGGGCCCCGTGGACCTCTTCGTGGAGGTGGCTCGCACGTTCGACGCGGCGCCGGGAGGCGGCGGTGGCTACGGCGCCCTTCAGCGCACGGTGGTGACGGGCGCGTCGAAGGAGCTGGAGCTGTCGCTGCGGGCCTACGGACGCGGCTTCGCCAATCCCTACACCGGGGCCCTGTCTGGCCCGGATGAGCTGGAGGGCTCGCGGGCCCGGAACGAGGTGGGCGCGCGCGTGCGCTACGTTCATCGCCTGAGCACCCTGCGGCTGCGCGGGGAGGTGGATGCGTGGACGCTGCCCTCCGACGGCGCGGCGGTGGGGAGCGCCGGCACCGTGAACCTGCGGGCCTCGGGCCGGGTGGACTGGCGGGCGCATGCGCTGTTCCAGCCGTCACTGTGGGGCGAATTCCGGGACAAGGACGTCGGCGTGGCGGGGGATTGCTTCGACGGCTCGGGGGAGGAGCCCTGCTCGGGGTCGCTCCTGCGCCTCACGGCCCGGGTGAAGGCTGAGCTTCACGATGCCGTGTCCGTGGCCGCGCAGTACGCGCACGCCCGCGTGGATGATCCGGTGAACCAGGGCGCGCGGGAGGACGCGCACGCGGTGGTGGAGGCGCAGGTGCGGCCCTGCGAGGCCTTGAGGCTGCGCGGCCGCGCCGTGTGGAGGGACGAGGACCTGTCGACGCGCAACCGGCGGGAGCAGTCCTTCCGGGCCACGCTCGACGCGAGCTGGACGGCGGACGCCGTGACGACGCGGGCCCGGTACGCGTGGGTCGTCGACTTGAAGGACGCGCGAGGTGCCCGGACGCCGCCGGAGGCGCCCCGGCACCTGTTCGCGCTGGAAGTGGAGACGCGGTTCTGAAGGGAGCGGAGTGTGGTGGCTCGGGCAGTGCGGGGATGGGGTGTGAGGTTGGGGTTGGGATGGGTGCTGGGATGGATGGGGGCGTGTGGACTGCCCATGTGGGAGGAGGAGCCCCCGGCCTGTGAGGCCTTGCTGCCGGGGGACCTGGTCATCACGGAGTACCTCAACGACCCCGCGGGCGTGGACACGGGGAAGGAGTACGTGGAGCTTCACAACCCCACCCGTGAGACCGTGGACCTGCTCGGCGTCACGCTCTTCACCGCGCGCGACGAGGCGGCGCAGGAGCGGGTCTATACGTTCACCACGGGCCTGCCGGTGGACGCGGGGGCCTTCGTCGTCCTGGGCGACGTGCGCGAGGGAGCCCTGCCCGAGCACGTGGATCAGACCTATGGCGACTCGCTCGGCGCGCTGGGAAACAGCGCGGGCCTGCTGGGGCTGCGGTGTGGTTCGCGGGTGCTCGACACGGTGGCCCTCACCGCGCCAGCGAAGTCGGGCATGGCCCGGACCCATGACGGTCAGCTCGTGCCCGACGCGGAAGGCAACGACGACCTGTCGCGCTGGTGCGATGCGCCGGGCAGCCCGGGCGTCGCGAACGCGCCGTGTCCCTCGCTGGCGGATGGAGGCGCGTCCGCCGGGGACGGAGGCCGCGTCGCCACGTGCCTGCCACCGGGCGCGGTCGCTCCCAGGGCGGTTCAGCCCCCGCGTCCGGGTGAGCTGCTCATCACCGAGGTGATGGCCAACCCGCGAGGCGACGACGCGGTGGGCGAATGGCTGGAGGTCCGCGCCACCGTGCCCGTGGACCTCAACGGGCTGACGGTGGGGACGGAGGCGTCCGGGACACGCCTGGAGTCGGAGCGCTGTCTGTCGCTCGCCGCCGGAGAGTCCGCGCTGCTCGCGCGCAGGCGGGAGCCGGAGGTGAACGGCGGACTGCCGGAGCCGCTGGCCACGTTCTCCGTGGACCTGCGCAACGCGGGTGGCGTGGTCGCCGTGCGCGCGGGAGGCGTGCTCATCGACAGCGCGCTGTATGGCCCGGCCCAGGACGGCGTGGCCACCCAGGTGTCCGCGCCGCTCACCGGTGACGCGAAGCACAACGATGTCGCCACGTCCTGGTGCGCGGCCACGGAGTCCTACGGTGACAAGGGCAACCTGGGCACGCCGGGGCGGGCCAACCGCGTGTGCACCGCGAGCGATGCGGGCGCGCCGCACGCGACCTGCATCGACCGGACGACGGGGCAGTCGCGCGCGCGCCGCGCTCCCACCGTGGGCTCCCTGGTGCTCACCGAGTTCATGGCCGACCCCGCCGTCGTCCCGGATGCGCAGGGGGAGTGGGTGGAGGTGCTCGCGCTGCGCGAGGTGGACCTCAACGGGGTGGCGCTCGCCAATGAATCCGGCGGCACCCTCCTGGAGTCCCCGCTGTGCCTGTCGATGAGGGCCGGCGCCTTCGCGGTCCTCGCGCGCAGCGACGACGCTTCACGCAATGGCGGGTTGCCCTCGGTGCTCGGCACGTTCGCCTTCGGCCTGGGCAACAGCGCGGGCGCGCATGTCCTCGAGCTGTCCGCGCAGGGCACCGTGCTGGACGCCGTGGCCTTCACGAACGCCGCGAGCCCCGGGGTGTCCTCGCAGCTGGATGCGCGCGTGCGGGACGCCACCGGCAACGACGCGGCCGGGGCCTTCTGTCCGACGCCCTCGGGCGTGACGTATGGCGCGGGCGACCGGGGCACCCCGGGCCGGGAGAACCGGACGTGCGCGCCATGAGGGCTCGGGGAGGGCTGTGGCTGCTGCTGCTCGCGCTCCTGTCCGCCTGCGGCGGCGCGGAAGGGGAGTGCGGCCCGAGCACGGGCGTGGTGACGAAGGTCATCGACGGCGACACGGTGGTGCTCCAGGACGGCGAGCGCATCCGCTACCTGCTCGCGGATACGCCGGAGACCACGCGGGGCCACGACGACTGCTTCGGCGAGGAGGCCGCGGCGTTCAACCGCTCGCTCGTGGAGGGCCGCACGGTGCGGCTGCGGGACGCGGAGGCGTGCACGGACCGCTTCGGGCGGCGGCTCGCCTATGTGTCCGTGGACGGCCAGGACGTGAACGCGCTGCTCGTGCAGCGGGGCTACGCGTGCACGCTGTTCATCCCGCCGGCCGGCGCCTCCCGGCGCGGCGAGTTCGAGGCCCTGGAGCTGGAGGCCCGCCGCGCCCGCCGGGGGCTGTGGGGCCGCTGCCCGGCGCCGTGTCCCAGGGGCCGGCGCCCGGCGGCGTCCACCCTACGGCAGCGCGTCCGTCACCGCCTGCTCCAGCTCCGAATCCAGCGGCCAGGCAGGCGGGCGGCGCGACGTGGCGAGCTCCAGCGTGTCGCCCGCGAGCCTCGCCCCGAAGGACTCCCCCACGGACAGCCGCACCTTGCGCACCTTCTCCCGGAGCACGTCGCCCACGTCGGGCACCCGGGTCAGCCGGGTCAGCACCTCGCCGGCCCGCTCGACGAGCCACGCCAGGGGCTGGATGTGGGCCTCCTCCTCCAGCTCCGTGGGCGCGCCGAGCTCCACCGCCACCTTCGTGCCCCAGGCGCTGGACAGCTTGTCGGCCAGCGCGGGCAGGTGCCGCCGCAGGTGCATGGGCGAGGACTCGGGCATCGACTTCGCGGGCGTGTCCAGCACCGTGGCGTCGTGCAGCGTGAGCGCCTCGATGGCGCCATCCGGGATGAACGTCAGGTCCAGCCCGTCCCCGCGCGACCCGTAGCCGCTGGAGGTGATGAGCAGCACGCCGCGGCCCTGGCGGCCCTCGCCGTACTCCCGGACGAGCCCCGTCAGCTCGCGCCCGCTGCGCAGGAACACCGTCACCTGCGGCAGGTTCAGCGGCAGGCCCTCATCGCGGCGGCGCATGAGGGTGCTCATCGCCTGCAATACCTCCCCGACGCCGCGCACGTGGCCCCGGGCCAGCGACTCCAGCGGATCCACCGGCTTGGGCGTGCTCATGACCGGACCTCCGCCGCCATGCTCCGTAGCTGGGACCCGGGCCTGGAGGGCAGCCGCCCCGTCGCCAGCACGTCATCGCCCTGTCCACTGGTGCTGCGTTCCGCGAATGCCATGGCCTGCTGCCTCCCGTGTGCTTGGAGGGCAGTCTCCCCCAGGTCCCTGACGGGGCCCAGCGGTTCGAGAGCGCCCCTCCTGGCCGCCCGCCATGTCCCTGGGTTCAATCCCAGAGGTGGGCAACCCACCCCGTCTCCGCCCGCAGGCCCCATCCATTCCGCGGCGCACGATGCGCATCTTCCCTCCACTCCGGGCACGTCCAGGGAGCAGGGGTCCAGTGAAGCTCACTCTTCCGACAGCATGCGGCCTGCCTCGTCCGGGCAGGGCCTCCGGGGCGCCGGCATGAAGCCGGTCGCGTCCACGGAAGAGTCGCTCGCGGATCTGGTGGAGGCGAGGCGCGAGGACATCATCCGGCGCTGGGGCGCCCGGCTGGAGCCCCTCCCTCCGGGCATGGACGTGGAGCTCCAGGAGCGGCTGCAGGGGATGCTCAAGCAGGTGGACGCCCTGGTGCTCGTCCTCCGGCAGGGCGCCGCGGAGGCGTGGTCCAGCGGGCCGGCCTGGGCCCACGCCCGGGAGATCGGGCTGCGGCGCTTCCGGGCCGGCGCGCGGGTGGAGACCCTGGTGGAGGAGTACGGCCTCTTGCGCGAGGCCATCCTGGAGGTGCTGGATGCCTCCCACCGGCCGCTCGATACGGACGAGCTGCGCAGGCTGTGGCGCGCGCTGGACCGCGGCCTGACGGAGGCCGTGGCCCACTACGTCCACGAGAATGAACAGGCGCTGCGCTCCCGCGAGCTGCGGTTGCAGGAGATCCTCGACCACGCCCCGGCCGCCATCTACGCGAAGGACGCGGGCGGGCGGTACCTCTTCGTCAACCGCCCCTTCGAGGCCATCTCCGGCCACCCGCGCGCGTCGGTGCTGGGGCGCTCGGACCTGGAGCTGTTCCCCCGGGAGGCGGCGGAGCGCTTCCGCTACAACGACCGCCGGGTGCTGTCGTCGCGGCGGCCGCTCGTCTTCGACGAGGAGGTGCTCCAGCCCGACGGGGCGCACCTCTACCACACGATGAAGTTCCCCCTGCCCGGCGTGGAGGGCGAGTCGTGGGCCCTCTGCGGCGTGTCCACGGACATCACCACCACGCGCACCCTGCGCGAGGAGCGCGACGAGGCCCGCGAGCAGCTCCAACGCGTGCTCACCCAGCTGCCGGTGGTGCTGTGGGCCTTCGACACGCAGGGCGTGTTCACCCTCTTCGAGGGAGAGGGCGTGACGTCCACGACCGTGTCCTCCCGGATGATGCAGGGGCGCTCCATCTTCGAGGTGTTCCAGGACCGGCGGGACGTGCTGGAGGTCGTCCTGCGCGCGCTGGCCGGGGAGCGGCTGTCCACCGAGCTCTACCTCATGGGCGTCTGGTTCGAGGTCCGCCTCCTGCCGGTGGTCGGCGCGGACGGACGGGTGGTGAGCGTGTCGGGCGTGTCGCTGGACATCACCGAGCGGCGCCGGGCGGAGCAGGAGCTGCGCGCGTCGGAGACCCGCTACCGGCTGGCCACCCTGGCCACCCGCGACATCATCTGGGACTGGGACCTGGTGACGGGGGAGATCCACTGGAGCGAGCTGGCGCCGCGCCTCCTCCGGCTGGACACGTCCCAGGGGCTGCCCGTCATGGACATGGCCTGGTGGTCGGCCCACCTGCACCCCGACGAGCGCGAGCGGGTGACGCGGGAGCTGCAGGAGGCGCTCGACAGCGACGAGGGGCACTGGGTGGCCGCGTACCGGCTGCGGCGGGGCGACGGGACGTGGGCCTTCGTCGAGGACCGGGGCCGCGTGGTGAAGGACCTCCAGGGCCACCCGGTGCGCATGGTGGGCGCCATGCAGGACGTCACCGACCGGCACGAGGCGGAGGCGGAGGCGAGGCGCCGCGCGGAGTTCGAGCAGCTGCTCATCGGCATCGTCGGCCACGACCTGCGCAACCCCATCTCCGCCATCACCATGGCCGCCACGTCGCTCTCCAGGCGCGAGGACGCCGACCCGCGCGACCAGAAGGCCGTGGCCCGCATCCTCTCCAGCGCCGAGCGCGCGCACCGCATGCTGCGCGACGTGCTGGACTTCACCCAGGCCCGGCTGGGCGGCGGCATCCCCATGGACCCGCGCGAGGTGGACCTCCTGGACCTGGTGCGCCAGGTGGTGGACGAGGTGCAGCAGGCCCACCCGGACCGGCGCCTGGAGGTGGATGGACAGGGGGAGGCCCGGCTGCGCTGCGACCCGGACCGGCTGGCGCAGGTCATCACCAACCTGGTGAACAACGCGCTCGCCTATGGAGACGCCTTCTGCCCGGTGCGCGTGCGCCTGCGCGCCCACCGGGACTCGGTGACGCTCGCGGTGAGGAACCGGGGGCGCCCCATTCCGCCGGAGCTGATGCCGCACCTGTTCGAGCCCCTCAAGCGGGTGAAGGCCCACGACACCCACCGCAACCACACCCACGGCCTGGGGCTGGGGCTGTTCATCGTGAAGCACATCGTGGATGCGCATGCCGGGCGGCTCCGCGTGCGCTCCACCCCCCTGGAGGGCACCACCTTCCTCGTGCGGCTGCCGCGCCGGCCGCCTGCTGGGAGGTGAAGCGCCGCCGCCCGAGGCGCGCTTGCCCTGGCGGGACGGCCCGGGTAGCAAAGGGGCTCCGGCGGCGGGCGGGCCCCGCCCTTGCCGGACGGAGAGCGGAGCGGCGCCATGAACAAGAAGTGGATCCTCGGGCTGGGGCTGGGTGTCGGCGGGCTGGCGCTGGTGGGCGGCGGCCTGGTCGCGACGGGGTACTGGGCGGACCGCGCCATGGGCGGCGGCGTGGAGGCGCTGATGAACACCCAGGAGCGCGCCCAGAAGGTCATGGAGCTCAACGCCCGCTACCCCTTCCAGCCGCCGCCCGCGGGCAAGCTGCTGCCGCTGGACGAGGCGCGGCTGGAGGCCTACCTCGCGGCGCGCGAGGCGACCCTGCCCGCCTACCAGGTGATGCAGCGGGAGAGCCTGGAGTACGTCCAGGCGCACGGCGGCGAGCTCAGCACCGGAAGCCGCCGCGCGATGCTGAAGGCCGCCGGCGCCTCCCTGCGCATGGCGGGCAAGGCCCAGTCCGTCCTCCTCCAGAACCTGGAGGCGCAGCGCATGTCGCCCGTGGAGTTCCGCCGCCTCACCGCCGTGGTCTACCCCCCGCCCGAGGCCGCGCCGGACGCGGGCGTGGCGATGGCGTCCCAGGTGTCGGATCCAACGAACCTCGCGCAGCTGGAGGCGCAGCTCGCCGCCATCGCGCCGCAGCTGGAGGACCCGAAGCTCACCGAGGCGGAGCGGCTGCAGCTGGAGCAGCGCCGCGCCGGGCTGCGCAAGTACATCACCCAGCTGGAGCTGGCCTCGGGCAAGGACGTGAAGGACGCCAACGCGGCCCTCCTGAAGAAGCACGCGGAGCGCATCGCGAAGGCGGCGAACCCCACGTTCGACGACCTGCTCATCCGGCCCCTGGAGCCCGCCGGCACCGCGGGCCTGCCCACGCCCTGAGCGTCAGGCCTCCACCTGACGCGCGGAGCGCCGGTGGGCGAGGCTCGCGCCCACCGCCCCGCCAATCAGCACCACGATGATGGCCACGGAGAGCAGCGGCGGGATGTGCACCCACGCCTCCGCCACCATCTTCACGCCCGCGAACGCCAGCACCCCGGCCAGCCCGTAGTGCAGGTACTTCAGCTGCCCCACCGCCCCGGAGATGACCAGGTAGAGCGCGCGCAGCCCCAGGATGGCGAAGGCGTTGGAGCTGTAGAGGATGAACGTGTCGGTGGTGACGGAGAACGCCGCCGGCACCGAGTCCACCGCGAACAGGATGTCCGTCACCTCCAGGCCCACGAGCGCCACCAGGAGCGGCGTGGCGAACCGGTGGCCCTCGTGCTTCACCACGAAGCGCGGCCCCTCCACCCGGTCCGTCACCGGCAGCCGCTTCGACAGCCACCCCACGACGCGGTTGTCCTCCTGCTTCGACGGGTCCTCGCGCAGCACGCGCCACGCCGTGACGAGCAGGATGGCGCCGAAGACGTAGGACACCCAGCCCCAGCGCTGCAGCGCCGCCGCGCCCACGAAGATGAACAGGGCCCGGAACACCAGCGCGCCGAAGATGCCCAGGAAGAGCACCTCGTGCTGGTAGCGCTGGGGCACGTTCAGGCTGCGGAAGATGACGAGGAAGACGAAGACGTTGTCCAGGCTGAGGCTCTTCTCGATGAGCCACGCCGCCAGGTACTCGTGCCCCTTCGCGCTGCCCAGCGTCACCCACACGAAGCCGCAGAAGCCCAGCCCCATCCCCACCCACGCCAGGCTCCACAGGAGCGCCGCGCGGCGCGACTGCCCCCGCCCGCCCCGGTGCGCCAGCAGGTCCACCACCAGCAGCGCCAGGAGCAGCGCCCAGAAGACAACCCAGGCCCAGGAAGGGGTGCTTTGCATGACCCCTCCAACCTAGCCATCCCCCCGGCTTCCGCTCGAGGAAAGGGTTCGCGCGGAGTCAAATCCTACCCATATCCCCCGTCACAGCAGGCCCCTTCGGGGAAGCGGGCGAGCGTTGTCCTCCTCCCCACTCAGGATGTGATACTTCCCTGGAAGCCCAGGAACCTCACGATTTTCAACACTCCAAAGGCGGTGCGATGAACACGGTCATCTTCGCTTGTACGCACAACGCGGGTCGCTCGCAGATCGCGGCGGCTTTCTTCAACCTGCTGGCGGACCCGGCGAAGGCGCGAGCCATCTCCGCGGGGACGCAGCCGGCCGAGCGCCTGCACCCCGAGGTGCTCGCCACCATGAAGGAGATGGGCGTGGACCTGGGCGACGCCAGGCCGCAGCGGCTGACGCCGGAGCTGGCGAAGAGCGCGCAGATCCTGGTGACGCTGGGCGGCCTGCCGGACGCGCCGGTGGTGGCGGACCAGAAGCGCGAGGACTGGCCCATGGAGGACACGGCGGGCAAGTCCGCGGCGGACGTGGAGAAGATCCGCGACACGACGGCCGCCATGGTGTCGGACTTCGTGAACCGCCATGGCTGGGAGCGCCCGCAGTAGGACGGGGGCGGAAGGCCGCTGCCCTTCCGGCGCGTGACCGTGGGTGTCCGGGCCCGGGCGCAGGGCGGACGGACGGGCGCGCGAGGAAGGAAGGCGAAGGCCGCGCCGCCCGGCGTCGCGGTGGGGGGGCTTCCGGGCGGGGTCGTTGGCGGGGGCCGGGTGGCTTGAAAGAAGTGGGAGCTTGCCGCACGCTGTGTTTCCTCGCGGACACGCGGTTCGCGCACCCCACTCCCAGGCTCCAGGTCCCACGATGCTCTCCGTCCTTCTCGCCGGGCTGCTGACGCAGACGGCGCCGCCGGTCAACGCCCGCCAGCAGGGCGTGCCCATTGGCCGGGGCGACACGGTCCCCAAGGTGGTGTTGAGCGCGCCGTCCGGCGGGTGGACGGTGGACCGGATGCTCCAAATCGAGGGCACGGTGAGCGACCCCACGGTGGACCCCGTGGTCGTGTCCATCAACGGCGACCGCTACCTGATGCGCACGCAAGGGGGGCGCTTCAGCCGCAAGTTCCCGGCGGCCAGCGGGAAGAACGTCGTGACGGTGATGGCCACCAACAAGGGCGGCACGGCGCGCGCGCAGGCGACGAGCTACGCGCAGGTGCCCCCGGTGCCGCTCAAGGCCATCCTCACGAGCGACACGGACGGCGTCTACACGGACCTGCACATCTACGAGCCCACGGACGCGAGCAGCGAGGGCGACACGCTGAGCGTGGCGTCCATGGCGCACGTGTACTGGGCGAACACGGAGAGCCCGTCCGGCGGCACGTTCTTCCTCAACGAGCAGGGCGGCGACTTCGACCAGCCGGCGTACGGCCCGTACCTCTACATCCACCGCGCGCCGCCGAAGGGCGTGTACCTGGTGGCGACGAACTACTGGCCCAGCGGCGACAAGGCGCACACGGTGGCCACGCTCAACCTGGCGCTCTTCGAGGGCACGCCGGGCGAGCTCCGCCGCCGCGTGCGCATCCCGCTGGCGACGCCGGGGACGACGCGGGTGCTCGCGTGGGTGAACATCCTGGGGGACGGACAGGCGGAGGTGTACGTGCCGTCCGCGGACCCCAAGCCGAAGGGGAAGGGCTGGCCCACGAACCTGGAGGAGGCGCTCAAGGAGCTCCAGAAGAGCGGTGACGGCGGCGGTGGAGACGAAGGCTACTGAAGCGGCCGGCGCTCCCGGCTCGGCCCCGCCATGCGCGTCCTGATGCTCACGCTGCTGCTGAACGCCGCGCCCGCTCCGTCCGGGACGGCCCCCGTGTCTCCCGCGCGCGAAGCCGCGTCCCTCGCCCCGGAGCCCGTCGCCCCGGAGACGCGCGCGCGGCTGCTCCGCCGGGAGGTCGCGCAGGTGGCGCTCGCGCAGGTGAAGGCCCCGGACGCGGCGTGGCAGCCCGCGCAGCGCGACTGCGCGGGCCTCATCCGCTACGCGTACCGCACGGCGTACCGGCGCGTGGCCTCGGCGCGGCTCGCGTCGCCGCTGTGGCGGGACGCGCGCGGCGCCCCTTCCGACTTCGCGGACGCGGAGACGCTCCTTGCGCGCAGCTTCCTGCCGCTGGGCCGGGGCCTGGAGGCGCGTGAGCAGCTCCGCACCGGGGACGTGGTGGCCTTCCGCCAGGAGCACGACGAGGGCCCCGTCTTCCACCTGATGCTCGTGGTGCGCCCGGAGGACCGGGCCCATGCGCCCGCGCGCGTCGTCTACCACCCCGGTGAGGCCGGCGCGCGGGTGCGCACCGGCCTCCTGGATTCGCTCGCCACCGAGGCGCCGCTGGAGTGGCGCCCCGTGCCGGCCAACGCCGCCTTCCTCGGCTTCTTCCGCTTCAAGGAGTGGATGTCATGACGTCTCCCGTGAGCCCGCCGCCCCCCGCCGGAGGCGGAGGCAAGGGCCCCTCGTCCACCGCGCGCATCGCGCTCCTCGGCGCCCTCGTCGTGGGCGTGGGCGTGGGGGCCTTCGTCATCGGCCGCAAGAGCGGCGGCGGCGGCTCCGGCCCCGCCTTCTCCTCCGGGGAGCCCAAGGGGCCGCCGTCCGCGGGCGCCTCCGTGGAGGGCATGCCGGAGGTGCCCTCCGAGCCGACCCTGATGGAGGTGCCCGGCTCCGCGGCCAGCCCCGCCATCTGGGTGGACGTGCACGCGCCCGCGAAGGTGCGCGACGCGCTGGCGCGCAACGCGTGGCTGAAGGCGCAGTGGGACAAGCCGCTGGGCCAGGGCTTCACGAGCGGCTGGGCCGCGTTCCTGGGCTCCACCGGCACCGACCTCAAGGCGTCCTTCAAGGGCGCGGTGCTGGACGTCGTCGCCGGGCCGCTGCTGGACACGCCGTTCCGCACGGTGTGGTTCAACGGCGACGCGCGCGTGGGCACGCCCGCCGTCATCGTCCCGAAGGCGAGCAAGGCGTCGCGGGCGGCCTGGGACGCGCTGGACGCCGTGGCGAAGCGCGGGGAGCTGCGCGCCACCTCCTGCCCCGGCGGCACGACGGAGCCGCCGCCGCCGGGCGACGGCTTCCACCTGTCGCGCTGGCTCGTCGCCGAGCAGACGCTGTGGGCGGCGCGCACGGAGGACCGGCTGGTGCTCTCGCGCCACCCGGTGGTGGTGCTCCAGGCCCTGTGCGGCCCGCTGCCGGAGCTGGACGCGGAGGACGGCGTGGACGTGGAGGTGGGCTTCGACCCGGACGCCTACGGCCGCGAGGCGCAGCTCTTCACCCACGTGCTCGGCCTGGGGGCGGACGCGCGGCTCCAGCTGGGCGTGGACGGCGACCGGCTGGTGGCGAGGGGCATCGCCGGGAAGCTCCGCCCGGACGCGATGGCCAACGACGGCAGGCCCCTGTCCGACGACCTGCTCAAGCTGGTGCCCGAGGACACGCCGGTGCTGTTCGCGTTCCAGCTCACGCTGCCGGAGTCGCTGGAGCCCGCGAAGCTCAAGGCCTTCTGGGCGCACGAGGGCCAGCCCCGCACGCGCGCGCGCCAGGTGGCCCTGGTGTGGACGCCGCGCGGCAGCGCGTCGATGGAGCCGGAGCTGGCGCTGCTGTGGGGGGATGCGCAGGACGCGGAGGGGCTCGCCGCGCTGTTCTCCGGCGGCGCGCGGACGCTGGTGCGCGCCACGCTGTGCAAGCACGTGGTGCTGGCCACGAGCCAGGCGGAGGTGGAGCGGCTCCAGAAGGCGTGCGACGGCCGCGCGCCCAACATGCTCAACGCCGCGGGCCCGGTGGTGACGGGGCTGCGCGCGCCCTCCACGGTGGTGCTGGGCGTCAACACGGGGCGGCTGTTCAGCGGGCTCGCCGTGGACGGCTACACGTCCGAGGCGCGCGTGGACCGCGCGTCGCCCCTGCCCAGGGCGCTGCCCCCGGAAATCGAAGCGGCCCGCCGCGACCTGGAGGCCCTGCCGTACCTGGGCTTCCGCGGCCGCGTGCAGGGCTACGTCATGCTGTCGGAAGGGTTCGGGACATGAAGACCTCCGTGCGTTTCGCGGCGCTGGCCGCGCTCCTGCTGTCCGGCGTGGCGCTGGCCAAGCCGCTCTACATCACCGTCCCGCGCTCCTACGGCACCCGCGAGCCGGTGGCGGTGGACGTCGCCTTCGAGGACAAGGGCCCCGTCGAGCTGCGCGTGCTCCAACCCGCGAACCTGGACGCGTTCATCCGCGCGCAGGGCGACCTGCGGCGCGCGTACGAGGCGCCGCCCACGCTGCTCAACCCGGGCCGGGGCCTGAGCCGCGGCCTCAACGCGGTGCGCTCGCCGGGCATCGCGCTGCTGGAGGCGCTGTCGCCCGCCTTCCGCCAGGAGGTGTCGGACGCGCTGCCTGCGTCGCAGGGGGCGTCCTCGTCCGGCGAGCCGCTGGCGAAGGTGGCCGAGGGGCCGGAGAAGCTGGTGGGCACGCCGCCGGGCTTCTCCGTGGTGCGCAGCCAGTGGCTCAACCTGGACCTGGGCGGCGCGAACCGGGACTTCAACGTGCCGGGCTTCGACACGGGCGACAGCGGCGGCGGCTTCCAGGAGCGCCGCGTGCTGCTCGCGCCGCTGCCCGCGGGCACCTACGTGCTCCAGCTGGTGCAGGGCCGGGTGGAGGGGCAGGTGGTGCTCGTCGTCAGCGACGTCACCGTGCAGCTCAAGCAGACCGACGGCCAGGTGCTGGTGCGCGTGGCGGGCCGCGACCAGCAGCCGCGCGCGGGCGCGCAGGTGCAGGTGTACCTGCCCACGGGCAAGGGCCCCGCGGGCACCACGGACGACAAGGGCGAGGTGACGCTCGCGGTGGCGGAGCCGCGCATCATCGCGACGGTGACGGCCGGGCAGGACACGGCCATCGTGGACACGGACTTCTACTCCGCGCTGGCGGTGGCGCCGGACGTGTTCATCTACAGCGACCGGCCCATCTACAAGCCGGGCAACGAGGTGAAGTTCCGCGGGCTCGTCCGGCAGCCGGACACGTTCCTCGCGCGGCTCTTCACGCCGAAGAAGCGCGACGTGCGCGTGAAGCTGGTGTCGCAGGAGGGCCGGGAGCTCGTCACCCGCGCGGCGGTGGACGAGTTCGGCGCGTTCAACGGCACGCTCAAGGTGCCGGACGACCTGGGCACGGGCGTGCTGCGCATCGAGGCGGACCTGGATGCCCGGCCCTACCAGGGCGAGGCGCGCGTGCAGGACTACGTGAAGCCCACGTTCTACCTGGAGGTGCAGCCGAGGTCGGAGACGGTGGTGCCGGGCCAGACGGTGGCCGTGACGGTGCGCGCGCGCCGCTACGCGGGCGGCGTGCCCAAGGGCGCGAAGTACGAGGTGTTCCTCTACCGCAGCCTGCTGGACGCGCCCGCGTGGGTGGACGACTCCGGCCGCGGCGGCCAGGGCAGCGCGGTGACGTACGGCACCGCCTCCAGCAGCGAGGGCAAGCTGAGCGTGCCGGAGCGGCTGTACTCCTCCGTCGCGGAGCGCCAGGCCACGGACGACCCGTGGGCCTCCGCCAGCGAGTTCAACGCGGACGGCGAGGCCGAGGTGGAGATCGCCGTGCCCGCGCTCCAGCCGGGCGAGGAGCGGCTGCCGTACCGCTACAGCCTCACCGTGCGCGCGCGGGATGATCAGGAGACGTTCGCCACCGGCACCGCAGCCTTCTTCCTGTCGAAGGTGGAGGTGCTGGGGGTGGCGCGGTACTCGGACGCGGTGGTGCAGAAGGGCGCGGACGCGCAGCTGTCCGTGCGCGCCACCACGCTGTCCGGCAAGCCCTACGGCGTCACCACGGGCGCGGTGGACTTCGTGCTGCGCCGCGCGGACGGCAGCGAGAAGGCGCTGGGCTCGCGGCCCTTCACCACGCAGCAGGACGGCACGTCCCGGCAGCAGGTGCCCACCTCCGACGTGGGCACGGTGCTCGCGCGCGTGACGGTGAAGGACAAGAAGGGCGAGGCGTGGACGGGCGAGGAGTCGCTGCTCGTCATCGGCGGCGCGGACGAGCCCGTGGCGCAGGTGCCCAACCTCACGCTCGCGTCGCTGTCCGGCACGCTGGCGCCGGGGGACAGCGCGAAGCTGGTGGCGCTGCTGCCGGACGCCTGGGGCCAGGGCGGCCGCGACGAAGGGCCGGTGTGGGTGACGCTGACGGGCGCGGGCCTGTACGGCACCGCGGTGGTGCCGCTGAAGGGCCGCACGCTGGTGCACTCCTTCCCGGTGGAGAAGCGCTTCGGCAGCGCGGTGTACGCGTCCGTGGCGTACCCCACCGCGACGGGCCGCTGGGAGGAGCGCACGGTGGCCTTCCGCGTGGTGCCCAGGGAGCGCACGCTCACGGTGGCGCTCCAGCCGCGCCGCGCGGAGGCGCTGCCGCTCACGGAGCAGGCCATCGACGTGCGCGTCACCGACAGCGACGGCAACGGCGTGTCCGCGCAGCTGTCCGTGGGCGTGGTGGACAAGGCCGTCTACGCCATCCAGTCCGAGTTCCGCCCCGGTGTGCTGGACTTCTTTTATCCGCCGGCGCGCGACAACGTGACGAGCTTCTACTCGGCGGAGTTCCAGGGCTACGGCTACGGCGAGCAGCTGGCGCGCAAGCTGGCGGGGCTGCCGGACCACGCGTTCGCGTCCATCAAGCCGCCCAGCCGCAACGCGAAGGACCTGGAGAAGGACACGGCGCACTGGGACCCGGCGGTGGTGACGGACCGGGACGGGCGCGCGACGGTGCGCTTCACGCTGCCCTCCAACCAGACGCTGTGGGTGGTGACGGCGGTGGCGGCGGACACGTCCGGCCGCTTCGGCGAAGGCACGGCCGAGTTCGCCACGCGCGGCGGGCTGAACGTCTACGCGGCGCTGCCGCAGTTCCTGCGCGAGGGCGACGAGGCGCTCGCGTCCGTGCGCCTGGCCGCGGGCTCGAAGTCCAAGGGCAGCCAGGTGCTGGACGTCAGCCTGCGCCCGGGCGGCGCGCTCCAGGCGGAGTCGCTCCAGCGCAAGCTGGAGCTGGGCGAGGGCGGCGAGCAGGTGGTGCCGGTGACGCTGCGCGCGGCGAGGACGGGCCCGGCGGAGCTCGCGGTGGACGTGGCGGGCGGCGAGGACCCCTTGCGCGACCTGAAGCGCTTCGACGTGGCGCCGGCCGCGGTGGAGGACCCCGTGCAGGTGAGCGCGTGGGGCGGCGGCGCGCTGGCGCTGGAGGCGCCGGGGGCGGCCACGCTGACGCGCGTGGAGCTGGTGCTCCAGCCGTCCACGGTGGACGCGGCGCTCACCAACGTGCGCGAGCTGCTCACGTACCCGTATGGGTGCCTGGAGCAGCTGGTCTCCACGACGGTGCCCAACGTGGCGGTGTACCAGGTGCTCCAGAAGGCGGGCGCGCTGGACAAGCTGGACCCGGAGTCGCAGGCGCTGCTGGCCGAGGCGCGCAGCCGCTCCGTGCAGGGCACGGCGCGCATCCTGGGGCTCGCGGTGAAGGGCGGCGGCTTCACCTGGTTCGGCGGCTACAACGAGCCCAGCCTGCCGCTCACGCTCATCGCGCTGGACGGCCTGGCGTACGCGTCCGAGGCGGGGCTGGTGGACCGCGACGACGTGCGCATCCAGGAGAGCGCGAAGTGGCTGGAGGCGCAGGAGCACCTGCCGCCGGAGTACGACGCGACGCGCGCCTACGTGCTGGCGCGCCTCCAGGGCCCGCGTCAGGCGGCGCGGGTTCGCGCGCTGGTGGAGGCCGCGAAGCCGGGGGACCTGTATCCGCTGGCGCTCGCGGTGCTGGCCGCGGAGAAGGCGGGCGTGATGAAGGAGCCCGGCCTCCAGGAGCGCATCCAGGGGCTGGTGAAGGAGAGCAACGAGGGCTTCGCGAGGCTCGCGGGGCTCCAGGGGGACGCGGAGACGCCCGAGGCGTTCTACCGCTACCCGCTGCGGCGCGTGGGCCTCACCGCCATCACCGCGCACGCGGCGTCGTTCGGCGCGCTGGACCTCACGCGCGCGCGCAAGCGCATCCTGGAGATGCTGAGCGAGCCGGGCCTGTCCACCTTCGACCGGAGCACGGCGCTGCTGCACTCGCTCTGGCTGGTGGAGCGCGACGCGAAGGCCTTCAAGGGCATGGCGCCGCCGGAGGTGAAGGGCGCGTCGGCGCCGGTGAGGTTCGCGCCGCGCGGCATGGGCCTGGTCGCCACGCTGCCGGCGGGGACCCGCACGGTGGACGTGGGCGGCTTCGACGGGGTCGCCACGCTGCGCGCCGCCGCGGCGACGCCGCTCAAGGACGTGCAGCCGCGCGTGAACGGGATGTCCGTGGAGCGCGCGTACTACGTGCTGCGCGAGGGCGGGAAGGTGAGGCTGGAGGCGGGCGCGTCCGTGACGCAGGGCGAGGACGTCTACGTGGAGCTGAAGCTGGACGCGCGCGGGGAGAACCGGGCGCGCTCCGCGTACTACGTGGTGGAGGACGCGGTGCCGGCGGGCTTCGTCCCGCTCCAGGAGGACAAGGTCTTCCGGGGGCCGCCGCACTCGCTGCCGCTGGCGCCGGAGGCGCTCAAGCGCCGGCAACTGGACCCCTCGCACGCGACGTTCTTCTTCGAGGAGCCGGCGTGGTGGAGCGACAGCCCGCGCACGGTGGGCTACGTGATGCGCGCGCAGTTCGCGGGCACGTTCGCGGCGCCGCCCGCGACCATCGAGGACATGTACTCGGCGCGCATCCGGGGCCGCACGGCGTCGGACGTGCTGAAGGTGGTGCCCTCGAAGACGTCCGTGAGTGACCTGTAGCCCATGGGGTGGGCCGTCGCCGTCGCCGTGGTGTTGTCGGCTTCGCCCACCTTCGTCACGCGGGGGGACGTGACCCCGGAGGCGGACCTGCGCCGCGAGGCCCAGGCCGCCTGGACGTCCCTGGAGGCGCAGTACGCGGCGCAGGCGGGGGGCCTCCCCACGAGGGCCCCCGTCACCGTGGCGCTCCAGCAGGGCACGGCGCTGCCGCCCGAGCGCAACGCGCAGGGACGGCCCGGCGTGGTGGAGCTGCGGCAGAACGCGCCCGGCGTGCTGGATGCGAGGACGCGCACGGCGCTGCGGCATGAGCTGGCGCACCAGCTGTTGTGGTGGGCCTGTCCCGCGTCCAGCGAGGACCGGCTCTTCCACGAGGCCTTCGCCCTGACGGTGAGCGGCGAGCTGCCCGCGTGGCGCGACGGGCCCTATCAATCCCTGTCGAGCGCGGCGCAGGCGGTGGCCAGCGCGCCGGCGGTGGACACGCGGCGAGCGCGGAGGGGCCTGGCGCGCATCCTCGGTGAGCACACCGGCTTCCCCGCCGCGCTGACGCGCAGGCTGCGGCAGTGTCAGGACGGCGCGCGGTGGGCCGCGACCCTGACGGTGGAGGAGCTGGCGGACGTGGCGGTGCTCGCGCCCGCGCCGGCCACGGTGGTGGTGAGCCGGCACTCGGGAGAGGTGCTGTTCGCCGAGGGCGACGTGCGGCGCGCGGTGCCCTACGGCTCCGCGCTCAAGCCGTTCCTGTACGCGGCGGGGACCGCCCTCGCGCGAGCGGACGCGGGAGCTTCGCCGCGCGGCGCCAGCGCGCCCCCGCTCCTCGCGCCACGCCCGGGCGTGCAGGAGTGGGCCTGTGGCGCGGGCCTGCCTCCGAAGGTGGACGCGCGGACCGCGCTCCTGCGCTCGTGCAACGGCTGGTTCCTGGACTGGGAGGCCACGGGCCGCGCGCCGGCGGGCTTCGGTGTCTGGGGCCCCGTGCTGTCCTCCGTGGGCCTCACCGGCCTGCCCGCGGACATGACGGAGGCCATCGGGCTTCGCTCCGCGCACGGGCTGTCCCCGTGGGGCATGGCGCAGGCGTACCGGCTGCTCGCGGAGGCGCGGCCGGACGTGCTCGCGCTCCTCACCGGCAACGTGGATGAGGGCACGCTCAGCGGCCTGGCCACGTCGAAGGCCCTCAAGGGCGTCGCCACCAAGACGGGCACCGTGCGCGACGCCGCGAGCCGCCCGCAGCTCGGGTGGATCGCCGCCGTGGACGCGGACCTCGTCGCCGTCATCGTGCGCCCCGGCAAGATGCCCCGGCACTTCGTGAACGAGCTCCCCGCGCTCCTCGCCCGCGTGCACCGGCAGGCGGGGCTGGACGCCGCGCGCGTGCAGGTGCTCGGCCTGCTGCCCTCCGCGACCGTGGAGGCCCGCTGCGCGGGCGCCGGCTTCTCGCTCGATGACGGCACCCCGCGCGCCGCGCCCGGGGACTTCTCGCGCCTGGACGCGCTCACCGCGAGGGGGCCCGCCGTCTGCCTGGGCAGCCCCTGGCGCGTGCGCTTCCCGGACGGCCCCGACGGCGGCCGCGACTACGCGGGCGTCTTCACCTGGTCCACGCCCCCGCCGTACCGTCCGCCCCCCGGGGTGCCCACCACGCCCAGCGCCCTCAAGGCCCGGCGCGGCTCCGACTTCATCTTCCGCACCACGCGCGTGCAGTACACCGCCGGCGTCATCGCCGCCGAGGACGTCACGCTCCACGGCGAAGCCCGCGTCGCCCTGGCCCGCGTCGTCGCGCACAACGAGCGCCACGCCGAGCCCCGCCACCCCGGCCGCGCCGTCTGCGATACCACCCACTGCCAGGCCTTCCGGGGCACCGTGCGCGTCCGCCCCGAGGAGTCCCGCGCCCTCCGGCTCAAGCCGCTGAAGTGGGACGCGTGGCTCACCTTCTCGCAGGGGGGCGCCACCCCGTGGAGCGAGGTCCGCCCCCGCGCGGAGGTGGAGGCCCTGCTGGGCGCGAACCTCGTCTCGCTGCGCTTCGAGGCCGGTCGCGTGCGCTACCTGCGCACGGAGGGCACCCCCGCTGCCCCCTACGAGGACGCGAGCTCCCTCCCGTGCGACATGCTGCGCGCCGGCCTGAAGCTGCCCTCCTGCCCCCAGCGCGCCTCCTTCGACGGCCCCCAGGTCCGCTTCGAGGGCCAGGGCCGCGGCCACGGCGAGGGCCTGGACGTCGAGGCCGCCAAGGCCAGCCCCGGCCTCTCCAGCGACGCCCTCCTGGAGCGCGCCTTCGGAGCCCGGGCCCCCCGGCCTCCCACCCCCTGAGCCCTCCTAGGGCTCCGCACCCAGACCCACCGGGTTCCCCGCTACCCACTCGGGAAACCCAGAAATACGAGCTGACACGGAGGGTGAATAACAATTATTACATAAGAATACCGTAGCGCTGTTTGGTTGAGGGGCCCAATGGCGGAGGGAATGAGCGAGGCGGAGGCCACGCGGCGCGCGTTGGAGGCGCTGCCGGAGGGCCTTCGGGTGCGCTGGGTCCAGGAGGGCCGCGGGGCCTGGGTCCTGGGCTGTCAGGACTCGAGGCCGAACCTGCACGCGCCCCGGGGCGAGGACGTGCTCATCCAGGGCGAGCTGTGGCTGCTGGGGGCCCGCTACGTGGAGGGCGCGGTGCCGCGAGGCGCCCTGCGGGTGTGGCTGCTGGAGGGCCCGGTGCGGCACGTGCTGTCCGCGCGCGTGACGGTGGATGGCGCCGACCTGACCCTGGGGCTGGGGCCGCCCGGGGCGCACGTGCCGTCGGCGCGCGTGGTGTGTCAGCGCGTGGAGTGGCGGCCGTACTCGGTCGCGAACGCGGCGCCGCTGGCGGCGGGCTTCGTGGACCTGTGGCGCGGCCTGGGCCGGGGCGCGCGGCTGGAGCGGCTGGCGCTGGAGGTGGATGGCGAGGTGGAGGGGGGCGCGCGCGTGTCCCCCTTCGTGGAGGTGGAGGCGGACCGCAAGGGCAGCCGCCGCGCCGCGACGCGCCACCCGCTGCCTCCCTTCGAGGTGTCCTCGGCGGACGTGCTGCGCGACTGCCGCCTGTGGCTGCGCGCGACGGCGCACGCGCTGACCCGCGAGCCGCCCTCGCTGCGCGAGGTGTACCTGCCCGCGGGCGACAGCGCGCCCCTGGCGCTGGAGGCCCCGGCCGCGAGCGAGTCGCTGGGCGCGCTGCTGGAGCGGCGGCTGTGCTGGGCGGAGGCGTGGCTGGCGCCCTCCGCGCTGCTGGAGCTGGAGGTGTCGCGCGGGGTGCTCGAGGACGCGGGCGCCGGCGCGTGCTGGCTCACCGCGCGCTTCGAGCAGGCGCAGACGGGTGGGGCGGCCACCACCGTCACGCTGCTCGACAGGCCCGGCTTCTCCTCGGAGGTGCTGGCGCTCCTGCGCGGCTGGGCCCAGGCCACGGCGCAGCGGCGCGGCGCGGTGGTGCGCGGCCTGCTGTCCGTGGAGTGACGCCGTTTCATTCCGCGGGCCCTCGTGCCCGGGGGTGGGGCGCTCGGCCAGGCGGCCCTGGCAACCGGCCTGGGCGTCCACACCTTGCCTCCGTCAAACTTTCATCCGCTTGACGGCGGGGAGGCAGGGCGATGAGCAAGACGAACTGGAAGACGCGGGCGGTGACGGCGGCGGTCGTGACGGGTCTGATGGGCTTCGCGGCCCATGCCGAGGACCAGACCAAGCAGGAAAAGCACGAGATGAAGCAGGGCAAGGCCGTGGGCGAGGCGGCCGCCAAGCGCGTGCAGTACGTGGGCAAGCTGGCCGTCTTCAACAACCGGCAGATCAAGCTGGCGCAGCTCGCGGAGCAGCAGGCGTCGAACCCGCAGGTGAAGGAGTTCGCCACCCAGCTGCGCGAGGACCACGAGCAGAACCAGGAGAAGCTGCGCACCTGGGCCCAGGGCCAGAAGATGCAGATCAGCGCGCTCAGCGACAGCAGCATCACCTCCGAGGACCAGATGATGGGCACGGGCGGCTCCGGCGTGCAGGAGGGCTACCAGGAGAAGATGCGGGGCACCGGCGAGAAGCTGGGCAAGGCCTTCGACAAGACGAACGAGCAGATCAACGAGCTCCAGGCGAAGCAGGGCCCCGAGTTCGACAAGGCCTTCCTGTCGCGCATCGCGGATGATCAGAAGAAGGGCAACGACATCCTCAAGGAGGGCCGTCGGGAGTACAAGAACGACGCCACCTTCCTGGCGCTCCTGAGCGACACCGACAGCGTCGTCCGCCAGAACGAGTCGAAGGCGAAGGAGCTGGAGAAGCAGGTGAAGCGCGAGAAGTAGCCGTGCCCGCGTGTGTAGCGCGGTGGGCGTCGGGCCACCGGGCCGGTTGACTCGGCCGGGTCCGGCGCCTATCCCCTCCCGGATGCGCACGGCACGCGTGGCGGTGGGGGTGGCATGGGGAGCGCTGCTGGGCGCGTGTCAGGCGCCCCTGCCGGCCTCCCCCGCGGTCCCGCCCGTGGGCGCGACGCCGGCGGGCCCCTTCGTCGACGACGCGCGCCCCCTCTTCGACGGCTGCGTCCCCGTCCCGGACAGCGCCACGTCGCGCGTGTACCGCTGCGGCGCGCTCTCCGTGTGGCTGCGCGAGCAGCCCGGCCTGGGCGAGGCGCAGGCGGTGGACTCCGGGCGCGCCCGCGTCCACGCGCGGCTGGGTTCAGGCCTCACGGAGGTCCGGGGCGAGCTGCCGCTCGGTGGACAGCCGCACCCCTCCCTCCGCTTCGAGCGGTGCTCCGGTGAGGGCGGCGACGGGAGCTGCGCGGTGGGCGGCTACGTCACGGCGGTGACGCCCTCGGCGGGCCACGCGCGGCAGTTGGGCTGCGTGGCGCGCGACGACGTCCGCGCGGGCCTGGGCCGGTGCCTGGAGCTGCTCGCGTATTTGGCCGCGCGGGGCAACCCTGAGGGCGACGCGCTGTCGCCGTCAGCGCTCGTCACGCCGCCCCGGCTGCCGTGGCGGGTGCTGTACCTGCCGGAGGCCTGCGAGCTCGCGGACTCGACGACGCGCGCGGGGCGGATCCGCTGCGCCGCGACCACCTTCTCCTGGAGCGTCTTCCTCCCGGTATGGCCCGGCACGGCCCAGGTGGAGCGCTGGCGCGACCAGAGCGTGGAGGAGCTGCGCGACGCGCTCCCGGGAGCGGGCCCGGTGGAGCCGCGCGACTGCTACGTGGAGGGCCTGGCCTCGCGCTGCGCCCGCTTCACCGCGCCCGCTCCGGACGGGAGCGGCGACCTCCAGGTCTGGGCCGGCGGGGTGGACCTGAAGGGCTGGGGCCTGTTCGCGGCGTGCAGCCTCCCGGCGAGCGCGTCCTTCCCCTTTCCGGCCGCCTGCAACGGCGTGTTCGCTCCGCGCTGAAGGGACGTGGCGTCCGTGTTCCAACTGGAAGGGGTGTCCAAGCGCTTCGGCTCCGCGTGGGCCCTGCACCCGCTGAGCCTGGACCTGCCGAAGGGCGCCACCACGGCGCTCATCGGCCCCAGCGGCTGCGGGAAGTCCACGCTGCTGCGGCTGCTCAACGGCCTGCTGCGGCCCGACACGGGGCGGGTGCTCTTCGACGGGCGGCCCCTGCCGGAGGACGCGGACGCGCTGCGCGCCGCGCGCCGCCGCGTGGGCTACGCGCTCCAGGGCGGCGGGCTGTTCCCGCACCTCACCGGCGCGAGCAACGTCGCGCTGATGGCGCGGCACCTGCGCTGGCCGGAGGCGCGGATCCGCGAGCGGCTGACACGGCTGGTGGACCTGACGCGCTTCCCGGCGGAGGCGCTGGCGCGCTTCCCGAGCGAGCTGTCCGGAGGCCAGCGGCAGCGCGTGGCGCTGATGCGCGCGCTGATGCTGGACCCGGACGTGCTGCTCCTGGACGAGCCCCTGGGCGCGCTGGATCCGCTGGTGCGCCACGACCTCCAGGCGGACCTGCGCGGCATCTTCGAGCGGCTGGGCAAGACGGTGGTGCTCGTCACGCACGACCTGGCGGAGGCGGCCTTCCTGGGCGACGGCGTCGTGCTGATGCGCGAGGGCCAGGTGGTGCAGCGGGGGACCCTGGAGGACCTGGAGGCGCGGCCCGCGGATCCGTTCGTCACGCGGTTCATCCAGGCGCAGCGCCCGCTGCCGTCACGGAGGCTGGGATGACGCGCGCGCTGGCGCTGGCGTGGCTGCTGCTGCTCGGCGTCGCGTGCGCGCGCACCGACGACGGCGGCCCCCCGGTGCGCGTGGGGTCCAAGAAGTTCACCGAGTCCGTCATCCTCGGGGAGATGGTGGCGCAGGTGGCGAAGGACGCCGGCGCGCGGGCCTCGCACCGGCGCGAGCTGGGCGGCACCACGGTGCTGTGGGAGGCCCTGCGCCGGGGCGAGCTGGACGTCTACCCCGAGTACACCGGCACGCTGCGGCAGGAGCTGCTCGTGGGCCGCGCGCTGCCGGACGACGCGGCGCTGCGCGGGGCGCTCGAGGCCGAGGGCCTGCGGATGAGCGCGTCGCTGGGCTTCAACAACACCTACGCGCTGGGCATGAAGGAAGCGGAGGCCGAGCGGCTGGGCATCCGCCGCATCTCCGACCTGAGGGCGCACCCGGCGCTGCGCGTGGGCTTCAGCAACGAGTTCATGCAGCGGGGCGACGGCTGGCCCGCGCTGCGCGACGCGTATGGCCTGCCCCAGCGCGACGTGCGCGGCCTGGACCACGACCTGGCCTACCGGGGGATGGAGAGCGGCGCCATCCAGCTCACGGACCTGTACTCCACGGACGCGGAGGTGGCCGCCTACGGGCTGCGCGTGCTGGAGGACGACCGGCACCACTTCCCCGCGTACGACGCCGTGCTCCTCTACCGCGCGGACCTGGAGGCGCGCGCGCCCCGCGTGGTGCGGGGGCTGCTCCGGCTGGAGGGCTCGCTGTCGGAGGCGAGGATGGTGCGGCTCAACGCCCGCGCGCGGCTGGAGCGCGTGCCGGAGGCGCGGGTGGCGGCGGACTTCCTCCGGGACACGCTGGGCCTGACGGCGGAGGTGCGCACGGACGGGCGGGGCGCGCGCATCTGGCAGCGCACGCGCGAGCACCTGTTCCTGGTGGGGCTGTCGCTGGTGGCGGCCATCGCGCTGGCCATCCCGCTGGGCGTGCTGGCCGCGCGCCGTCCGCGCCTGGGGCAGGGCGTGCTGGGCCTGTCGAGCGTCATCCAGACGGTGCCGTCGCTGGCGCTGCTGGTGTTCATGATTCCGCTCCTGGGCATCGGCTCCAGGCCGGCCATCGCGGCGCTGTTCCTCTACAGCCTGCTGCCCATCGTGCGGAACACGGCGGCGGGGCTCCAGGGCATCCCGTGGGAGGTGCGCGAGTCCGCGGAGGCGCTGGGCCTGCCGCCTGGCGCCCGGCTGTGGCGCATCGAGCTGCCCATGGCGGCGGCGTCCATCCTCGCGGGCATCCAGACGGCGGCGGTCATCAACGTGGGCACCGCCACGCTGGGCGCGCTGGTGGGCGCGGGCGGCTACGGCCAGCCCATCCTCACCGGCATCCGCCTGGACGACGTGGGGCTCATCCTGGAGGGCGCGGTGCCCGCGGCGGTGCTGGCGCTCGGGGTCAGCGGCCTCTTCGAGGCGGTGGCGCGCGCGCTGGTGCCCCGGGGCCTGCGGGGCTGAGCGCTACACCGGCTCCACGTGGGAGGCGGGCCGGGCCGCGGGCTCCAGGCGCGGCGCGTCCTCCGCGAGCCCCGCCGCGCACAGCCGCACCACGCACATCCACACGCAGTCCGCGAGCAGCAGGTGGACCAGCTGCATCGTCACCGGCGCCAGCAGCACCAGGTTGATGACGCCCGCGCACAGCTGCGCGACGTACACGCCGGTGAGCAGCGCGGACGCCCGCCGCACGTCCGGCGAGGGCCGCAGCCGCGCCACCCAGCGGCCGCCGAACACCAGCAGCGCGCCCATGCCCACCGCGATGGCCGGGTGGAACACGCGCAGGCGCAGGAGCACGTGCGCCGTCTCCGACAGGTCCTGCTCGAAGCCGTGCGCGAGGCTGGACGCGGGGAAGAGCGTGTCGCCCAGCGCGGCCACCGCGCCGCTGATGCCCAGCACCAGCATGCCGACGAGGCTCGCGCCCAGCACCGCGCCCGCCGCGCCCTGGCCCCGGAGCACCATCCGCGCGCGGCCCCGGGACGCCCACACCACCAGGGTCTGCGCGCCCACGAGCAGGAAGGTGTTGGTCAGGTGCACGCCCATCCACACCGCGCGGCCCAGGCGCGCGTCCTGCGCCACGTACTTGAGCAGCACGATGCCCGCGCCCACGAGCCCCTCCGTGAGCATGAACACCAGCGCCCAGAACGCCGCGCGGCGGCCGGGGTGGCCCTTGGGGAACTCGCGGCGGCCCCACACGTACAGCGCGACCGCGAGCACCGTGGCCAGGCCGCTGGTGAGCCGGTGGGTGTACTCGATGAGGGTCTGGAGGGAGGGCGCGCGGGGCAGCACCTCGCCGTTGCAGACGGGCCAGTGGTCGCCGCAGCCCGCGCCGGAGCCGGTGGCGCGCACGAACGCGCCCCAGAGGATGACGCCCAGGCTGTAGACGAGCACGCCCTGGCTGAACCACTGGAAGCGGCGGGTGGCGGCGGTGGGAAGGGTCATCGTGCCCTCCCAGTACCGCATCCCCTCGCAGGGGACCACCGCGCGCCCGTGCCCGCCCGCCCGCCGCGCGCCAATGGCTCAACACCTGCGCTTATGGGGCCTCCCGCGGCAGTCCCCAACGCTGGGAGAAGTTGTTAGCGTCACCCCGTGCCCCGAGACCGCGAAGCGCCCCCTGCCTCCTCGCCCCCCCACGACGCGGCCGAGCGCCTGCGTCGGCTGGAAGCGGCCATCGAGGAGGGGCGCGCGCGCAAGGACGCGGCCCTGGAGGCGTGGGTGCGCCGGATGGGCCGCCTGCCCACCGAGAAGGAGCGGGACCGCTGGGAGCGGGAGTGGGAGCGCGGCGCGGAGCGGGAGCGCCAGCGGTGGGAGAAGCAGTGGGAGCGCGAGTCGAAGGAGGCCCTGCGCCGCGCGGAGCGGCAGTCCAAGCGCGACGCGTACCTCGCCCAGCAGCAGGCGCACCGCGAGGCGAGGCGCGCGGAGAAGGCGGCGAGGGAGGCGGCCTCGCGCAACCCGCTGGTGGGCGTGGGGCTGCTCGTCGTCGCGCTGGCGTGCGTGGCCACGGCGGTGAGGCCCCCGTACCACTACTGGTGGCTGGTGTTCGTGGCGCTCGCGTTCTTCAAGAAGGCCGCGAAGCACCTGCGCCCGGCCAACAACCCGCTGCTGACGCGCGTGGAGGAGCCCTCCGCGCCGGTGCTGCCCCAGGCGAAGGCGCCGGAGGCGCCGGCGGATCCACGCCTGGCCCGGGTGGACACCGTCTGCGAGAAGCTGCTGGCGGAGCTGCGCGCGGGCCCGGGCGTGTTGCAGGAGATGGTGCGCTCGCCGGAGCGCACCGTGCAGGACCTGCGCAAGAGCTGCCATGAGCTCATCCGCCGCGAGCGCGAGCTGCGCACGGTGGCGCCGCCGGAGGACGTGCAGCGGCTGGCGGACGAGCGCAAGAAGCTGGAGACGCGCTGGGCCGCGGAGGAGGACGCGGTGGTGCGCGACCGGCTGCGCGCGGCGCTCCAGGTGCTGGACGAGCAGGTGCGCCAGCGCGCCGAGCTGACGAAGGCGGCGGACCGGCTGGAGGCCGAGTCCACGCGCCTGGCCTACACGCTGGAGAACCTCTACGCGCAGGTGCTGCGGGTGCGCTCGGCGGACGCGGCGGACGCGGACGTGGCCGGCGCGGGCCTGCGCCTCAGCGTGGAGCAGCTGGGCGCGGAGGTGGACGCGGTGACGTCCGCCCTGGAAGAGGTGCACGGCGCCCCGGTGGACGGCCGGGTGCGCACCCGCTGAGGCAGGGGGATGGGCCCCTGACTTTGCAAATCAAATTCAAGATGTCATGCTTTGGGGCATGACAGCCATCGCGTCGGTCGAGGCCCTGGAGCGCGTCGTGGGCGCGCGTCCGTTCGGTGTGATGATGAAGTCGCTGGATGCCCTGGACGGGCATTGTGTGCGGCTGCTCGGCGTGTCGTCGTTCGCCGCGGTGGGCTACGTCGACGTGTCGGGGCAGGCGCGCATCGCGACGGCCGGGGGGCCGCTGGGGTTCGCCCAGGTCGAGGACGCCACGCACCTGCGCCTCCCGCTGCCCGGCCCCATCCCGCTCGACACCGCGGTGGGCTGCGGGCTGCTGTTCTTCATCCCCGGGCTGGGAGAGACGCTGCGGGTGAACGGGCGCGCGACGCTCGAGGGGAGCACGCTGTGTGTCACGGTGGAGGAGGCGTTCGCGCACTGCGCGAAGGCGCTCCTGCGCTCGGCGTTCTGGAAGCCGCCGGTGCCGGTGGCGCCCACGCCGTTCGGGAGTGAGGTCCCGGAGCCGCTGGCGGACCCGGGCGTGCGGGGCTGGCTGTCGCGGACGCCCTTCGTCGTGCTGGCGTCATGGGACGGGCAGGGGCACGCGGACGTGAGCCCGAAGGGGGACCCGGCGGGGTTCCTGCGCCTGGATGGAGGCCGGCTGGCGGTGGCGGACCGGCCTGGCAACCGCCGCACGGACACGTTCCACAACCTGCTGGAGCAGCCCCGGGTGGCGCTGCTCGCGCTGATCCCGGGCGAGGCGCGGGAGCTGGAGGTCTCCGGCGTCGCGTCGCTCTCCACGGCGCCGGCGCTGCTGGCGTCGATGACGGTCCAGGAGAAGGCGCCGAAGATCGCCATGCTGCTGGAGCCCCGGGCGGCGCGGCTGCGGGAGAGCGCGGCCATCGTGGCGGCGGGGCTGTGGGACGGCGCGCGGCACGTGCCCAAGGAGCAGCTGCCGAGGATGGCGGACGTCTTCATCGACCACGTGAAGCGGAGCCCGCATCGCGGCGCCGCCGCGACGGCGCTGCGCACGGTGGCCTCGGCCACGAAGGGGCTGATGGGCTGGGCCCTGGACCAGGACTACAAGAAGGGCCTGTATTGAGCGTGGCGCGCGGGCGTCACTCGCCCGTGTGCTTCGACGGCGGCGGCGCGCCGGCCGCGCCGGTGATGCGGACGGTCTTGGCGTTGACGAACTCGCGGATGCCCAGGTCGGCCAGCTCGCGGCCGTGGCCGGAGTGCTTCACGCCGCCGAAGGGCAGGCGCGCGTCGGACGCGACGAGCGCGTTGACGAACACCATGCCGGCCTCGATGCCGTCGATGAACCGGCGCTGCTCGTTCATGTCCTGGGTCCACACGCTGGCGCCCAGGCCGAAGGGCGTCGCGTTGGCCAGCTCGATGGCGTGCTCCAGGTCGCGGGCGCGCAGCAGGGTGGCCACGGGGCCGAAGAGCTCGTCGTGGAAGGCGGGGGCCCTGGGCGGCGGATCCGCGAGGACGGTGGGCGGGTAGAAGTTGCCGGGGCCGCCCTGGGGCTCGCCGCCCAGGAGCAGCCGGGCGCCGGCCTTGACGCTCTCCTGCACCTGGGCGTGGAGCCCCTCGAGGATGCCGGGCGTGGCGAGGGGCCCGACGTCCGTCTTGGGGTCCATGGGGTCGCCGACCACCATGGTCTTCATGCGCTCGACGAAGCGGCGCTCGAACTCCTGGGCGATGGGCTCGGCGACGATGAAGCGCTTGGCGGCGATGCAGGACTGGCCGTTGTTGATGAGGCGCGCGGACACGGCGGTGTGCACGGCCTTGTCCAGGTCCGCGCTGGGCATGACGATGAACGGGTCGCTGCCGCCCAGCTCCAGGACGACCTTCTTGATGGCGCGGCCCGCGGCGGCGCCCACGGCGCGGCCGGCGCCCTCGCTGCCGGTGAGGGTGACGGCCTTCACGCGCGGATCCTCGATGACGCGGTTCACCTCGGACGTCTCGATGAACAGGGCCTGGAAGGCGCCTTCGGGGAAGCCGGCGGTGCGGAAGAGCTCCTCGAGCGCGAGGGCGCACTGGGGCACGTTGCTGGCGTGCTTGAGGAGGCCCACGTTGCCGGCCATGAGGGCGGGGGCGGCGAAGCGCACGACCTGCCAGAAGGGGAAGTTCCACGGCATGATGGCGAGCACGGGCCCCAGGGGCTGGTAGCGCACGAAGGCGGTGTCGCCGTCCACGTCGATGGGCGCGTCGCGCAGGAGCTTCTCCGCGCGGGTGACGTAGTAGCGGCACGCGGTGGCGCTCTTGAGGGACTCGGCCCTGGCGGCCTCCAGGGGCTTGCCCATCTCCTCCGTCATGATGCGGCCGAAGCGGTCGGCCTCGACCTCGAGGATTTCAGCGGCGCGGCGCATCCAGCGGGCGCGGTCGGCGAAGGACGTCTCGCGGTAGGCGCGGAACGTGTCCGCGGCCCGTTGCAGCTTGCGCTCCAGCTCCTCGGACGTGAGCACATTGAAGGTGCGCAGCGTCTTGCCGGTGGTGGGGCTGATGGTGGCGATGGCCATGTGCGGGTGCCTCCCGGTGCGAGCGTCCCGGGGTGATAACAGGCCACGCTCCCGTGACAATGCCCCCGGAGCCGGAGCGTCCAGGGGCGTACTCGCGGCGCCGATGACCGAATCATGTACGTGCCGCGCCTGCGCGCCTTCCTCGCAGCCCGCCCCAAGGGCCAGCGCGGCCTGTTCTTCCAGCCGGATGCCCGTGCCCCCTCCGCACGGCTCGTCCGCGCCCTCGACGGAGCCAGGGACGCCGGCGCCGAGGCGATGGGCCTCTCCGTGGACCCTGCCTGAGCGCCTGGAGGCTGCCCGACACTCGCCGCGAAAAGCCCGTGGCCAGCCCGCACCCGCTGGCCTAAGTCACGGCCATGTCGCGAGGGCCATGGCGGTGGGGGACGGGGTGGGACGTGATGGTGACGCGGCCCCTGGGCCTGCTGTTGCTCGGGGTCGCGTGCGTCCTGGGCTTCGTCTACCTGTCCGACGAGGTCCATGAAGGTGAGACGCAGGACATCGACGAGCGCATCGTGCGCTCCCTGCGCCGCCCCGAGGACCCCGCGCTCCCTCGCGGCCCGTGGTGGCTCGCGGAGACGGCTCGCGACGTGACGTCCCTGGGCGGCTTCCCCGTGCTGTCGCTCATCACCGTGGCCGCGTGCGGCTTCCTGCTGGTGGCCCGCCGCTACCGCACCAGCCTCTTCGTCCTCTCCGCCATCGTCGGCGGGTGGATCCTCAACGCGCTGCTCAAGGGGCTCTTCAACCGGCCCCGCCCCTCGGTGGTGCCCCACCTCACGGAGACGCTGTCCACCAGCTTCCCCAGCGGCCACGCCATGCTGTCCGCCATCACCTACCTCACGCTGGGCGCGCTGCTGGCGCAGTTCTCCGAGCACCGCCGCGTGAAGGTCTACCTCCTCGCCGTCGCCCTGGTCCTGTCCGGCCTCGTGGGCTGCACCCGCGTGTACCTGGGCGTGCACTACCCCACGGACGTGCTCGGCGGCTGGGTGGCCGGGCTCGCGTGGGCCCTCCTCGTCACCGTCGCCGCCCGCTCGGTGCACCGCCGCAGCCCCGCCCTGCGCGAGGAGGCCCGGCGCCCCGTGGAATGAGCCTTGCGCCCACCGCCCCCGCGCAGGATGAAGGGGCTCCACTCCTGCCTCCCCGTCCCCCCGTGCCCCTCGCCGCCATGAACGTCCACCCCCTGCCACCCGCGAGGCGCGGATGATCCAGGCGTGGCTGTGGAAGCTGGGCCTGGGGCGCGGCCGGGTGCACGTCTTCTACGACGAGGACTACCGCCTGCCCCTCTCCGGCATCGAGTCCGCCGTGGGCCTCGAGCCGCGCGGCACCGACTTCACCACCTGGTACCTGCTGGAGTCCGGCGTGGTGCGCGCCGCGGACGTGCGCCACCCCGTGCCCGTGTCCTACGCGCAGCTCGCGCGCGTGCACGACGCCCGCTACCTGGAGTCCCTCTCCGACCCCGCGACCCTCGCGCGCATCTACGCCACCGACCCGTCCGAGATCCCCGTGGACGCGCTCCTGGACAGCGTCCGGCTCGTGTGCGGCGGGACGCTGGGCGCGGCCCGCCTGGCGCTCGCGCGGCAGACGCCCGTGGTCAACATGGCCGGCGGCTTCCACCACGCGCGCCCGGACAAGGGCGGCGGCTTCTGCACCGTCAACGACATCGCCGTGGCCGTGGCGGACCTGCGCGCCGCCGGCTTCGATGGCTCCGTGGCCGTGCTCGACCTGGACGCGCACCCGCCGGACGGCACCGCCGCGTGCCTCGCCGGCCAGCCGAAGGTGTGGATCGGCTCCGTGTCCGGCAGCGACTGGGGCGCGCTGCCCCCCGGCGTGGACGAGACCCGCGTGCCCGACGGCTGCGACGACGCCACCTACGCGCAGAAGGTGCAGGACCTGCTCGCGCGCATGCCCCGCTCGGACATCACCTTCGTCATCGCCGGCGGGGACGTGCTGTCCGGCGACCGCTTCGGGCGCGTGGGCATCACCCTGCAGGGCGCGCGCAGGCGCGACGTGGCCATCGCCGCCGCGCTGCGGGGGCGGGCCAGCGTGTGGTTGCCCGGCGGCGGCTACCACGCGGAGTCCTGGAAGCTGTTCGCGGGGACCGTGCTGGTGCTCGCGGGCCTGGGCCACCAGCGCATCACCGCGCGCTATGACCCGCTGAGCGCGCGCTTCCAGCGCATCGCGCACCTGCTGGATCCGCAGAAGGTGGACGCCGCCGGGAAGGCGCCGGACTGGGAGCCCTTCTCCCTGGAGGACCTGGAGGGCCCGCTGCGGCTGGGGCCAGAGGTGCAGCCGCGCGTGCTGGGCCACTACACCGCGCAGGGCATCGAGTACGCCCTCTTCCGCTACGGCCTGCTGTCGTACGTGGAGCGCCTGGGCTACAGCCGCCTGCGCGTGCAGGTGGCCTCCACCGGCGGTACTGGCGACCGCATCATGGTGCTGGGCCACGCGGGTGGCCGTGAGCACCTGCTGTCGGACTCCGTCCTGGAGAAGCGCGTCCTCCAGGGCGAGACCTTCCTCTTCGCCAACTGGCTGTCCCTGCGCCACCCCCGCGCGCGCTTCAGCGACACGCGCCCGCAGCTGCCCGGCCAGGAGGTGCCCGGCCTGGGCCTGGCGCGCGAGACGACGGAGGTGCTGCTCGCCATGGCCCAGCGCCTGGGCCTGGCCGGCGTGGCCTTCCGGCCCATGTGGTACCATCTGGCCGTCGTCGCGCGCGGCCGCTTCCGCTTCGCCACCCCGGAGCGCCAGGGCCGCTTCGAGGCGCTGATGCGCGACCTGTCCGCGCTGTCGCTCGTGGAGGCCACGCACGCCGTGGCCGAGGGGCGCGTGCGCCTGGACGGCCAGCCGTACCCGTGGGAGCCGGACGACATGCTCTGCCGCCTGACGCCCGTGCCCCTGGACGCGGAGGCCGTGGCGAAGGAGCGCGAGCGCTGCCACTTCACCGTGGAGCCCGCCGCGGCGCCGGCGCCCTCCACGGCGCCGTCCGTGAAGGCCGAGCCCGTGTGACGCCGGGGCCGTGGCGCAGGCCCGGCCCGTGGTAGTCAGGACGGCGTGGACCTGGACGCGCGACGCCGTGAACAACACAAGCTGCGGCTGTCGTGGATGCCGTGGCTCTACTTCAGCCTCAAGCCGCGCCACCGCGAGTGGGCCGAGGCCTGGCAGCGCGAGGTGCAGGACCGCCTGCGCGCGCTGGAGACGGTTGAAATCGCCGAAGGGTGTTTCATCGCCCCGGAGGCGCGCATCTTCGCGGAGCCCGGCCGCACCGTGCGCATCGGGCCGGGGTGCAGCATCGGCGCGGACGCCTTCGTGCACGGGCCGGTGGTGCTGGGGCCGCGCGTCAGCCTCAACGCGCGCGTCAGCCTGGACGGCGGCGCGTGCGGCATCCGCGTCGGCGAGGGCAGCCGCATCGCCACCGGCGCCACGCTCTACGCCTTCGACCACGGGCTCGCGCCGGACCGCCCCGTGCGCGAGCAGCCCGTCACCTCCAGGGGCATCGTGATCGGCCAGGACGTCTGGGTGGGCGCCAACGCGGGCATCACCGACGGCGTCACCGTGGGCGACCACGCGGTGATTGGCATGGGCGCCGTCGTCACCCGCGACGTGCCCCCGTGGGCCATCGTGGGCGGTGTGCCTGCACGCCTGCTCGGGGACCGCCGCCAACGTCCACGGTCCGGAATTCCCGGGGGCTGGGAGCCTCCAGACTCCGAGGGAAATCCCTGAGACGCTGGTGGGTCCATTGACTTTGAAACATTCGAGCGTCCTATGCTTCAGGCTGCGGTGAGACGGAGAGCGGGCTCGGGCTCGGACGCACCGGGTGGGTCCCCCTCCAATCCAGGGTTTCATTCCGTCTCATCCGTGATGAAGGAGGCCGCGGTGGCGCAGGAGCAACGCGAGACGGGGAGCGCCGCTGCTCCGGGGCAGTCCTCCGTGGCGAGCGACCTCGTGGACACGCGTCGCTTCCAGCGCGCCGGGTCGCTCTTGCGCGAGGTGCTCTTCGAGCTGGACGTCGCGGGCCGGCTCGTCCTGGCGAGCCCCGCGTGGGAGCGGCTGGTCGGCGCCCCCGTGCCTGCGTGGACGGGCCGCGCCCTGGTGGAGCTGTTCCACCCGGAGGACCGGGACCAGGCGCGGGCGCTCCTGCGCGCGGCGACTGCTCGCACGGACACGCCCACGCGGCTGGAGCTGCGGCTGGCGGGCGGCACGCAGCCGCGCTGGGTGGAGCTGTCCGCCATGGGGGACCCGGAGCACCTGGGCGGCGTGCTGGGCACGCTGGTGGACGTCACCCCGCGACGGCTGGCGGAGGAGGCCGCCGCCACGCGCGAGCGCTACCTGGGCGCCATGGTGGAGGTGCAGCGGCGGCTGCTCGCGCCGGAGACCTCCGGGGACTTGTACAACTCCATCCTGGAGCCGCTGGGCCGCGTCGCGGGCGCCAGCCGCGCCTACGTCTTCGAGTTCCACCGCGACGCCTCCGGCCGGATCCTCCAGTCCCAGCGCGCGGAGTGGTGCGCGCCCGGCGTCTCGCGCGAGCTGGAGAACCCGGACACGCAGGCGTGGCCGGTGGACCAGGCCTTCGAGCGGCACCAACTGGAGCAGCTCCACCGGGGCGAGGCCGTGCAGGGCACCCCGGAGGACTTCGGCGCGGACAACGCGCCGGTGCTCCTGGCGCAGGGCATCCGGTCGCTGCTGGTGCTGCCCCTGGTGGTGCACGGCGAGGCGTTCGGCTTCATCGGCTTCGACAACTGCGACGACGCGCGCCCCTGGTCGCACGTGGAGGTGAAGCTCTTGTCCGGCGCGGCCGGCGCGCTGTCGCTGGCGCTGGAGCAGCACACCACGGACGCGCTGCGCGTGCGCACGGAGACGGCGCTGCGCCGCACGGAGGCCGGCTTCCACCTGCTCATCGAGGGCTTCCCGGACCCCGTGGTGGTGCACACGACGGACGGCATGCTCCTGTCGGTGAACCCGGCCATGGCCAACTACCTGGGCTACCAGGACCCGGCGGAGCTGCTGGGCCGGCACCTGCTGGGCCTGGTGCGGCGCGAGGACCAGGAGGTAGCGCGCCGCCACCTGGAGGAGGCGCAGGACGGGGCGCTGGCGGCCCGCTCGCACGAGGTGCCGCTGGTGCGCCGCGACGGGCAGGTGGTGAGCGCGGACCTGGTGACGCTGGGCGTGCTCTTCGACGGCGTGCCCGCGCGCGTGACGGTGGCGCGCGACTTCACCGAGCGCAAGCACATGCAGGCGCAGCTGATGCTGGGGGACCGGCTGGCCTCCATGGGCATGCTGGCCGCGGGCATCGCGCACGAGCTGAACAACCCGCTGTCCTACGTGCTCTCCAACCTGGAGTTCCTGCACCGCGCGCTGGGCCCCATGCCGCGGCCCCTGGGCACCGAGGAGCTGATGGAGTACCAGCAGGTGCTGGACGACGCGCGCGAGGGCTCCGAGCGGATGCGGCAGATCGTCCGCCAGCTCAAGGTCTTCTCCCGCGTGGACGACGCGCACGAGGAGGCGGTGGACCTGCACCGCCTGCTGGACTCCGTGGCGCAGATGGCGGCCAGCGAGATCCGCCCCCGCGCCCGGCTGGTGAAGCAGTACGGCGCCGTGCCGGCGGTGCGCGCCAACGAGGGCAAGCTGTTCCAGGTGTTCCTCAACCTGGTCATCAACGCCGCGCACGCCATCCCGGAGGGCTTCACGGACGAGCACGAGATCCGCCTCATCACCCGCGCGGACGATGACGGCCGGGTGGTGGTGGACGTGCGCGACACGGGCCGGGGCATCGCACCGGAGCTCTCGCGCCGCATCTTCGACCCCTTCTTCACCACCAAGGCGCCGGGCCAGGGCACCGGCCTGGGCCTGTCCATCTGCGACACCATCGTGCGGGCGCTGGGCGGCACCATCGCCGTGGAGTCCACGCCGGGCCACGGGGCCACCTTCCGCGTCACCCTGAACGCCTCCGCGCAGCCCGCGCCCGCGGCCTGACCGGCCCGCGTCCGTGCGGAGGCGCGGGCCGCCCGTCCGCTGCCGCGAAATGGACTGAATCCGCCGCGCTCCCGTGTTCGAATGTGGAGCGCCGGACGGCCTGCCCTCCCGTGCGCTGCCTCCCGAGGGCGGCGGCGTCACCCTGGGAGCCGCCGCCGCCGGGCCTTCTTGCTTCCGGAGGCCGTGGAGGATGCCATGCGCACGCTGAACGCCCGCCTCGCCCCCGTGCTCGGGTTGCTGCTGGGCTGCGCGCTGGCGCTGGGGCCGGGGGACAGGCCCGGGCTGCCCACGGCGCGCGCGGAGGCCCCGGCGGCGCCCGGAGGGAACGCGTGCGCGGGGTCCGCGCGCTTCCTCATCGGCGCGGCGCGCTCGGACATCACGGGGCCCGCGGCGGAGGTGGGGATGATGGGCTACGGGCAGGTGGCCCAGAAGACGGAGGGCCTCCACCTGCGGCTGTACTCGCGGGCGTTCGTCATCGCCTCGCCGTGCAACGGCCGCCGGGTGGCCTTCGTCAGCGCGGACCTGGGCATGGTGTTCCAGGCGGTGAAGCAGCAGGTGGTGGAGCGGCTGCGCGCGAAGCTGGGCGACGCGTTCTCCGACGAGAACGTGCTGCTCAGCGGCACGCACACGCACTCCGGGCCGGGCGGCTTCAGCCACTACACGCTCTACAACCTGACCACCTTCGGCTTCGTGCCCCAGAACTTCGAGGCCATCGTCTCCGGCATCACGGACTCCATCGTGCGCGCCAACGCGCGCCTGGCCGAGGGCTCGCTGCGGCTGTCCTCCGGGGACCTGTACGGCGCCAGCGCCAACCGCTCCCCGGAGGCCTACCTGCGAAACCCCGAGGCCGAGCGCGCCCGCTACCGCGCCAACGTGGACACGCGCATGACGGTCCTGCGGATGACGGGCGCGGACGGGCGCGAGCTGGGGCTCATCGACTGGTTCGCCGTGCACGGCACGTCGTTCGGAAACACCAACCACCTCATCAGCGGCGACAACAAGGGGCTCGCGGCGCACCTGTTCGAGGTGGAGCAGGGAGGGCGGACGCCCGGCGGCCCGGACACCTTCGTCGCGGCGTTCGCGAACTCGAACGAGGGCGACGTCACGCCCAACATCCTGGGGGGCACGAACGGCGGCGGCGCGGACGACTTCGAGGACGCGGCCCTGGCCGCGAAGAAGCAGTACGACTTCGCCGTGCACCTGTGGACCCACGCCGCGATGCCGGTGATGGGCGGCGTGGACTACCGGCACACCTACGTGAAGATGGACGCGGTGGACGTCGCGCCCGAGTTCGCGGACGGCAGCGCGCACCGCACCTGCCCCGCGGCCATCGGCCTGTCCATGCTGGCGGGCGCGGAGGACGGGCCCGGCTTCGGCTCGGAGGGGGCCACGTGCGAGTCCGTGCACGACGTGTGGAGCCAGTTCACCTGCGCCGCCGTCACCACGCCCTGCCAGGGGGAGAAGCCCATCGTCCTGGAGATGGGCACCATGAAGCCCTACCCGTGGTCCCCGGAGGTGCTGCCCCTCCAGGTGGTGACGGTGGGGCCGCTGGCGCTGGTGGCGGTGCCCTTCGAGGTGACCACCATGGCGGGCCGCCGGCTGCGCGACACGGTGCGCGCGCAGCTTGCGGGCGCGGGCGTGACGGACGTGGTCATCGCGGGGCTGGCCAACGCCTACTCGGGCTACGTGGCCACGCGCGAGGAGTACGCGCGCCAGGACTACGAGGGCGCGTCCACGCACTTCGGCCCGTGGACGCTGGCGGCGCTCCAGCAGTCCTTCGCGGGGCTCGCGGCCAGCCTGCGCGACGGGACGGCCGTGCCGCCCGGGCCCACGCCGCGGGACCTGCGCGGCGCGGTGGTGGGGCTCCAGCCCGGCGTGGTGTTCGACGACAAGCTGCTCTGGGTGGACTTCGGCTCCGTCGCGGAGGAGGCGAAGGCGTCCTACGCGCGGGGCGACACGGCGAGCGTCACCTTCTGGGGCGGCCATCCACGCAATGACCTGAAGCTGGGCGGCACCTTCCTGCGCGTGCAGCAGCGGCAGCCGGATGGCTCGTGGAAGGACGTGGCGAACGACGGGGACGGCGTCGCGCTGTACCACTGGCAGCGCGAGTACTGCGTGCCCACGCTCGCGTGCTCGCTGGTGCGCATCACCTGGCCCATCTCCACGGACACGCCGCCGGGCACCTACCGGCTGGTGCACGAGGGGAACTGGAAGTCCGGCTGGGACGGGCGCGTGCATCCGTACTCGGGCAGCTCGCGCCCGTTCACCGTGCGGTAGGGCCCGGCGTCAGTCGCAGCTGCCGTCGGGGTTGCACCGCTTGTCGCACTTCCTGCAGGCCTCGCCGTCCTTGCCGCACTGGTTCTTGTTGGGGGCGGGGATGCAGCTGTTGCCGTCGCAGCAGCCCGCGCAGGTGGACGGGTCGCAGCGGCAGAAGCCGTTGATGCACGCCAGGCCCGGGCCGCACGCGTTGCCGAGGCCGCAGAAGCACCGGCCCATGGCGCAGCGGTCGGTGTTGGCGCCGCACGCGGGGCCGTCTCCGCAGCCGCAGGTGCCCCGGCCGGTGCAGGTGTCGGCGCGCGTGTCGTCGCAGAGCTCGCAGGCGACGCCGCCCACGCCGCACGAGCGGAACGTGCGCGCGGTGCACACGCCCTCGCGGCAGCAGCCGTCCGGGCAGTCCAGGCAGAAGGTGCCGGTGGGGGTGGCGGTCAGCCGCACGGTGACCTCCACCTCGTAGCCCGCGCGCACGGTGGCGGTGGCCTCGCCGGCGGCGACCCCGGCGGTGTCGCCGCGCAGGCCCTCCACGCGGACGGTGGCCTGGGTGCCGTCGACGGCGCCGTCCAGGAGGACGCGGAAGGTCTCGCCGCTCTGGAGCGCGCGGCTGGAGTCCTGGGGGAGCAGCGTGGTGGGCACGGAGGCGCCCTCGGCGGTGGCGGAGACGCGCAGCCGGTCGAGGTTGAGCGAGGACTCGAACTCGGTGGTGACGAAGAGGGCGGTGCCGGACGCGGCGGCGGGGTCCCGGCAGGCGGCCAGCGCCACCGAGCCCAGGACGATGCAGGACAGGAGCCGGACGAGCGTCCGGCCGGAGTTCACACCCACGGGGCTCATGATGCGCGCCAGGGTAGCGGTTCCCCAGTGGAGCGTGAGGGGCGGGAGCGCGGGCGTTGGGCAGCGGACGCTCACGGCCCTCCGGGCGGGATGTCCGGTGTGTCACGCGCCGGGCTTCCCGCGTGGCGCCGGGCGCGCGGAGGCGCCAGCATTCAAGGACAGCGCGAGGGAGGTGGCGGACGCATGGTGGTCATCGTCATGGGGGTTTCAGGCAGCGGGAAGTCCACGGTGGGCCGGGAGCTCGCGGACCGGCTGGGGTGGACGTTCGTGGACGCGGACGACCTGCACTCCGTGGAGAACCGCCGGAAGATGGCCGCGGGCACGCCGCTGACGGACGTGGACCGGCAGCCCTGGCTGGAGCTGCTGCGCGCGCGGCTGGTGAAGGCGCTGGACGCGGGCGAGGACCTGGTGCTGGCGTTCTCCGGCCTCAAGCGGCGCTACCGCGAGCGCCTCACCGTGGACCCCCAGCGTGAGCGCTGGGTGTACCTGCACGCGCCCGCGTCCCTCATCCGCGAGCGGCTCCAGCAGCGCCTGGGGCACTTCATGCCGGCGGCGCTGCTCGACAGCCAGCTTGCGGCCCTGGAGGTGCCCGACGACGTGTTCACCGTGGACGTGACGCCCCCGGCGGGCGACGTGGTCCAGCGCATCCTGGACGGGGTGGGGCTGAAGCCCCACGTGGGAGGGCCCCGGGCGTAGGCCTCCTCAGCGCACGCGCTCGACGGTGGCGCCCAGGCGCTCCAGCAGCTCGCGGTACCACGTGAAGGCGCGCTCGGTGTGGCCCGGCAGCTCCTTCGTGCCCCACAGCAGCGTGAGGGTGCGGCGCGTGGTGGCGTCCGTCTTGGTGCGCTGGGCGTCCTTCACCGCGTTGGCGCACGGGCCCTGCGCGTCGAAGAGGCACAGGAGGCCCTCCAGGTCGATGGTCTGCCCGGAGGCGTTGAAGACGTAGCGGTCGCCCTGGATGGCGATGGAGGCGCGGAAGGGCTCCCGGGCGCGGTCCAGGTCCACGACGCTGATGGGCAGGCCGCTGTGCAGCGACACGGCGTTGCACGCGTCCACCGCGGCGTTGATGGTGCCCAGCGTGCCGTCGCCGGCGGCGCGCACCAGGTACTCGGACGCGGGCTTGCCCCGGCCCGTGGGCTTGTAGCCGCCGTGGCGGAGCAGGTCCCGCACGGCGCCCCGGACCGCGTCGTCGCTCTGGAGCGGCGCGGTGGCGCCGGGCTTCAGCAGGGCCTGCAGCCAGTCGGGCGCGGGCAGGTCCCCCAGGGGAGCGGGGAAGGAGGAGGTGAACGCGATGAGGTCGAGGAAGGGGTGGTTGTCGACGGTCAGCACGGCGGCACTCTACGCCACGCGCTGGTAGGGTAGGGACCGCGCCGCTGTTTCCTTCGTCGCCACCTGGAGCCTTCGCATGCCCACGCTCATCCCGAAGCCCATCCGTGTGACGGCGGTGGGCAACAAGCCGAAGCTCATCGACGAGTACGTGGGGCGGGTGAACTCCAAGACGTCCAATATCAGCGTGGCCCACATGCGCAGCCCGGGCGGGTGGGAGGAGCCGGGGCAGACGCCCGAGTTCCGTGAAATCACCCTGGTGCTCGCGGGCACGCTGCGCGTGGAGCACAAGGGCGGGGTGATGGACGTGCACGCCGGCCAGACGGTGGTGTGCGAGCCCGGCGAGTGGGTCCGCTACAGCACCCCCCTGGAGGAGGGCGCGGAGTACGTGGCCATCTGCACCCCGGCGTTCTCCCCGGGCACGGTGCACCGGGACGCCTGAGCGCCGCGCTCCAGGTTCCAGGTTCCAGGTCGGGCGGAATCCCTGGCGGGGGCCTGCCTGCCCGGCCGCGGGGATGGGCTGGAGGCCGTCGGGGGTTCGGAAGCATCCCGCTGGCGGGCGGCTCGTGGCATAAGGGCGCGCCGCCTGATTCCCCGGGCCTCCTCGGTACGCACATGATCCGTCTCGACAACATCGGCAAGCAGCACGGTCAGCAGATCCTCTTCGTGGAGGCGTCCGCCGCGCTCCACAAGGGGGAAAAGGTGGGGCTGGTGGGCCCGAACGGCGCGGGCAAGACGACGCTGTTCCGGATGATGACCGGCCAGGAGTACCCGGACGAGGGGCAGGTCTCCATCGACCGGGGCGTCACCATTGGCTACTTCAGCCAGGACGTGGGCGAGATGTCCGGCCGCAGCGCCGTGTCCGAGGTCATGGATGGCGCGGGCCCGGTGAGCACCGTGGCGGCGGAGATGAAGCAGCTGGAGGCCGCCATGGGGGACCCGGACCAGGCGGACGACATGGAGAAGCTCGTCGAGCGCTACGGCGTCGTGCAGGGCCGCTTCGAGGAGCTGGGCGGCTACGCGCTGGAGGGCCGCGCGCGGGAGATCCTGGCGGGCCTGGGCTTCAGCGAGGAGATGATGGACGGCGACGTGGGCAAGCTGTCAGGCGGCTGGAAGATGCGCGTGGCGCTCGCGCGCATCCTGCTGATGCGGCCGGACGCGATGTTCCTGGACGAGCCCTCCAACCACCTGGACCTGGAGTCGCTCATCTGGCTGGAGGGCTTCCTGAAGGGGTACGAGGGCGCGCTGCTGATGACGTCGCACGACCGCGAGTTCATGAACCGCATCGTGACGAAGGTGGTGGAGATCGACGGTGGCTCGCTGACGACGTACTCGGGCAACTACGACTTCTACGAGGGCCAGCGCGCGCAGAACGAGGCGCAGCAGCAGGCGCAGTACGAGCGTCAGCAGGCGATGCTCGCGAAGGAGATCAAGTTCATCGAGCGGTTCAAGGCCCGCGCGTCGCACGCGGCGCAGGTGCAGAGCCGGGTGAAGAAGCTGGAGAAGATCGAGAAGGTGGAGCCGCCGAAGCGGCGCACCACGGTGCTCTTCGAGTTCCAGCCGCCGCCGCGTTCGGGTGACGACGTGGTGAACCTGAAGAACGTGTGCAAGGGCTACGGCAAGCGGACCATCTACGACGGCCTGGACTTCCTGGTGCGCCGGTCGGAGCGCTGGTGCGTGATGGGCGTGAACGGGGCGGGGAAGTCCACGCTGCTGAAGCTGGTGACGGGCACGACGCAGCCGGACGAGGGCACGGTGGTGCTGGGGGGCAGCGTGAAGATGGGCTACTTCGCGCAGCACGCGATGGACCTGCTGGACGGAGAGAAGACGGTCTTCGAGCAGCTGTCGGACGCGTTCCCGCGCGCGGGGCAGGGCTCGTTGAGGGCGTTGGCGGGCTGCTTCGGCTTCAGCGGCGACGAGGTGGAGAAGAAGTGCCGGGTGTTGTCGGGTGGAGAGAAGGCGCGGCTGGTGATGGCGCAGATGCTCTACGACCCGCCGAACTTCCTGGTGCTGGACGAGCCCACGAACCACCTGGACATGGGCACGAAGGAGATGCTGATCAAGGCGCTGACGCGCTACGAGGGAACGATGTTGTTCGTGTCCCACGACCGGCACTTCCTGGGTGCGCTGTCGAACCGGGTGCTGGAGCTGACGCCGGACGGCATCCACAAGTACGGCGGCGGCTACACGGAGTACGTCGCGCGCACGGGCCACGAGGCCCCGGGCCTGCGCAGCTGAGACGTACCAGGCGCCCGGGGCGTGGAAACGCTCTGGGCGAGGACGCCGGGTCTCTCTGGGTTGACATGGATGAACTCATTGAGGCCCCTTGAGCAGGCCATGGCCTGCCGGGTGCCGTAGGCCCACGGCCGGGCTACTTCCTGAGGTAGCCTCTCATTTGCGATTTTCCCGCGGAGCTTGCTCGCTCAGCCATCCGTGCATTCTCCGAGGGGACTCTTCAAAGGAGAGGTTACCTCAGGGGGCTCATCGGTAGAGCGGTTTCTGACTCAAAAGTCACGGGGGTCACTCCACTCGAAGTCTTCTGAAGTCAGTCGCTCCGCGGACATTAACGATTCATCCATCCGGTCGATGATGTCTTGAAGAGCTTCATGTTCCGTCCGGCCAAGTCCTGCGATCAACTCGGGATCCCCGGATTTGTTTTTCACGACCACATTGGGCACCGCCAGGAAATCGCCCAAGTCACGCTCCAGAACCTTGACTCTGTATATTGTGCTGGGGATGCGGAAGTCCCGCAGTTCGTAGATATTGGCGACTCTGGAAATGCTTGCTCCACCGTGCAAGTTGATGGCCTTCCAGTCCATCTTGCGAATCTCCTAACGAAGACCGAATGAGATGATTGTGCAATCTGGTGCAAGGTCAATGTATCGACCGTTCTTGACGTAGCGGGTCACGCCGGGAGTGAATCCATCGACAGGAAACTGCTTTGCGCCGCGTAGCTTCTTGGTGAACATCTCGGCCATTTGCAGATACTGCGCCATATCTTCTTCTCCCATAGCTGCTCCCTGAGCCATCCCGAGACTCTCCCCAGCAGCGTCAACAGCGCCGGGCCAGGGTACTCACCCTGCTTGATGCCGTGCTTCTGCACGCCGCCTCGCGCCCACTCCAGCGCCTGGCCAATGGCGTGCACCGACAGCGACGCGGTGTGCACCACGCCCAACGTCACGTGCGCCAGCGACAATACCCTCTTGGCGTGCAGGTCCTCCTCCACGCTCGAATGTCGGACGCGCAAGTCGAACTGCCTCGCGTATTGCTTCCAGTAGCCAACGGATATCAGGTGTGTGGACTTGTTCTTCTGGAACGGCGATTTTTAGAGCTGCCTCGTCCAGGACGCTCATGGCCTGCTGCTCGCGAACAGGATGCTCTTGAAGGTAGCGAACTCCATCGTGAACCTCAGTGAAAGCCATTTGTGATGTCGATCATCTTGTGGGGAGAGAAGGACTTGATCGCCATCAGGAGCACCCAGCCGGTTCCTCCGTCCATCGGGCTGGCTTGTCTGCAGCAGATGCGAATCGCTGAGTCACTGAGGGCCCAGTCTTCGCACTGCTTGCCTTCCGCGGTCCCGTCCTTCGTTTGACTGGTATCGGTGGAGGCGCCGAAGGCCGAAGTCATCTCGTCGTGGAGGACCTTGAGCGCCGTGGCGCAGCGCGCTTCCCGGCGAAAGACCGAGAGCCCGAAGTTCTCAAGCTGATCATTGGAGGAGAACCCGTAGGTGACCTTCGCCGGGTATCCGCCCAAGGTAGCGCCCTGTCCGAGCGTTTCCACCTCGGCGCGCGTCATGCCCGAGCGAACCCGGGCCAATAGGGGGAGGGGATGGGTGAGCGATGCATCGGGCAAAGATGCTCCCGGTGCGGCTGGGCTCGTTGAGCTCATCCAATGCCCGGTCAACAGGCCTCCAATGACTCCGGCGAGGAGGATCCAGGACGTCCTAGGGGCCAGCATGGAAGACCTCATCCAAGAAGGCCGTCGTCAAGGACTGCGCCTCCTGCTCGAGCTCAAGAAACTCGAGCCCCGTGATGGATGTCCTGTATGGGCGTTCGGAAAACTGGGTGCTGTGCCACATCTCGTGGAACAAGACCTCCTCGACGGAGTGCCCTGACTTGGCCGCGAAATCGATATCGATGGTGCTCACGAAGGCTTGGTGGCCGAGATAGCGCTGGAGCCCATCTGGCTGCGAGGAACATGCGTTTCCCATCGGGCGTGATTGTCCTGGCGTGCGATTCCCCTCACGATCTCGCATCTGGCTCCCTTGATGGAAGTTGAACTCGTGAGGGCTGTGCTCCAACTTGTCGATGGCGAACCTGCCCAGTTCCGTGGCCTTGATGTTGTTGAACGCGGGCTGTAGCGCAGGGGCGATGGAGACGATGCGGCGTCCGTCGGGATCGATGAATTGGTGGGGCTGGTTCGCGGCATAGGCGTAGAGGTTCGAGTCCCCGCCCGCGAATCGGATGGGGTCTTTCGCCGTCCACCGCCCCGTTTCGGCGTCATAGTCCCGCGCCCCGAAGCGGGTCAGCTTCGTGTGCCGGTCATAGAGGCCTCCCGCGAAGCCGAAGGGCTGGAAGCCGGGGCTCGAATCCGCGACGACGTTGCCCCAGACGTCGTACTCCATGCGCTGCACCACCGTCCCATTCCGGGTGTCGACGACGAGTCGCGGGCTTCCCAGCGGATCCGCGAGGATGCGGTAGATGATGCCTCCCTTGATCATGAAGTCGGGCGCATGGCCCCGCGTGGCATGGACGAAGCGGCTGACGACGTTCCCCGCGCCATCGAGCTCCGCGATGACCTGCCGCCCTTCGTAGAGAAAGCCCTGGATGAGCGTGCCATCCACCTTCTTGCCAACACGTCTCGACGCGGCGTCGAGCACGTACTCGACCTGCGTGCCCTCCGGGAACTCGACGTGCACCAGCGCACCCAGCGCGTCATATGCGTACTGGGTGGTGCGCGCTCCCTCCGTGCGCGTCTGAAGGTCCCCGCCAGGGCCGTAGCTGTAGGTCTTGTTCCCAAATGACAGGAGCCGGTCCTGAACGTCATGGGTGGCTGTTTGCAGCGCATCCCGGAGGACGGAGGTACGGTTGCCATTGGTGTCGTAGGTGTTCGCTTCCAGGAGGATTCCGTCGCGGGTGACGGACGCCAACCTTCCAGCTTCGTCATGGGTGAAGACGTCCGTATGGACGGTGGTCCCCTCGGTTTCAGTTCGCCGGACGATGCGGCCCAGCACGTCGCGCTCCAACTGGTAGGACAACAGCGGGACGTTCCCGGAGGAGGCGGACCAGGACTCCTGCTCCCCGTAGGCGTTGGAGGTCTCAACGGTCGAGACCGAGCCGAGCTGCGTTCCCACGAGCAGGCCGTTGTCGTCGCGCCGTGACAGTGTCAGCGCTCCCGCCGAGACGAGCAGCCCGTCCAGGTCATAGGCATACGCCACGGGCATCTCGCCATTGACCGACGACGTCGCGATCCGGAAATCCGTGTCATGGCTGTACTGGAGCGAACCCGCCACGGCTCCCTTCCAGGAAACGCCGGTCACCAGAGGACCGTCGTGGCTGAACTCGAGCCCCACCCCGGAGGTGCTCGCGAGCGAGCGGAGACGTCCTGCTTCGTCATAGCCCGTCGTGACGCGTGTGCCAGGGATGTCCAGGGTGGCGAGTCTCCCTGCGGCGTCGTAGGCGAAGGCCACGGTGCCGCCCGGCTGTCGGAGCTCGGTGAGGGCGTCATCCCGGTCGTAGCTGTAGCCCGACGCGAAGGCGCTCCCGCCAGGAGGCGCATACGACGCCAGCGCCTCCGAGGCCGTGTACTGGAACACGTGTGGGGACCGTCCTGGTGGCGTCACCGAGGCGGGCGCGTCCCCCGTCCCGTAGGTGAACCCCGTGACACGGTTTCCGGGACGCGTGCTGGAGGTGATGCGACCTGCTTCGTCCCGCGTGAGGACGGTGGCGCGATCCAGCCCATCCGTGACGGAGCGCAAGGCCCCCTCCGCTCCATACGTGAAGGTCCTTCGCCGGCTTCCCTGGATGACGGAGCCGGGGCGACCTTCCGCGTCGTAGGTGAACTCCACCGGCAGCAGGCCCGGCGCCTCGGCCTTGTGGAGACGTCCCTGCGCGTCCAGCGTGAGGACCGACACCCTGCCCATGGGGGTGGTGGAGAGGAGCCGTCTGCCGGACGGCTCATAGTGGAGGGTGGTGGTCCGGCCATTCACCGTCACCCGGTCCGTCTGCGTCCCCACATCCAGCAGTGTGCCCTGGGGCAGGAGGGTCACCTCCCGCTGGTGGGTGGACGTCGAGGTCAGTCCGCTCGGCAGTTTCACGATGCGCGATGCCACGAGCGGTGACTGCATGCCCAGACGGGGCTCCGGTGCCTCCACCACCGTGGTGACCCTGCCATCCGGTGCGGTGGAGACCGTGGTGCCATTCGGTGAACGCAGCGTCGACCACATCGTCCCATCCGACGCGGTGGTGACGCGCCGCTGGACGCCTGACTCCAGGTCTTCCACCTGGTACTTCCGGGTGCGCCCCAGCGCGGTCGTGAGCGTCACCGAGTAACCCTTGTCCACCTGCGTCCGTTCGAGAGCCTTGAATCCTCCCGAGGGATGCGAGTCCTTCGTCAGCCAGCCCTCCGGGGTGTACGCGAACCCATGCAGCCCGCCGTGCTCGTCACGCAGGGACGAGAGAAGTCCGCCCTCCTGGTAGGTGAATGCCACGCCCTCCCTGCCTGGTCGGACAAAGGAGGCCAGCAATCCGTCGGGTCCCACCCTCAACGTGGTGCGCTGACCGTGGGGTGCCAGGATGGCGGTGGGTGCGCCTGCCGCGTCCCGTTCAATCCGGGTGATGAGGCCGGCCCCATCCGTGATGGACACCAGCCGCGCGGCCTCGTCGTAGGAGAAGCGATAGCGGACCGCGAGCGTCCAGGCCTCCAGGGTGCAGAGGTGCCGTCCCTGCCAACCAAAGCCATACAGCTCGCTGCCGTCGGGCGATGGCACGAGGTCATCGATCTGGCCGCAGGGCGTCTCCAGGGCCCCCACCGGATATTGGGGGGGCGCGGTCACGACCGGTGCCTCCGGCCCCCCACCGGCGAAGACAAAGAGGTTGCCCTCCAAGGAGACCCTGCGGACGATGTATTGGGATTCGTCCGCCACGAGGGGCTCGCCATGGGAGGTCATTGCAATCCCCCGGGGCGAGGAGAGGAGCGCGGCCGGGCCTTCTTCCGAAGGTTCGCCTCCGCACCCGCCCCTGTTGAGGGCCCATGCGCTCCCATCCGGGAAGAGGCGATGCACGAGACATCGGTGGGCAGACGTCGTGTAGAGGCTGCCGTCGGGGCCGAGGGCAAGGCCCCAGAGCGCGCCTCGCGGAGCCTCCGCATCCAGCGATTGTCTCCGGGTTCTGGTCGCGGTGCGCACCTCCTCTTCGTCCGGTGCGGCGAGCAGCGTGAAGAGCCTTCCCTCCGTGTCCACCCGGCGCAGGCGGCGGCTGCCTGAGTCCACGAAGGAGAGGAAGCCTTCGGGGCCCACGACCAGCGCACGGGGTGTGTCCAGGCTCGCCGCGATCGCCAGTCCGCCCTCTCCCGCGCTGCCACGGACTCCCGTGCCCGCCACCGTGGAGATGTTGCCGTCGGGTGTGACGCGACGGATGCGGTGGTTGCCGGTATCCGCGAGGTAGATGCCGCCATCCGGCCCCACCGCGACGCCCGCGGGAGCCCTCAAGTTCGCCAGCGTCGCGGGACCTCCGTCTCCGCCGTCCGCCGCGAGTCCCGTGCCCGCCAGCGTGGAAATGACTCCGTCTGGCGTGACCCGGCGGATGCGATGATTGCCGGTGTCCGCGATGTAGAGGGTTCCCTCCGGCCCCACGGCCATCGCCTCGGGAGAATCCAGGCTGGCGGCGAGCGCCCTGCCGCCATCTCCCGTTGCGCCCTTCACCCCGTTGCCCGCCACCGTGGCAATGACCCCGTTGGGCTTCACCTGCCGGATGCGATGGTTGCCGGTGTCCACGATGTAGACCGTTCCATCCAGCGCGACGGCGACTCCCCGGGGCGCGGCGATGCGTGCCTGCTTCGCCGGGCCATGGTCTCCGCTGAAGGTCGGCGTCGCGGTGGTCAGTGCCCTGGGCGTCCGGCCCAGGGACTCCCGCCCGGGGAGGGTGCCTCCCTGGCCCGGGTAGAGGGTGCTCCGCCACGGGTCGTAGGCGTGATGCGCGTCCAGGCTCCAGCCTCCCAACTGGCTGAAGTCCGGCAGGGACACCACCGTGGCGGAGTGGAACTGCCACAGCGTCATGTCCCGGCCGTCAGGGCCCTCGAACCGGGTGCTTCGGTCGCCGTACCGGGCCCATGCCTCGGACTGATCATCCGGGCTCGCGTAGTAGCTCAATCCATAGACGTAGCCGATCCGGATGCGGGCGGTCTGCTCTCCCCACACCTGCCGGCCAAATGCATCCAGGCCATCCCATACGAAGCGATAGCTCTGGTTCGGACGCGCGGGGAAGGTCCGGGAGAAGGACTGTCCCGCGACATTCACGATGAGGATGATATTCTTCAAGCTCGCGGGGACGTGACCTCCGCTCAGCGGAATCCGGAGGGCCCGGTTGGCGGTGCGAGCGGCGGCCCGGTCACTGCGGTAGTGGAGCTGGAAGGGTGTCCCGGGGATGGACAGGACCTCTCCCAGCGTCTGGTTCTGGCACTCGATGATGCTGCCACTCTCGCAGTCGGGCAGGGCCTCCGGTGTTTCTGGCCGTGGCTCGGGCTGCTGGGGCTCTTGCGCATCTGGTGGAGGCCCGAAGGGCCAGTTGTAGTCATACGGCGTGAAGTGCGTGACGGGCACCCGCCACAGGCTCTTGCCCACGGCGTACAAGGCGGCCAGGCGCGCGCGCTCCGCATCGGTGAAGCCCATGGCCGTCAGTTGCTCACGGACGTCAGGCGCGCCATCTCCATCCGCATCCACTTGAGCGAGCCCATCGCGCTCCCCCACGAGCGTGATGACCCGCCCATTGCCCGACGTGCGCCAGTGGCCCTGTTGCCGGTCGTAGTAGCCGGAGGGCACGACGAGACCCGCCGGAAAGGCCAGGAAGTTGTCAACGTATCCCTGGACCGGCGGGTTGAAGCGCACCTCGGTGGCGCCTGCCGCCAGGGCTTCGTCCACGCTCAGCTCCACGGCGTAGGTGTAGCCGCTGGTGGCTGGCAGCATGCCGGGCATGGCCGAGGGGCCCTCGGGGCCCGAGGTGTACTCGGTCGCGCGCACGTGAAATGGTCCCGTCAGGGGAACCTGGGTCCCGTCGGGCAGGAACATCTCCGCCTGGGTGCCGGGGGCGAACACCAGGGTGGCCTGGCGGCTGCCGGCGCTGTCCTCCACCACGCTGCCACGCGCGACCTGCGACTCCGTTGCTCCCGGCGTGATGGCCGTGACGTTGGAGTCCAGGGCGGTCAACACCACCTCTGGGAGCGGAACGAATTCGCGCCACGGAACGTCCACCTGGCGCTGCACGGGCAGGAACCCTGGCTTCTCCACATCGATCGTGAGTGCCCCACCGCCATTCACGGCGAGCGAGTACTCCCCTTGGGCACTCGTGAGCGTATGGCCTTGCTCGGGGTGAGCGAGGACACCGACGCGGGCGTCCGCGATGGGCTGTCCATTCCTGCCAACCACCTTCCCGCGAACGACGGCGACGCGACGTGGCTCCAGGGCGCCCTCGGCCACGTCCACCTGCACGGGGTTCGGGCCCTTGTAGAGAAACTCGATGGAGGCGCCGAAGTCGGTTGGGACGGAGGGGTCGATGGCCGAGGGCGCCTGCGCTCCGCCTCCATTCATGCCGGCATCTCCTGAGAGGCCGCCATCCGCTCCGCCGCACACGGCGGAGCGGCAGCTCTCGTCAGGACGCGGGGGCGCATCCTGTCCAGGGCAGCCCCAGAGCCCTCCTCCCAACAGCAGCAGGAAGCCATGCCATTGCCATGGGATTGGCCTGGAGCGAGATTGGTTTTGCATCCGTCCCCCGGAAGACAGCGTCGGCCCATAGCCTATTGCTCGTCAGCCAGGCAGGTCCAAGAGATGGGAGCCAATCTGTCTTGACGACTACACGAAGGACGTCGCGTACACGGGTGACGACGCCTTGGGCCTGCACTGTCAGGAAATCCCAAGCTCTTTGACGTGATGCCGATTGTCGCTGAGTCCTATTCGAACAGCTTGCTCGCGAGCCGGGCCAGGCGCTGGGCCTTGCCCCGGTAGGGCGGGAAGAAGAGGTTCGTGAAGGCCGTGCGGCCCTGCCGCACCACCGCGCGCTCGTGGCTGAAGGCCTTGAAGCCCGCCTCGCCGTGGTACGCGCCCAGGCCGCTCTGCCCCACGCCTCCAAACGGCAGCTGCGGGTTCACGTTGTGCAACACCACGTTGTTCACCACCGTGCCGCCCGCGCTCGTCTCCTTCAGCAGGCGCTCCACCGTCGCCTCCTCCTGACTGAAGACATACATCGCCAGCGGCTTGCCGCCCGCGCGCACCTGCGTCACCACTTCGTCCAGGGACTCGAAGCGCAGCACCGGCAACAGCGGCCCGAAGATCTCCTCGTCCATCACCGCCGACTCCGGCGTCACGTCCGCCAGCACCGTGGGCGCGATGTAGCGCGTCTCCGCGTGCACGCCGCCGCCCGCCACCACCCGCGCGCCTCCCGCCACGGACTCGTCCAGCAGCCGGCACACGCGCCTGAACGCCCCGGCATCCACCATCCGGCAGAGGTCCGGCGTCGCCCGCCGCGCCTCCTCCGTCTTCCCGTAGAAGCGCTCCAGCGCGGACTTCAGCCCCGCGAGCAGCGCCTCCTCCTTCGAGGCGTGCACCCAGACGTGGTCCGGCGCGATGCACGTCTGTCCCGCGTTCAGGAACTTCCCCCAGACAATCCGCTCCGCCGCCGCGTCCACGTCCGCCGACGCGTCCACGATGACCGGCGACTTCCCACCCAGCTCCAGCGTCACCCCCGCCAGGTGCCGCGCCGCCGCCTCCATCACCCGCCGCCCCACGCGCGGCCCACCCGTGAAGAAGAAGTGGTCGAAGGGCAGCCGCAGCAAGGCCTCGCCCACCTCCGGCCCGCCCTCCACCAGCGCCACCTCGTCCTCGGGGAACACGTCCCGCAGCAGCTGCGCCAGGAAGCGCGCCGTGCCCGGCGTCTTCTCACTGGGCTTGCACAGCACCGCGTTGCCCGCGGCCACCGCCGCCACCAGCGGCGACACCAGCAGGTGGAAGGGGTAGTTCCAGGGCGCCAGGATGAGCACCACGCCCTTGGGCTCCGGGTGCACCTCGCTCTTCGTGCCCGCCAGGAGCAGCGGCGCCCCCACCTTGCGCGGCTTCATCCACGCCTTCAGGTGCTTCTGCACGTGCGCCAGCTCCAGCAGCACCGGGAGGACCTCCGTCGCCTCCACCTCCGCCGGCGGCTTGTGGAAGTCCTCGTGCAGCGCGTCCGCCAGCTCCTCGCGCCGCTCCAGGAGCAGCGCCTTGAGCTTCTCCAGCCGCGCGAGGCGCTCCTTCGGCCCCGTCTTCGCCAGCTCCCAGCGGCGCGCCTGGAGGCGGTCGAACACCGCCTGCAGGTCTCCCGGGACCAGGCCCTCCTCCACTGACACCACGCGCATGCCGGTTCCTCTCTCCAACCCCGGGACCTACTCCAACATCCGGGTCGCCCGGGAGGCCCACGCCTGGGCCTTTCCCCGATACGGCGGGAAGAACACGGCAGCCAGCGACTTCATCCACTGGACCATCACCGCCCGCTCGTGGCTGAACGTCTTGAAGCCGTAGTGCCCGTGGTAGTTCCCCAGGCCGCTCATCCCCACCCCGCCAAACGGCAGGTTCGGGTTCGCCACGTGGATGAGCACGTTGTTCACCACCACCCCGCCCGACGTCGTGTGCTGGAGCACCTCCTCCACCATCCTGGAGTCCTGCGAGAACACGTACAGCGCCAGCGGCTTCCCGCCCTCGTTGATGTGCGCGTAGACCTCCTCGCGCCGCTCGTAGGTCAGCACCGGCAGCACCGGCCCGAAGATCTCCGCCTCCATGATGGGCATCGTCGTCGTCACCCCGGACAACACCGTGGGTGCCACGTACCTGGACGGCCCGTCCGCCGTGCCGCCCGCCTCCACCTTCGCCCCCGCGGCGACCGTGCGGTCGAGCACCTCCTTGAGCCGGCTCCACGCCGCCGGGTCCACCACCCGCGCGAAGTCCGGGCTCGCCTGGCGCTCGGCCTCCGTCGCCCCGTAGAAGCGCGTCAGCACCGCCTTGAAGGCCTCCAGGAACGCCTGCTGCTTCGACGCCGGCACGTAGATGTAGTCCGGCGCCACGCACGTCTGGCCCGCGTTGATGAACTTGCCCCACGCCAGCGCCTCCGCCGCCGCCTTCAGGTTCGCCGACGTGTCGATGATCACCGGCGACTTGCCGCCCAGCTCCAGCGTCACGCTGGAGAGGAACTTCGTCGCCGCCGCCATCACCTTGCGCCCGATGTTCGGGTTGCCCGTGAAGAAGAAGTGGTCGAACGGGTGCTGGAGCAGCGCCTCCGCCACCTCCGCGCCGCCCTCGAACACCGCCACCTCGTTCTCCGGATAGAGGTCCCGCAGCAGCTTCGCCAGGAAGCGGGACGTGTGCGGCGTCTTCTCGCTGGGCTTGAGCATCACCGCGTTGCCCGCGGCGATGGCCGCGATGAGCGGCGCCGCCAGCAGCTGGAACGGGTAGTTCCACGGCGACAGGATGACCACCACGCCCTTCGCCTCGAAGCGCACGTGGCTGGACGCGCCCTTGAGCGTCAGCGGCGTCGCCACCCGCTTGGGCTTCATCCACGACTTCAGGTGCTTCACCGTGTGGTTCAGCTCCTCCAGCGTCGGGTGGATCTCCGTCAGCTCCACCTCCACCGCCGGCTTGCGGAAGTCCTGGTGGATGGCCTCCGCCAGCTGCTCGCGCCGCGCGAGGATGGCCTCGCGCAGCTTGCGCAGCCTCGCGATGCGCTCCGCCGCCGTGCTGCGCGACAGGTTCCAGCGGTTCGCGCGCTGCGACTCGAACACCGCGCGGATGCGGTCCACCTCGACCGAGGCCTGGGGAAGGAGGGACGCGACGGCTTCCAGCATGACAACGCTCCGTTTCTTCTCAAAGACGCGTGAAGGGTCAGCGGGCCTCGAGCCCGCGAAGCAGGGTGGTGATGGCCGCCGTCAGCTCGGCGGTGAAGTCCACGCGCAGGGGCGCCATGTGCGGCAGCGTCAGCACCTCGCGCGCCACGGGCGCGATGTCCGCCATCTGCCGCAAGCCCGTCACCAGCGCGTGCACGTGGCGGATGAGCTGGCCCGCCGCCTCCGGCGTGAGGAAGGGCAGCCGCGCCTGGAGCAGCGCCGACGTCGTGTCCATGGCCACCAGCACGCGCTCCTTGAACGCGCGCGCCTGCGCCACCGTCACGTTCTGCTCCAGCACCGTCTGCGCCAGCGCCAGCAGCCGCGTGAAGGTCTCCTCGCCCTCCAGCGACGCGGCCACCGCGCGCGCCAGCTGGGGGCCCGTCCACGCGCCGCCCTCGGCCAGGCGACGGTTCAGCTTCGCGAACCACGCGGTGAGCAGGTCGTCCAGGAGCGCCAGGAACAGCGCCTCCTTCGTCGGGAAGTAGAGGAACACCGTCCCCTTCGCCAGGCCCGAGCGCGCCGCGACGTCCGCCATCTTCACCTCGGCGAACGACGTGGCCTCGAACAGCGCCCGCGCCGCGGCCAGCAGCGCCCGCCGCCGCGCCTCCTTGTCCTCGTCCCGCCGCGCCCGCAGGGGGACGTCCCGCTTCGCGGCCAGTGCTCCCGCCATGTCATGGAGCTAAATGACCCCAGGTCATCGGTCAAGCCGCCCCCCACGCCTCCTTTCACCGGCCGACGGAGCGGACGGGGAGGGGATGGTGTCATGTAATCCTGTGTGCGACGCTGGGTGACATGATGAGACCCATCGACGCGGAGCTGCTGTCGGGGAGCGCGCTGTACCGGGAGGTGGTGCTGCGCAAGCTGGCCCACGCGCGCGAGTCGGTGTGGATGGCCACCGCCAACGTGAAGGCCATGTACGTGGAGCGCGCGAAGGGGGCGTTCGTGCCGCTGCTGGAGGTGCTGGACGGGCTGGCCGCGCGGGGCGTGGCGCTGCGGCTGTTGCACGCGGAGCTGCCCAGCCGGCCGTTCCGGGCCGCGTTCGACGCCCGCTCGCGGCTGGTGGAGGGCGGGCTGGAGCTGAAGGTGTGCCCGCGGGTCCACTTCAAGGCGGTGGTGGTGGATGGCGCCTGGGTCTACCTGGGGAGCGCCAACCTCACCGGCGCGGGGCTGGGCGCCAAGGGCGAGGACGTCCGCAACTTCGAGCTGGGCTTCGTGACGGAGGACTTCGACACCATCGACCGGACGTGCGCCCTCTTCGAGGCGGTGTGGAGCGGCGCCGAGTGCCGCGGCTGTCGGCTCCGCGCTGTGTGTCCGGACCCCATCTTGCCCTCCGGCGCCGGACAGGCGAAGAAACGGGGGCGGGGCGCGGTTCGCTTGGGGAAGCCCCGCCGCCTGCGCCGTCCTCGGGAGGACTCGACATGAAGCTGTACTTCGCGCCACGCACGCGCTCGACGCGTCCGCGCTGGCTGCTGGAGGAGCTGGGGGTGCCGTACGAGCTGGTCCGCGTGGACCTCTCCCAGGGCGCGCACAAGCAGCCGGACTACGTCCAGCACGTGCACCCGCTGGGCGTCGTGCCCGCGCTGGAGGACGGCGGCGCGCCCCTGCTGGAGTCCACCGCGCACCTGCTCCACCTGGCGGACCGCTTCCCGGAGAAGGGGTTGGCCCCCGCGCCCGGCTCGCCCGAGCGCGCCGAGTACTACCAGTGGATCTCCTTCGCGGTGACGACGCTGGAGCCGCAACTGGAGGCCTTCCTGGAGCACACCCAGTCCCTGCCGGAGGACCAGCGCGTCCCGGCCCTGGCGGAGCGCGCGGTGCGGCGCTTCGACGCCGCGGCGCGCGTCCTGGAGGCGCGGCTGGGCGAGCGCGAGTTCCTGGTGGGCTCGCGCTTCAGCGCCGCGGACGTGCTGATGGCGTCGCTGCTGGCGTGGGCCGGAATGATGGGGCGCACGAAGGACCTTCCGGGGCTCCAGGCGTACGCGCAGCGCCACCTCGCCCGGCCCGCCGCGCGACGCGCCCGGGGGGACTAGCGCGGGGTGACGCCTCCGACCGCCAGCGCGTGGGACGACGCGGACGCGGACGTCCGGGCCCGGAGGCGGGTCCGGCGGCGCACGTATTGGTGGTGCGCGCTGTTCATCACGCTGGGCTCGCTGGCGCACCCGCTGGTGCTGGGCGGCTTCCGCGCGGACTTCCTCGGCGTGCACCTGGCGTGGGCGGGCTCGTTCCTCGTGCTGGGGGCCGCCGTGGGCGCGGGGTGGCTGCGCCCGCCGTTCAGCGGCATCACCGCGGGCGTCCTCAGCCTGACGGCGCTCACCGTGTGCATCGAGCTCACCGGGGGCCTGTCGAGCCCGCTGTTCCCCGCGTTCTACACGGTGCCCCTCTTCGTCGCCGTCTTCGTCCCCGGGCAGCGCCTGCCGGTGTGGTCCGCCATGGCCGGGACGCTGCTGTCGGTGCTGCTGATGCTGTGGCGGGCGCACGTGCCGTGGCTGGGCAGCGTCAGCCAGTGCTTCAGCCTCCTCTTCGTGTTCGCGGTGTCCGCCTACGGCGCGGAGGCCTTCCGCAAGCTGCGCGCGGCCGAGCGCCACGCCCACCTGGAGCGCGTGGAGGCCCTGCGCCGGCTGGCGGAGAGCGAGTCGCGCCGCGCGCGCGTGGAGCGGCAGCGCGCGGAGGTGGAGCGGCTGGTGGTGGTGGGGCAGCTGGCCGCGGGCGTGGCCCACGAGGTGAACAACCCGCTCGCGTACGTGAAGTCGAACCTGCACTACCTCCAGGAGGAGTGGGCGCAAGGAGTGCCCGACGACCTGGAGGACGTGCGGCGCGTGCTGGAGGAGACGCAGCAGGGCGTGCTGCGCATCCAGCAGATCGTCACCGACCTGCGCCTGTTCTCCCGCGAGGCCCCCGACGGCGCGGAGTCCTGCGACGTGGCGGAGACGCTGGCCGAGGCGCAGCGGCTGGCCTCGGTGCGCCTGCGCAGCCTGGGCGCGGTGGAGCGCGACGTGGTGCCGGGGCTCTCCCCCGCGCGCGTCACGCCCCGCCACCTGGTGCAGGTGCTGGTGAACCTCCTGCTCAACGCCGCGGACGCGCTGGAGGCCGCCCGCTCCAGCAAGCCCGCGCACGTGGTGCTGCGCGCGCGCATGGAGGACGGCCGCGTGCGGGTGGAGGTGGAGGACAACGGGCCGGGCATCCCCGAGGCCGCGCTGCCGCGCCTCTTCGAGCCCTTCTTCACCACGAAGCCGCCCGGCAAGGGCACCGGCCTGGGCCTGGCGCTCTGCCGCGACTACGTGGCGCGCGCGGGCGGCACCCTGGACGCGGAGAACCGCGCGGAAGGCGGTGCGCGCTTCATCCTCCGGCTGCCCGTCGCCGGGACTTCATCCCCCCCGGTCCACCGCGAACCTCCCGCGTCCGTGGACGCGGAGCCCGCGGCCGAGTAACGGCCCCCTCAGCGCTCCAGCGCGTGCGCCACCTGCCCCAACAGCCGCAGGCGCGGGGAGTCCAGCTTGCGCACGGTGCGCAACAGGCGCCGCACCTCCGGCCGCTCGCGGTACTCCGGCGGATCCTCGGCGAGCTGCGGCGCGCCGTCCCCGGTCACCGCCGCCGTCGCGCTCAGGCCCAGCAGCACGTCCGACGAACAGTTGAGCACCAGGCACAGCTTCCGCAACGTCCGCACGCTGGGCAGCATGTGCCCGCGCTCCAAGCGCCCGTACACCTCGGTGGCGATGCCGACGCGCTCGGCGACATCGGCCTGCGTCAGCTCCAGCCGCTGCCGGGCCACTCGCACCGCGTTTCCAATGAGGGTTGCCAGTCGTTGTTCCATGGCGTGGAAAACCTGTCGAAAGAGGAGCTTCTCCCCCCGCATTTCGGACGGAGAGGTACCGGGGAGAAGTCGCTGCCTTGCGTGACCTCGTGAGACACAGATTACGAGTGGGGTCTGACATCTCCGGGCGTGCGGAAAGGGCCCGCAAACCCGCGACAATTCGCCGTTTCCGCCGCTCCGGCGCGCGCGTTTGGCAAGGCTTCCCGGGTGCTTTCTTCGCGCGTGCGACGCGCGCCGAACCGGGGTGGTAGGCGCGCGCGCCCGCGTCCCTCCCATGACGTCAGGGGAAGGCCGCGCGCGCGCGCCCGACGTGCGGGGTTGCTCCGTGGGTGGGGAGGCGGTCCACGCGGGTCCGGGGAGACCGCGCGCTTCCGGCGGGACCTGCCGGAAGCGGGGCTCGACACCCGGGCTGCTTCACTGCCGCTTCAGGATTCGGACGGCAGCGCGGCGCGGGCTTCGGTGTACTCGCGCACCATGCGCTCGACGACGGTGGCGGCGGGCAGCACGTCCTTCACGAAGGCCACGCCCTGGCCCGCGCTCCAGGTGTCCTTCCACGCCTTGCCCTGGCCCGCGCGGAAGCGCTCCAGCGCGGCCTTGAGGAAGTTGCCGTGCACGCCCGTCACCTCCTTCGTGTACTCGAGGTCCTCGGGGCTCGCGTCCACCAGCGCCTGCTTGTAGTCGGGCGCGGCGCCGGCCTCCTCGGTGGCCAGGAAGCGCGTGCCCACGTAGGCGCCGTCCAGGCCCAGCGCGAGCGTCGCGGCCAGGTGGCGCCCCGTGGACAGCGCGCCCGCGAGCACCACCGGCACGCCCAGCTCCGCCTTGAGCCACGGCCCCAGCACCAGGGGGCTCAGGTTGCCCGCGTGGCCGCCCGCGCCGGTCCCCACCGCGACGAGCGCGTCCACGCCGGCCTTCACGGCCTTCTCCGCGTGGCGCAGCGAGATCACGTCGCTCCACACCTTGCCGCCGTACGCGTGCACGCGCTCCACGATGGGCGTGGGGTCGCCCAGGCTGGTGATGACCAGCGGCACCTTGCGCTCCACCGTCGCGGCCACGTCCTCCTCCAGGCGCTCGGCCCACTTGAGGATGAGGTTCACGCCGAAGGGCACGCCCTCCGGGAAGGCGGCGAGGAAGTCCCGGTACGCCTGCGCGGTGCGGTAGTTGAGCGACGGCACCGCCCCGATGGCGCCCGCGCGCCCGGCGGCCTCCAGGAGCGCCGCGTTGGACACCAGGAACATGGGGGCTGCGATGATGGGATAGCGGATCCCCAACATCCGGGTCACCGCGGTGTCGATGCGCGTAGGGGCCATGGGCCCATTGGAGCATGCGTGCACGCGGGCGCGAGGCCGAAAAATCGGCCCGGGCGGCGTTGTCAATCACGGCGTGCCCTGGCGGGGGAAAACCCCTGGTGTTTCCGTGGTTTACGTAGCACGTAGGGCTGACATAAGGTGCCCGCCCCGGCGCCAGGTCGGGAAACCGGGGAGTCCCTTCGGTGACGCGAGCCGGGGAGCGCCGCCGTGCGCCTTCGCGGGGAGGCCAGAGCCAGTCGTGAGTGACGAGCGTCCGGACGCGCTGCTCAAGAGCGCACTCGAAAAGATCGTCTACTTCGAGGCCCGTGCGCAGCAGTTGCATGGCGAGCTGGCGTCTACGCGCGACGAGCTTTCGCACCTCAAGGAGGACCTGTCGGAGGCGCGTCAGCGCGAGCTGGAGCTGCGCCGGGAGCTGGCCGGGCTGGAGGTGAAGAGCGCCCGCGCCCAGGCCGAGCGCGAGGAGCTGTCGCGGCTCAACCACGCGCTGCGGCTGGAGCGCGACCAGCTGATGGCGAAGCTGCTGGACGCGAGCCGGATCCACGCGTCCGGGCAGGCGCGCGCGGTGGCGGAGGACGATGACGACGAGCTGGGGTTCGACCTGGCGTCGTTCATCTCGCAGCTGCGCAGCGAGGTCATCCTCCGCGGGGACGTGCCGGCGGTGCGCACGCCGTACAGCGGGCCGGCGGTGCCCCTGAAGCCCTCCGAGCCGAGCGTGCCGTGGACGGAGAAGCCCGCGGCGCCCATTCCGCCCCGGTCCCCGGTGGCCATGTCGGATTCGGGCCTGTCGGCGGTGGCGCGCGAGGCGCAGCGACTCCAGAGCGAGGGCCGGCTGAAGGTGAGCCCGGAGCAGATGGCGGAGCTGTCGGGGCACGCGGGCAGCCCTACGGACGAGACGCTGTTCGGGTTCTCCGTGCGGGAGCTGTCGGCGGCGGACGCGGCGGCGCGGGTGCGCGCGGCGGAGCGGCTGAAGGCGCTGGCGCATCCGGCGGCGGCGCCCGCGCTGGCGGCGGCGCTGCACGCGGAGACGGACGCGACGGCGCAGGTGGCGCTGGTGCAGGCGTTCGCGGGGCTGTGCCGGGAGGAGGGCGCGTCGGTGGTGTCGCCGCTCCTGTCGTCGCCGGTGCCGGAGGTGCGCATCGCGGCGCTGAAGGCGCTGCTGGTGCTGGCGCCCAGGGACGCGGCGCCGCACCTGGCGCAGGCGATGAAGGACGCGGACCGGGCGGTGCGCCGGCGCGCGTCGCTGCTGGCCCTGGGGTTGGAGGGCGAGACGGCGCGGCGGCTGGGCGAGGACGCGATCCACGACGCGGATCCGGAGGTCCGCGCGCTGGCGGCGCTGGCGCTGGGCGCGGGCCGGGGCGAGAACGCCCGGATGCTGCTCCTGGGGGCGCTGGACGACGGCGAGGCGCGCGTGCGCAAGGCGGCGGCGCAGAGCCTCTCGCGCATCCTGGGACAGGACGTGTCCGCGGTGGTCGCGCTGGACGACGCGCACCGGCGCCGGGAGATCCGCCGGCTGGCGACGCTGCCCGTGAAGCCCGTGCGCGCGACGCTGGATGTGAAGCCCGCGGAGCCCGTGCGCGCGGCTCCCGCGGTCGCGGTGGAAGTGGCGCAGGCGGTGGGGCAGGGCGCTCCGTCCGTCGTCGCTCAGGCCGTGCAGTCCATGCAGGTGAATGCCGTGCCGCCTGTGGCGGTGAATGCCTCGCAGCCCGTCGTCGCCCAGCCCGCGCCGGCCGCGCCGGTGAATGTCGCGCAGCCCGTCGCTGCTCAGGCCGCGCAGGCCGTGGTGATGAATGCCGTGCAGCCCGTCGCTGCTCAGGCCGCGCCGGTGAATGTCGCGCAGCCCGTCGCCACGCAGGCCGTGGCGGTGAATGCCGCGCCGCAGGTGAGTGCTCCGGTCGCGGCGCCGCAGGCGATTCCCTCGATTCCCGCACACGCCGCCGTGCCGGTGTCACTCGCGGACGTGGCCGCGAACACTTCGCAGTGGACCGCCGTCCCCATGGCCGCGCCCGCGCTCGCGGTCGCCACCGTGGGCGGTGCCCGCTCCGCACCCGTCGCGATGCACGGTGCGGCTCCTGCGCCTGTCTCGGCCGCGATGCACGGTGCGACTCCCGCGCCTGTCCAGGTCGCGATGCACGGCGCGACTCCCGCGCCTGTCCAGGTCGCGATGCACGGCGCGGCTCCTGCGCCTGTCCAGGTCGCGATGCACGGCGCGGCTCCCGCGCCTGCCCGGGTCGCGAACGGCGGGCCCGTGTCCTTCGCTTCAGGGCCCTCCGCGCTGCCTTCGCGCCCGGTGGCCTCCGCTCCTCCCGCCGCGCCTGTCCCGCCTCCCGCGCAACCCGCCGCGCGGCGGACGCCCGTGCAGGCCGCGCTGGTCGCCATGGGCGCGCCGCCGCCCGCCCGGGCCCCGGCGCCCTCCAAGCCGCCACCGGCTCCTCCCCAGCGCGGCCCTTCTCCCGTGGAAGCGCTGTGTGGGGCGATGTTGCAGGAGGTGCGGGTCGCCGTTCGCGGACGCTCGCTCGCTGAGCTGACGTCCGGGCTGTCCGCTCCGGCCGAACTGGCCCAGGAGGCCGTTGCCCTGCTGGTGGCCCGAGGGGCCATCGTGCGAAGGGGGCACAAATACTTCGCCGCTTGAGGCAAGGTGCAAACGCACCCAGGCCTCACACGTCATCCGAAGGGTCGTTCATGGAAGCGCCGACGTACAGCTCGAAGCAGGTGGCCGAGATGCTCGGCGTGACTCCGAAGGCCATCCCCGCGGAGCTGCGCAAGGATGCCTACGGCCCGGAGGACGTGTGGGAGCTGCGCACGACGCTCAACAAGTTCCCGCCCACCGCCGGCCTGCGCAAGCAGCTCTTCCTCAACTTCAAGGGCGGCACCGGCAAGACGTCCCTGTCCACGTCCTACGCGTGGCGCCTGGCGGAGCTGGGCTACGCCGTCCTCCTCATCGACCTGGACAGCCAGGGCCACGCCACCAAGTGCCTGGGCTACGAGGGCGAGGACTTCGAGAAGACGCTGCTGGACGTGCTGGTGCGCAAGACGCCGCTCGCGCAGGTGGTGCAGAAGTCCACCCTGCCCAACCTGGACTTCATCCCGTCCAACCTGAGCATGTCCACGGTGGACCTGGCGCTGATGCCCATGGCCGGCCGTGAGTTCAAGCTGCGCAACGCGCTCAAGGACGTGGAGGCGCAGTACGACTTCATCGTCTTCGACGCGCCCCCGTCCTTCGGCCTGCTCAACCTGAACGCGCTGATGGCCGCGAACGACCTGTTCGTGCCGGTGCTCGCGGACTTCCTGTCCTTCCACGGCCTCAAGCTGCTGTTCGAAACGGTGCAGAGCCTGGAGGAGGACCTGAACCACGTGCTGGACCACGTGTTCATCGTGGTGAACTCCTTCAACGCGACCTTCAAGCTGGCGAAGGAGGCGCTGGAGGCGCTCCAGACGCACTACCCCGAGTACCTGCTGCCCACCATCATCCGGCAGTGCACCAAGTTCGCGCAGGCCTCCAGCGAGGGCCGCCCGGTGTTCGTGGCGGACCCCACGTCCAAGGGGGCCAACGACATCCAGGCCATGCTGGACAACGTGCTGCCGCGCCTGGTGGCCGCGCACGCCGCGGCGGTGAAGGCCGGCACCGCGACGAAAGCCGGCTGAGATTCCCCCATGAAGAAAGCCTTCGAACAGAACGTGTCCCGCGCGAAGCCGCGCCTCCGCCTGGGGGCGCTGACGGGCGCCCTCGACCCGGCCGACCCCACGGGGGCCGCCGCCGCCCAGCCGGAGCCCGCCGCGCCGGAAGCGCCGCCGCCCGTCGCGGAAGCGCCGGACCTGTCCTCCGAGGTGCGCTCGCGCATCGAGCGCCGCGCCGGCCCGCGCCCCACCGCCGCCGAGGCGATGGAGGCCGCGCTGAACGCACCGCCCAAGCACGCCGCGCCGCCCCCGGCCGCGCAGGGACTGCCGGCGGTGACGGCGCCGACGTTCTCGCCGGTGTCGCACGCGCTGTCCGCGCTGGTGTCCCCGGAGTCGCGCCGCGAGGAGGAAGAGGCGCCGCCCGCGCCGTGGCTGGAGGCGGACTCGCAGGAGACCGCGTCTGATTGGAACGTGGCGCAGGCCCCCGCGCCCGAGGAGTCCGCCTGGGACGCGGACGCCGTGCCGCCGGTGTCGCACCGCGAGGTGGCGGAAGCCGTCGCCGCGTCCGCGTGGAACGTGTCCGTCGCGCAGCAGCGGGAGGCCGTGGTCGAAGCCTTCGGCCGGGAGCCCCTGGGCGCCGAGCCGACCCCCACGCACGTGGAGCCGCCCGCGCCCGCCGCCGCTCGCTGGGATGCGCTGACGGCGCGCCCGGAAGCCGCGGTGCACGTGGACGCGACGCGCGTGGCGCCCCTGGCCCACTCGGTGACGCACACGGAGGCGCTGCGCGCCGAGGTGGCCCGCATGGAGCGCACGGGGCAGGCCGCGCCGGACGCGGATGCCGCCCGCTCGCCGGTGCCTCCCCTGGCGGATGTTCGCGCGGCCGTCGCGGGCCCGGCGCCTCACGCCGACGCCCCCCGCGCCACGCTCGCGAGTCCTCCGGCGCACGCCGAGGCCGCCCGCGCGCCTCTCTCGGCGGCGCAGGCCGAGGCGCCTCGCGCCGATGCGCGGGGCGCTCCCGTGACCTTCGCCTCGCCGCCTCCGGCGATGGCGCAGGCGGAGGCCCCTCGGGGCGCCCCGGCCACCTTCGCGGGCCCGCCGCCCGGAGTACAGTTCGATGGACGGATGGGCGTTCAGGCCCTCCGCATGCCTTCCGAGGCAGAACCCATGACGACGTACGCTTCCGTCCAGTCCTCCACCGTCACCACCACCGAGACGGTGGCCCGACAGGAAGCCGCGCCCGCCCCCGTCGAGGTGCAGACGCCCGCGCCTCCCCGCGAGGAGGACTCCGAGTCCCGCCGCGAGAAGCTCAAGGCCCGCCTCAAGGCCGTGCGCGAGAACCCGCGCCCGGAGCCGCTGCCCGCCACCGTCGCGGAGGCCGGCCAGCGCGCCGTGGAGCGCATCACCCACCTCCAGGCCGAGCTCACCAAGCTCAAGGCGCTCAACCTCACCCTCACGCAGGACCTGGAGGTCGCCCGCCGCCAAGCGGAGAAGGCCACCGAGGAGGCCCGCCTGCGCATGGACGAGGCCCGCCGCCTGTCCGCGGAGATGGAAGGCCGCGTGAAGCTGCTCGCGGACCTGGAGCGCGAGCTGGCCTCGCTGGAGGGCGAGCGCGATGAAGCGCTCCTGTCCCTCCAGGAGGCCCGCCAGGCCCTCCAGGCCGCCGCGAGGGAGCACGAGGCGCTGGAGCAGGTCGTGACGAAGGGCAAGCAGGCCCTGGCCGACAGCCTCGCGGAGGAGGAGCGCCTCGCCGTGGAGCTGGAGGGCGCCAAGGACGAGGCCGCGTCGCTGCGCCGCGCCGTGGAGACGCTCCAGGGCGAGCGCGACGTGCTGGCCCAACAGGTCGCCTCCCTCACGGCCGAGCGCGCCGAGCTGCTGGAGGCGCGCAAGGCCCTGGAGTCCGTGCACCGCGCCCTGAGCCAGGCCACGGTGCGCTGAAGCCTCTGCCCGGCGTCGAAGGCGCTGCCCTGCGGCTCCTTCCGCAGCCCGTTGAACGGGCGAGATCACGAGCGGCTCCCGGACCACGGGAGCCCGTGCACGCCCGCCCTCCCCGGCGTCGGACCTTCGCCCGGGGGACGGCGGCGCGCGCCGATGGACTTCGCGTCCGTTCCCGCGCAGCCCCGAGCACACAGCCAGGCAGGCGGGACGGACGTGGCGGGCCGTGGTGCGAGGACACAGCTTGTGGGCTCGCACCACGGCTTCTTCACGTCCGGGAGGAACGACATGCAGCTCAGCGAGCTGGGAGGCTCCGAGGGCCTGGAACACAACGCCACGCTCAACCGCGAATCACTGGTGGCGCTGGGCGCCTTCGGCGCGCTCACCGCGGGCGCGGTGTTCCTCAACGCGCGCAGCACCCACGAGGCCGTGGAGGGGCGCTGGTACAGGCGCTTGAAGAAGCCGTCCTTCCAGCCGCCCCGGCAGGCGTTCGGGCCGGTGTGGACGGCGCTCTACGGGCTCATCGCCGTCTCCGGCTGGCGCATCTGGGGCTCTCCGGCGGGCGTGGAGCGCTCGCGCGCGCTGGGCCTGTGGTTCGTGCAACTGGGGCTCAACGCCGCGTGGTCCCACCTGTTCTTCCGCAAGCGCCGGCTCAAGGCCGCGGCGGTGGAGAGCTGGGCGCTGCTGGGCAGCATCGCGGCGTACACCGCCGCCGCCAGCCGCGTGGACCGCAAGGCGCCCTGGTTCATGGCCCCGTACCTGGGCTGGGTGTCCTTCGCCAACGTGTTGTCGACGGACATCGCCCGGCTCAATGCTTGAGCCGCGGGGCCCGGCTCAATGCTCGAGCCGGGCGGGGGCTCCTCGCGCTAGTTGCGCAGGCGCGAGGGGCGGGCCGCGTTGAAGGACAGCACGGCGGCGAAGTAGCGCGCCTGGTTCTCCGAGGTGCAGCGCACCTCCTGGATGCGTCCGCCCACCTTCACCCGGACAATCCACCCCTCGTTGTCGCGCGTGACCGGGGACTCGCCTGTCATCGTCATGTTCTCCATGGGTGCCTTCCCTCCCGTGCACCCGGATAGAGCAGGGGGCGTGCCAGGGCCGGGCATCGTGGGATTCCAGCCCTTTGCATCCGGTTCCCGGCAGGGGCGGCGAGGCAGGGCTGAAGTTCTTTCAGCGCGGCGCGGCCGGGGATTCAGTGGAGCTGGCGATCAGGCCACACCTGCGGCAGCGCGGGCCTCGCGGCGGCGAGTGTCGGCAGCGCGACGTAGAAGGTCGACCCGCGTCCCGGCGTGCTCTCCACCCAGATGCGGCCGCCGTGGCGCTCCACGATGTCGCGGCTGATGTAGAGGCCCAGCCCCAGGCCGCCGTAGGAGCGGGTGGACGCGTTGCGCGCGCGGAAGTAGCGGTCGAAGAGCTGCTGCTGCTGGTCCTCCGGGATGCCGATGCCCGGATCCGTCACGGACAGCACCGCGACGTCGTCGGTCAACGACAGCCGCACGCGGATGGTCCCGCCGTCCGGGCTGTACTTGAGCGCGTTCTCCAGCAGGTTGGAGACCACCTGCTCCAGCCGGAACGTGTCGCCGTGGACGGAGATGGGCTCCGGAGGGGGCTCGAAGTCGAAGGTGTGGTTGCCCTTCTGGCCCTCCAGGCTGCCGAGCGTGTGCTCCACCAGCAGGTCGAAGCGGGTGGCCTCCGGGTGCAGCGCCAGCCGGCCGGCCTCGATGCGCGACGCGTCCAGCAGGTCGTTGATGAGGCCGGTGAGGCGGGTGAGCTGGTGACGCGCGTGGCTCAGCACGCTGGGGTCCAGGTGCTCGCCGCGCTCCAGGCGGCGCTCCAGCGTGGCCAGGCGCAGGCTCAGGGGCGTCAGCGGCGTCTTCAGCTCATGGCTCGCGATGGAGAGGAAGTCGTCGCGCACGCGGATGGCCTCCCGGGCCTCGCGGTACAGGTGCGCGCGCTCCTCCTCCGCGCGGCGGCGCTCGGTGATGTCCTCCACGAGCACGCCCACGCCGAGCACCCGGCCGTCGGGGGTGCGCACGGGATAGAAGCTGCCGCGGAAGCAGCGCCGGGGGCCCGGGGCGCCCAGGTCTTCGTCGGAGGTGCTCTCCTGGTCCACCAGGGGCTCGCCGGTGCGCAGCACGGACCGGGGCCCCCGCTCCGCGATGGCGCCCGGCTCCCCCAGCAGCTCCGGCAGGGTGTGGCCCGGGTGCGCCTCCGCCGGGATGCCGTTGATGCGGGCGAGCGTCTCGTTGACGCGCACGTAGCGCAGGTGCGTGTCCAGGAAGCCGATGCCCACGGGCGCGCCGCGGAAGAGCAGGTCCAGCTGGGCCAGGTTCTCCTCGCGCTCGGCCTCCACGCGGCGGCGCTCGGTGATGTCCTCCACGATGCCGACGCCGCCCTCCACGGTGCCGTCCTCCGCGTAGCAGGGGGCGAAGCGCACGCGCACGGGCGTCTCCTTGCCGGTGGTGAGCGCGCGATAGGTGCCCTCGAAGTCGCAGGAGCGGCCGTCCAGCGACTCGCGCACGCAGGCCATGATGCGGGCGTCCTGAAGCGTGAGGAGGTTCAGGCCCACCAGGCTGCGCTTCGACGTGCCGATGACGCTGGCGAAGCGCTCGTTGCACGCGGTGATGATGGGCGTGCGGTCGAAGTGGAAGATGCCCAGGGGCGCGTTCTCCACGAGCAGCTGGTAGAGCCGGTCCGCCGTCTCCTGGTGCGCGGCCGTGTCCGGGCCCCCGGGGATGTGCTCCACCGGCTCCTCCAGCGAGTCGATGACCTCGTGCAGCCGGCGCATCGTGAGCACGATGCGCTCCCAGCCATCCGTGCCGGACGCGCCCACGGTCAGCTCCACCAGCAGCTCCACGCCGTCTCGCCGCCGGGCGAAGACGCGCGTGGCCCGGCCACCGAGCGCCCTCCGGCGCGACAGCAGGTAGCGCGGCAGGCTGAGGCCGTGGAAGCGGCGCAGGCGGAGCGGGAAGAGGTCGGTGACGGGCTTGCCCACGAGCTGCTCGCGATCCCAGCCCAGCAGCCGCTCCGTCGCCGCGTTGACGTGCAGGATGTGCTCGTCCGGACCGCACGCGATGACGGGATCCACCGTTGCGTCCAGAACGGCTTCCAGCTCCCGTGCGGCTCCTCCGGCCATGCCTCGCTCCTGAGATGGGGCCGGCACGCGCCTCTCCGCCGCGTGGGCCGGCCCTGCCGGAAGCGGGGGCTCCCCGGCAGTGGCGGGCGCGCGTCTTGGCGCCCGTGCGCGTTCCCTTTGCCTACAGATACACACTGTGGGCCGGAACGGCGCGCGGAAGCCGGAAGTCCGGACGCCGCCAGCACCCCTGGAGGCCGTCCGGGCGGCCTAGCGCCGGCGCCTGGGCGGCGTGCGGCCGCGCTTCGCCGCGCGCTTGCGCACGGCCTTCCTGGCCGGGGCGGCCGGGGGCGCGTTCAGCGTGAGCGTCTCCAGCTTCTCGCGCAGCGTGCGCGTCTCCTGCTTGAGGGCGTCCAGCTCCTCGCGCAGCGACGCGACCTCGCGGGCCTGGGGGGCGCCTTCGCGCAGGGCGCGCACGGCTTCGCGCGCGTAGCGGCGCGCTCGCGGGTCGCTGAAGGTCGTGCCCTCCAGCGCGGGCAGCAGGCGCCGGTCGCCCAGGGTGGAGGCCGCGTCGCAGACCGCCAGCTGCACGCGGAACTGCGGGTCGCGCAGCAGGTGGGTGAACAGGTCCACCGCCTCGCGCTTGCGGTTCGCCACCTCCGCCAGCTTCGCCACCGCGCTCACGGCCGCGCGGCGCAGGAACGCGGGCTGGCCATAGGCCGTGCGCGCCACGGCCACCGGGAACGCCGCCGCGTCCTGCGTCTCCGCGAGCCCGTCCATCGCGCCCGCGCCGATGACGTCCTGGAAGGACGGCCGCGCGGCGACGGCCTCCAGCAGGGGCAGCGCGTCCGGCGCGCGCGCACGGCCCAGGCTCCGCGCGGCCTCCGCCTCCACGAAGTAGCTGGCGTCCCCGGCCTCCAGCAGCGCGCGCAGGCTCCCGGCCACCTCCACGTCGTGGCGGAACTCGCCCAGCGCGGCGACGACGGCGCGGCGCACGCGCGGGTGCTCGGTGGCGACCGCGTCCAGCAGCAGCGCGCGGGCCTCCGGAGTGCGGATGCGGCCCAGCGCCTTCGCGCACGCGGCGCGGGTGGCCCAGAAGCCCTTCGCGTCCTTCAGCGCGCGGCCCAGCGCCTCCACCGACCGCGGGCCCCCGTCCTTCCCCAGCGCGTGCGCGGCCTCCGTGCGCGCGCGGGCCTCCGGCGCGCTCGCCAGCTCCTCGCGCCACAGCCCCACGGCCTTGTCCACGTCCAGCGTGCCCAGCACGTCGCGGCGCGGATCCACGCGCACCTGCGTGGGCGCGGTGGGGCAGGGCAGGTGGAAGCGGTGCTCCGCGTCCGTGAGGTCCAGCCGGTGGCGCGTGTCCTCGCCGTTCACGGTGACCACCACCTCCAGCGGCAGGCGGAAGACGGGGGTGCCCGAGTCCGTGCGCTGCGTCTGGCGCACGGCGATGCGCAGGCGCGCGTCGTCCGCCTCGTAGCGGACCTCCACCTTCAGCTCCGGGTGGCCGGGGGCGTGGACGTACTGGTCGAAGACGGGGTCCAGGTTGTGGCCGGTGGCCTCCTCGAAGGCGCGCGCCAGGTCCACCGTCTCCACCACGCCGTGGCGGTGGGACGCGACGTAGTGGCGCAGGGCGCGCACGAAGAGCGCGTCCCCCACGCGGCGGCGCAGCTCGTGGAGCACCAGCCCGCCCTTCTCGTACAAGTGGCGGTCGAACAGGTCCATGGGCGCGTGGAACCTCCGCGCGACGATGGGGCGCGCGTAGCGCTCGCGCGTCTCGGCGAGGTAGGCCTCCAGGTCGAGCGCCCGGTGGTGGTCCGCCTCGTCCCGGCTGTCGCCGTGCTCCTTCCAGAGCACCTCGAAGTAGGTGGCGAAGCCCTCGTTGAGCCAGCCGTGGGGCCAGTCGCGGCAGGTGAGCAGGTCGCCGAACCACTGGTGCGCCAGCTCGTGGGAGATGAGCGGTTCGGCGGTGTAGTCCTGGTGCGCCCGCGCGTCGTGCAGCACGGTGTCCACCAGCGTGGTGGCGGTGGTGTGCTCCATGCCGCCCAGGATGAACTCCGTGACGAACACCTGCGCGTAGCCGCTCCATGGGAAGGGCTCGCCAGTGAGGGCCTCGAACGCGGCGATCATCTGGGGCGTGCGCGCCACGCACCGGAGCGCGTCCTCGCGGCGGCCCCTGGGGAACAGGTAGCGCAGCGGCGTGGTGCCGGCGGTGTCGGTGGCCTCGTCGAACTCGCCCACCACCAGGGTGACGAGGTAGGGCGAGTGCGGCTGCGCCATGCGGTGGTGCTGGGTGCGCCGGTCGCCGGTGGTGAGGTCGCTGACGAGCACGCCGTTGGACAGCGACGTCATGTGCGCCGGGAAGGTGGCGATGACCTCCGACGTGGCCTTCTGCGCGGGCGTGTCCAGGCAGGGGAACCAGCAGCGCGCGTCGATGTCCTGCCCCTGCGTCCACGCCTGGAGCGGGCGGTCGGGGTAGCCCGCGTCGGGGCCCCAGAAGTAGAGGCCGCGGCGGGGACGGGCGCGGTAGGTGAGCGCGATGTCGCACGCCTGTCCCGCGTCGAGCGCGCGCGGCAACTCCACGCGCACGTGCGCGCCGGAGTTGGAGAAGGAGACGGAGCGGCCGTCGACGCGGGCCTCGGTGACGTCCAGGTCCACGGCGTCGAAGGTGACGGTGGACACGGCGCGGACGGCGGACACGCGGGTGGTGCAGGTGCCGGCCAGGGCGCGCTGGGCGAAGTCCAGGTCCAGCTCGATGCGCACGTGCTCGGCGCGCACGGGGCGGGGCGCGGCGTAGTGCTCGGTGGCGCCGGGGAGGCTGAACGGATGCGGGTCGGAGGACGACCCGGTGGCGGCGGGGGCGTGGCGGTGGCAGCAGCGCATAAGAGGAGGCGACTCTTTCGCAAGCCCGCCCCCGGGTCGAGACGCTTCGAACCGGGTCTTGTCGGAATTCCTGGAGCCGGACCTGTCGGGGCGGGAGGTGACCGGGGCCGGGGGCCGCGAGCCGGTGGTTGAGAAACGGCGGGGGCTTCCCCAGGATGGGAGGACCGTGCAGGCCGTTCTCTACTTCTCCGACAAGCAGGTGCGCGAGAAGCTCTTCGCGTTCGTGGACGCGGCGCAGGGGCTGCTGCTGGTGGCGGGCGTGCGCCACGGCGCGGGGATGACGCGTCCGCCCCAGGCGCGCGAGCCCTTCGCGGCGCTGGAGGGCCTGTTCGGGGACGTGCTGTCGCAGGTCATCGTGGCGGACGAGGGCACCACGGAGGGCATGTGGCGCGACCCGCTGGGGGACCTGGGCGACCGGCTCTACCCGGAGGACAAGAAGCGCGCCTATGCGGCGGCCACGGGCTACGTGCTGCTGGAGGGCGGGAGGCCGCGCGCGGTGGTGCGCAAGCACGCCAGCCCCGCGGAAGACGCGTGGTTCCTCCAGGATGCCCTGAGCCGCCTGTCCCAGGGCATCCCCGCCCCCGACCCGGCGAAGCGCCCCGGCCATCGCCGCCCCGAACCCGCGCCCCGCGCGCCGCCGCGCTACGGACCCGCGAGCGACACCGGGGCGCCGGAAGAGGGCGCGGGGTCCCGCCGCCGGGGCGACGCGTCCTCGCGAGGCGGCGCGGAGGCCCGCGCGGGTTCCGGCAGGGCCCGCGCGTGGCGGGCCGACGAAGCCACGCCCCCGCGCGGTCATCGCGCCGTCGCGGCCGAGCCCGAGGCGACGGACCCCTGGACGGTGCTGGGCATCGCGCGGGGCACGCCCCGGGACGAGGCGCGCAAGGCCTTCCGGGCGCTCATCGCGCAGTACCACCCGGACAAGGTGGCCCACCTGGCGCCGGAGTTCCACGCGCTCGCCGAGCGCAAGACGCGCGAGATCCTGGACGCCTGGGAGGCGGTGGAGCGCGACGCGGAGTGAGTCAGTGCACCGTGGGGCGCGGCTGCTTTCGCGAGGAGCGCTTCAGCCGGGCCTCCAGGTACTCCTTCAACACGGTGGCGTTGCTGTGCTCGGTGTCGCGGGCGCCGTGGAGCAGCGTGACGCGGCCGTGGCGCGCGGCCTGGAGCAGCGGCTCCCACGCGTCGGGGTGCGCGTCCAACTCGTGGATGTAGCGGGACCGGAACTCGTCCCAGCACTCCACGTTGTGGGCGTACCACCGCCGCAGCTCCGTGCTGGGCGCCACCTCGCGGGGCCAGCCGTCCAGTCGGAGGTCCACCTTCTTGATCCCCCGCGGCCACAGCCGGTCCACCAGGAACCGGGTCCCCGCCCGAGGGTCCGGGCGGTGCTCCTCATAAACGCGCTGGAGTCGAATCATCGGCGAGCCTCCTGGAGGAAACGCTGGCCACGTCTCGCACGGGGAGCACCCGACGGGGACGCGGCGGCCCGCTCCTCAGGTCAGCAGCACGGGCGCCGGCGCGGCCAGCCGGAACCGCGCGATGAGCGGCACGTGGTCGGACAGGCCGTGGAAGCGGCTGGTCAGGTCGCCGAAGGGCCGTGTCTCGTCCGTGTCCAGCCAGCTCACGCCGCCCCCGGAGAACAGGTGGTCCAGGTGCATGCGCATGTGCATGAAGCCCGCGGTGGGGAACGCGCGGGACACGGCCGGGTTGATCTGCCCTACCGCCGCCTGCGCGCACGTCAGGTGCGCGTCCCCCGTGAGGTAGCGGAACACCGGCGACGACGGCGGCGAGTTGAAGTCCCCGCACACCACGAACGGCTCATCCTTCGCGTGCAGCCCGATGAAGCCCGAGAGCTTCTTCGCCTCGTGGAGCTGGTTGACGCCGCAGCCCATCTTGTCGCGCGTGGCCCAGAACTCGCGAGCGAACGGCGTGGGCAGGCTCAGGTGCGTGTTGAAGATGTGGAACGCGCGCTGGTCCGAGCGGCGGATGACGCGCATGTGCGCGCAGATGCGGCTCTGCTTGCGCTCCTTGAGCCCCTGCACGTGGTGGTGCGTGATGTGCTCCGGCGCCTGCACGTTGTGCGTGTCCACCCGCAGCGTGCGCGTGTTGACGAGCATCGCCAGGCCGGTGGTGTAGAGCGACACCTCGCCCACCTTGTAGTGGTGCGCGCGGAAGTAGAACGCCTCATAGGGCATCTCCCTCCCCTGGAGGGCGAACGTCTCCTCCACGCGCGTCATGAAGGCCTCCAGCTGCGTCTCACCCGGGTGGGTGGGCCGGTGGATGATGTTGCTGCGCAGCGAGGACGTCTCCACCTCCTGGAGGCAGACGATGTCCGGCAGCGGGTCCAGCGTGGCCAGCGCGGCCGCCACCCGGCGCTTGGGGCCCAGGGTGCTCGCGAGCCCCCTCAGCATGTGTCCGAAGTAGCGGACGTTGTACGTGACGATGCGCAGCGTTGACGGCTCCATGGTCCGGTCGCCACCTCCCCGTGCCTCGCGGCGAAAAATGGGAAGCCCCGGGACGAACGTCCAGGCCTCCCCCCTCTCTTCACCATGGGATGCGCGAGCGCCCGCCGCGATGTGCCGGCAGTCGAAAAAGGCCTCGCCCGCCCGCCTGCTCACGGGGCCGGCTTCACCCGCACCATCGTGTCCAGCAGGTGCGCCAGCGCGCGCTCCGGGTCGTCGCACAGGCCCGCGTGCACCGGGCCCGTCTGGAGCATCGTGCTCCGGGGCGCCACCAGCCAGTGCCAGCGCTCCTTCTGCGGCAGCCGCCCGATGGGCCCCGCGTCCTTCCCGCCCACGCACACGCGGCGGAAGCTCTCCAGGTGGCCGCTCAAGAGCTCCACGTCCGCGTCCGGCGACAGCGCCTTCAGGCGCGCCACGTCCAGCTCCACGCGCGCGCCCAGGAAGCGGTGCTGCACGCAGAAGAGGACGACGCCCACGTTGATGAACTCCTCGCGCTCCACGCGCGGCACCAGCCGGATGATGGCGTAATCAAACGAGCTGGGCGTGGGCACGCGTCGCCTCCTCGATGAACGCCGGCGCCGCTTCCAGCCTGCGCAGCAGCCACGTCACGTACGCCGCGCGGTGCTCGGACGTGGACGCGAACGCGGGCTCCTGGCCCAGCCACGCCTCCGGGATCGCCGCCACGATGCGCTCCACCACCTCCCGCGTCACCCGCTGGCGCAGCAGGTCCCCGGCCTCCGCCAGCGCGTGCGCCCACGGCAGGAGCACGTGGTCCTTGATGGGCGCGAACCGCCCCTGGCTGCGCTCCTCCCACCCGTCCCACGCGTGGTGGAAGTACAGCGCCGCCCCGTGGTCGATGAGCCAGAGGTTGCGGTGCCACACCAGGAGGTTGGGGTTCTTCGGCGTGCGGTCCACGTTCGTCACGTACGCGTCGAACGCCACGATGGCGGACGCCACCTGCGCCTCCGGCACCGGCACCGCCAGCGGGTCGAACGTCACCGAGCGCGGCAGGTAGTCCAGCGCCAGGTTCAGCCCCGCGCTCGCCTTGAGCAGCTCGCGGATCTCGCTGTCCGGCTCGTTGCGCCCCAGCGAGGCGTCCAGCTCCACGAACACCAGCTCCGGCACCCGCAGGCCCAGCACCCGCGCCAGCTCGCCCGCCAACAGCTCCGCGATGAGCGCCTTGGCCCCCTGGCCCGCCCCCCGGAACTTCACGACATAGAGCCCCGCGTCGTTCGCCTCCACGATGGCGGGCATCGAGCCCCCCTCGCGCAAGGGCGTCACGTAGCGCGTGGCGGTGACCGTCCTGAGCATCCTTCCGTCCTCGTCGGTTCCCGGGCACCCCGGGAGGCGCGGCTGTAGCACGGCCCCGCCCGCCGGGGGAACACGCCGCGCCCCCACCTCCTTCCCCGCGCGCCCCAGATTTAGTTGCGCACAATTGAATTGCGCGTTACATATTCCCCCATGTCGACGGATGACCTGCTCCGGCTGGACCTGCAGCTGTGCTTCCCGCTCTACGCGGCGTCGCGCGCGATGGTGCAGGCCTACACGCCGCTCCTGGCGAAGCTGGGGCTCACCTACCCGCAGTACCTGGTGATGCTGGTCCTCTGGGAGACGGACGGGGTGACGGTGAAGGCGCTGGGGGAGAGGCTGTACCTGGACTCGGGGACGCTGACGCCGCTGCTCAAGCGGCTGGAGACGCTGGGCTTCGTGCGCCGCGAGCGCTCCAGGGAGGACGCGCGGTCGGTGACGGTGTCGCTCACCGCGCAGGGGCGGGCCCTGCGCCGCAAGGCCGCGTCCATCCCGGAGGCCATCGCCTGCCGCACGGGCTTGACGCTGGAGGAGCTCGGGCGGCTGCGCCGGGACATCCAGCGGCTGTTCGAGAAGGTTTCACGCAGCGCTTGAGACACACGCGGTACCCACTCACGAAGGAGCAACGCCATGGCCCAGGTCACGATCGCCGAGAAGCTCTACTCCACCACCGCCGTCACGCACGGCGGCCGCAACGGCAGGCTGCTCCTGGAGAACAGCCCGCTGGACGGCCTGGAGCTGGCCATGCCGAAGCAGCTGGGCGGCTCCGGCAAGGCGACGGCCACCAACCCCGAGCAGCTCTTCGCCGCGGGCTTCTCCTCCTGCTTCGAGAGCGCGCTGCGCCTCGTGGCGGGCAAGGCCGGCAAGAAGCTGGATGAGAAGGCGGGCGTGAAGGCCACCGTCACCATCGGCAAGACGCCCGAGGGCGGCTTCGGCCTGGCGGTGGAGCTCCAGGGCATCCTCCCCGGCATCCCCCGCGAGGAGGCGCAGCAGCTGATGGAGGCGGCCCACCAGGTGTGCCCGTACTCCAACGCCACGCGCGGCAACATCGAGGTGAAGGTCTCCGTCGCGGAGTAGTCCTCCGTCGGCGTGAACGCGGGGCGCCCCTCCTGGCGGGCCGGTCGCGGAGCCACCTCCGCGATGCGCTCCAGCGGCACCCGGAGGGTGTCGTCAAGGCGCCTCGCGGTCCGGGGCCGGCAGGAGCGCCAGGAGGTTGTTCTGGACGTTCTGGCAGATGGCGTCGAGCGGCAGGTCGTTGTCGTCCGTGCCGAAGGGGTCCTCGATCTCGACGCCGATCTCCTCGATGCCGAAGAAGACATACGCGACGACGAACGTGGCCAGGACCGTCACCCAGCCGAAAGTGTCCACCAGCGCGAAGGGCAGCGTGAAGCAGTAGAGGATGAGCGCGCGGCGCAGGTGCACCATGTACGCGAAGGGCATGGGCGTGCGGTGGATGCGCTCACAACCTCCCAGGTAGTCGATGAGCTGCTGGACGTTCTGGTCCAGCTGCATCTGGACGTACTCGGGATAGAGCCCCCGCCGGCGGCCCGCGTCCAGCACGGCGGTCATCCGGCGGGCCACGGCGAGCGGCACGTGCTGGGCCTTGAGCACGTCCGCCACCTCTCCGGCGGGCAGGGCGTCGGTGTGGGCGCCCAGGTGTCGCTGCTGGCCGCGCAGCCACGCGGCGGTGGCGAAGGGGAACGCGGCCGTCCAGTGCACCAGCGCAGCGTAGAGCGGGGTCCTCCCCAGGAAGACCTCCGCCGCGCGGGCCAGGTTGCGCGTCTCGTTGACGATGCCGCCCCAGAGCTTCCGGCCCTCCCAGAAGCGGTCGTAGGAGGCGTTGGTGCGGAACACGAGCAGGAGGCTCAGCGAGATGCCCGCCAGCGTGTGCACCGTGGGGGGCGTGCCCACGTCGCGCACGTGCCGGTGGAAGCCCACCACGACCGCGGCCCAGAGCACGCACAGCAGCACGCGGCCGACGATCTCCTTCACCATCGAACCGCGCAGGTAGTGGAAGTAGCTCCACCAGCGATGCGGATCATACTCAACCATGTGGGGGATACCCTCCGGGGCGGGGGCGCATGCTAACCGCACCGCGACGCGTCGCGAGCGGTGCTTTGCGGGATTGCGAATGCCGGGCGCTCCGGGTGATGGCCGGGCGTCGGCGGCATCAGCTAAGGAGGTGGGTGTCCGTCCACCTCTCCGTCAAGGAGGCGCCTCCCCATGCGCCGTCACCTCACGCCCCTGCTGATGTTCCTCGCCGCCACGGCGAGCGGTTGCAGCTTCCTGCGCACGGACACGCTCCTGGACACGCTCAACGCGCCGGCGTCCCCCAAGCCGGCGGACCTGCCGGTCCGGGTGCCGGCGGTGGAGCGCGTGGCGGGGCTGACGCGCGCGCAGCTGACGGACTCCTACGTGGACCCCGCGCGCGCGGGCGCGTGGATGGAGGCGCTGGGCGCGTCCCCGGAGGCGGTGCTGGACATGACGGCGTGCATCGTCCAGCGCGCGGGGCAGGACACGGCGTCCTGCTATGAGAACGACGCGCGCACGGGCTACGTCGACCGGACGGTGAGGGCCTCGGCGTGGGGCGTGCCGCTGCCGGCGCAGTCCTTCTCCGTGGCGGCGCCGGCCGAGGAGGAGGTGGACGCGCAGCGCTTCCTCGCGAACGCGATGGGCATCGGGCCGTCGCTCGCGGCGCTCCAGCAGTCGCTGGAGGTGCCGCTGACGCGCGAGGTGCTGGCGCAGGGCATCCAGCGGGGCGCGGCGTCCGCGGCGGCGTATGTGCGGGCGCGCTCGTGGCGCCGCGACCTCCAGCGGCCCAGCAACGCGGTGGTGCTGAGCGGCGGCGGGGCCAACGGCGCGTTCAGCGCGGGGGTCATCTGGCGGCTGTTGGGCATCCTGGAGCAGTGCCGGGGCAAGCCCGCGCCGGAGGGGTGCGGGGACGCGAGGATCGACCTGGCGGCGGGGACGAGCACGGGCGCGCTCATCAGCACGCTGGTGGACCTGTTCCACACGCCGGGGCAGGAGGCGAAGGCGCGCCAGCAACTGCTGGGCAACTACACGTGCACGGTGGAGTCGGACCTGTACTGCGTGAACTCCACGTGGCTGTGGAACCTGGCGGACGACACGCGGGGGCTGGTGAAGTTCGACGGCATCTACTCGAAGCTGGAGCAGTTCATCCAGCCGGAGCAACTGCACAACGGCACGGAGCTGGTGGCGGTGTCGGTGGACTTCCAGACGGGCGACGTGTTCAGCGTGAGCGACCAGGATCCGGCGGACTTCAAGCCGGGCGCGTCGGACATGCTGCGCAAGGGCGGGATGGCGAACGCCATCGTGGCGTCCATCGCGGAGCCGGTGCTGTCGAACCCGGTGGGCAAGCTGCCGTCGGCGGCGGGGGACCGCACGGGGACGTACTACGACGGCGGAGTGCGCTCGGGGCTGCCGCTGCTCCAGGCGGTGCAGCGCGGGGCGGAGCGGGTGCTGGTGGTCTCCACGGGGGGGGTGAACCCGTCGCCGTCGGTGGATCCGAAGAACGCGGTGAGCGTGCTGATGCGCACCCTTGAGTTGTTCGTGGCGCAGCCGCGCGTGGGCGAGGTGCAGCAGGCGGAGCTGCTCGCGGTGACGCGCCGGCTGGGCGAGTACAACGTCTGCACGCTGCGCGGCGCGACGGAGGACTTCTGCCGCCGCAAGGGGCCGGGCTTCCAGCCGCCCGCGCTGGCGGGGCCGGGGGCCGGGCAGGCGGTGTGGATGGGGTCGGCGCGCTTCGACCAGGTGGCGTCCAGCTGGCGCAGCGCGTGGATGTTCAAGCCGGAGGCGGGGCTGGCGACGGCGAGCGGCTATTCGTTCTCGCCGGAGGTGATGCAGCCGCTCTTCGTGGCCGGCGTGGAGACCCTGCAGAAGCGCTGCGCGGAGGTGCTGACCCTGTTCGACATCCAGGGCACGCTGGCGGCGAAGGAGTGCGCGCGCCAGGGGGTGGACGTGGCGGACGAGGCGCGCGAGGCGCTCCCGTCCGTGGCGCAGTGCCGCGCGGACAAGCCGGAGCGCCGCACGTGTCACTGAGGTGGTTGCCTGCCGCCGTCGATGACCCACGTTCCCCAGCCCGCGAGCGCGGTGCCGTCCTCGGGCACGCGCTTGCCCCTGGGCGGGGCGCGGTGGACGGCGTCGGCGAGGGGCGTGAAGCGGGCCTCGTCCGCGAGCCCGTTCAGCGCGGCGCCCCAGGGGTCGGCGGCGTAGGCGGTGAGCTGCACGCGGCGCTCGGCGCCCTCGCCCGAGGGTGATTCGACGACGAGGGCGGGGATGGCGTGCTGGGCGGCGGTGAACGTCTCCCGGCGCGACGGCGCGGTGCCGACGGGGACGGGGGGCCACTGCTGCGGCTGGTTGATGGCCTCGCTGACGGCGTCGAGCAGGGCCTCCTCGAGGGGCCGGGCCTCGGCCTCCTGGAAGTCCGCGCAGGGCGCGTCGCCGGTGGGGGCGGTCAGCTCCTTGCGCAGGACGAAGCCGCGTTCGGCGCCCAGGCAGACGCGGCGCACGGAGGAGGTGCCGGAGAGGTCCTGGCGCACGTCGTACCAGGTGCCCGGGCCCCAGGGCCGGTCGAGCGCGGGCACGGCGCCCGCGCCGTCGGTGCCCCGGCGGAACGACACGAGCGTGAGCTGCTGGCTGCCGCTGGCGCCGAAGCCGGAGAGCGTGGTGCTGGCGTCGAGCAGGCCGTGGGTGAGGTACAGCGGTCCGGGCTCGGTGGCGTAGAGGCGGTTCTGGAGGGGGCCGTCGCTGGGGCGGCGGTCGTCCAGGAAGCGGCGCGCGTCCCAGGCGCGGCCGGCGGCGGTGGTCTGCTCCGTGGAGCGCTGGCCGCGGTGGTCCTCCTTCCACGGCTGGGTATCCTCCATGCGCATGGGCAGCACGCGCGGCTGGGAGAGGCGCGGGTGGGGAAGGGGCCTGCCCTGATCATCCGTGAAGGTGACGGTGAGCCACGCCCACGGCGCCTGGACGGCGACGACCTCCAGCGCGACATGGCCGGCCACGCCCACGCCGGTGGTCGCGCCGGGGCGGCTCCGGTGGGCGGAGAAGGCGTACTCCACGCGGTCGCCCACGCGGGCGCGCTGCCACGGCGAAGGCGTCGTGGTGGCGGGTTCGGCGGTGGCGGCGCCCGCGTCCGCCACGGTGGCCTCGGGGGCGGTGTCGGGCGGCGCGGTGGCGGGGGTGCCGTCGGAGGGGGAGACGGCGCGGGGCTTCATGCTTTCGCAGCCCGTGCCCAGGAGGAGCGCGGAGCACAGCAGGAAGGAAGCGCGGAAGCGGGGGCGTCGCATGCGGTGGGCCTCGGCGAGACGGGACGGGATGCGCCCGGGTTGGGCCGCTAGATACACGGAGCGACGCGCGGATCCGCGCGACCGATGACCGCGTGCGCGGCGTCAACGTGCGCTGGTCGACAGCCCGGGGGACTCCAGCCACGTGCCCCAGCGGATGAGCCGGCGGTCGGAGTGGTAGTCGCGTCCTCCTCTCGCTGCTGGCTCATACACTCCTTCTGGAAGCCGGTCGAAACGCACCTCCATCGGGAGCCCCTGGAGCACGGGACTCCACGGGTCCGACTGTCGTTGCATCTGGCGGAGCTCCCCCTGTCTGCCATTGACTCACCGCCCGCCCGCTGACGCCAGGGAACTCCACCCGGAGTGGAACCCCATCCCCCTGCGCTGCTAGACCCTCCCCACGTCCCCACCGCACCCGGAGCCCCGCGCATGCCTTCGCCCCTGTCCATCCGCCGTGTCGTCCTCTACAAGCACGGCGTCGGTTACTTCGAGCGCCGGGGCAAGGTGACCGGCAGCGAGACCGCGCACCTGGACTTCAAGGCGCGCGACATGAACGACGTCCTCAAGTCCATGACCGTGCTGGACCTGAGCGGCGGCTCCGTGTCCGCCGTGAGCTATGACTCCACCAAGCCCCTGGAGCAGCTCCTCTCCGAAGCCACCATCCGCATCCCCGAGCACGGCAGCCTCACCGCGCTGCTCGGCCAGGTGAAGGGCGCCCGCGTCCGCGCCCGCGTCGGCGGCGCGCAGGTCGAAGGCGCCATCGTGGGCCTGGAGTCCCTGCCCGTCGTCCAGGGAGAGGCCAGCGTCGTGCGCCCCTTCCTCACGCTGCTCGTCGGCGCGTCCCTGCGCACCTTCGACGTGCTGGAGCTGGGCGAGCTGGAGTTCCTCGACGAGGCCGTGCGCAAGGACCTGGAGTTCTACCTGGCCACCGTCATGTCCTCGTACAAGAAGGACTCCAAGCGGCTGTCCATCCTCACCGCCGGAGAGGGCTCGCGCGAGCTGTTCGTCAGCTACGTGCTGGAGTCCCCCGTGTGGAAGACCAGCTACCGCATCCTCCTGGACGAGGGAAAGCCGCCCCTCCTCCAGGGTTGGGCCCTGGTGGACAACACCGGTGACGAGGACTGGGTGGACGTGGAGCTGTCCCTCATCGCGGGCCTGCCCGTGTCCTTCGTCCACGACCTCTACAACCCCCGCTACCTGCGCCGCCCCGTCGTGGAGGTGCGCTCGGAGACCGGCGTCGCGCCCGTCATCCCCCAGGAGGCCCATGGGAGCGCCGCCGAGCCCATGATGGACGCGGAGGAGGGGGGCACCTACGGCGCCGCCGACGTGGCGGCCCCGTCCACCCTCATGCCCGCCATGGCCGCGCCCGCGCCGGCCCGCCGCATGCGCGCCAAGGGCGGCCCGATGATTGGCGGCAGCGGACGCGGCATGCGCGAGACGCTGGAGCAGAGCACCACGGTGACGACGCTGACCAAGGAGGTCGGGGACCTCTTCGAGTACGGCGTGGACCGCCCCGTCACCGTGCACCGCAACCAGAGCGCGCTCGTGCCCATCCTGCAGCGCCCCTTCGAGGGCCGCCGCGTGCTGCTCTACAACCGCGCCACGCGCGAGAAGAACCCGATGGCCTGCATCGAGTTCAAGAACACCACCGGCCTCACGCTGGAGGGCGGCCCCGTCACCATCACCGAGGACGAGACCTACGTGGGCGAGGCGATGCTCGACACCCTCAAGCCCGACGACACGCGCTTCGTCCCCTACGCCGTGGAGCTGTCCTGTGTCGTGTCCGTGGAGGAGGACCCGGAGGACGGCCCGGTGTTCCGCTCACGCCTCAACCGGGGCACCCTGGTGGTGGAGTTCTTCCACCAGCGCCGCACCCGGGTCCTCGCGCGCAACAAGGCGAAGCGCCCCCAGGCGCTCTTCGTGGAGCACCCGCGCACCGGCTGGGAGTTGAAGGACACGGCCACCCCCGCGGAGACCACGGACGGCTTCTGGCGCTTCAAGCGGGAGCTGGCCCCGGGCACCTCCGACACGCTCGTCATCACCGAGCGCACCCGGGGTCACCGCCAGTACTACCTCGGCAACCTGGGGCTGGAGGAGGTGACGTTCTTCCTCGACTCGCGCTTCATCGACCCGCGCGTCGCCCAGGCGCTGCGCGACGTGGTGGCCATGCGTGAGAAGCAGGCGAGCGTCGCCCGCGACATCCAGCGCCTCGACGAGGAGCGCGCCCAGCTCTTCAAGGACCAGGAGCGGATCCGCTCCAACATCGACTCGCTCAAGAGCGGCGCGTCCCAGCGCGAGCTGGTGGAGCGCTTCGTCACCAAGCTCAACGCGCAGGAGGACCGGCTGGAGGGCATCGGCCGGGAGCTGGAGCGACTCGCGCAGGAGCGCACCCGCCTCCAGGCGGAGGCCACCCAGCGCATCGAGTCGCTCACCTACGAGGCGGACCTGTAGCTACCTCGCGTCCGCGCGGAACACCTCGCGGCCCGCGACCACCGTCAGCCGGACCTGCCCGGTGAGCAGGTCCGCGGGGGGCGCGTCCACCGGGTCCACCGACAGCGCCACGAAGTCCGCGTCCATGCCGGGCTTGAGCTGGCCGCGCCGTCCCTCCGCGAAGGACGCGTAGGCCGCGCCCACCGTGAAGCCCTCCAGCGCCTCCTCACCGCTCAGGCGCTGGTCCGGGTGCCACCCGCCCGGCGGCTGGCCGCTGGCGTCCTGCCGCGTGCGCGCCGCGTACAGCCCCGCGAGCACGTCCGGCCGCTCCACCGGGAAGTCGCTGCCCAGCGCCAGCACGGCGCCCGCGGCCTTCAGCTTCTGCCACGCGTAGGCGTTCTGGATGCGCTCCGGGCCCACGCGCTTCTCCGCCCAGGGCATGTCGCTGGTGGCGTGCGTGGGCTGCACGCTCGCCACGAAGCCGCTGGCGCCCAGCCGCTGGAGGTCCGCGGCCGTCATGATCTGCGCGTGCTCCACGCGGGGGCGCGCGTCCCGGGTCCCCGTGGCCGCCAGCTCACGCGACAGCGTGTCCAGGAGCAGCGTGTTGGCGCGGTCGCCGATCGCGTGCGTCGCCACCTGGAAGCCGCGGCCCACGAAGGCGTGCACGCGCGCGGCGTACTCCTCCGGGGACAGCAGCAGCAGGCCGCGGTGGCCGGGCTCGTCGCTGTAGGCCGCGCCCAGCGCCGCGCCCCGGCTGCCCAGCGCGCCGTCCAGGGTGAGCTTCACCGCGCGCATCGTCAGGAGCTTCCCCTGGAACGGGCCGTCCTTCAGGTACTGCACGCGGTCCTCCGTCTGCCCGTCCGCCATGGCGTAGACGCGCAGGGGCAGGGTGCCGGCCCGGTCCCACGCCTGGAACAGCCGGAACGTCCGCAGGTCCATGCCCGCGTCGTGCACGCCGGTGAGGCCCACGCGCGCGCAGTGCTCCAGCGCGGCCCGCATGCGCGCCTCATGCTGCTCCTTCGTGGGCTGGGGCAGCACCTTCAGCGCCAGCTCCACGGCGTTGTCGATGAGCACGCCGCTGGGGGCGCCGTCCGGCAGCCGCACGACGGTGCCGCCCTCGGGGTCCTTCGTGTCGCGGGTGATGTTCGCGCGCTTCAGCGCCTCGCCGTTGAGCCACAGCGCGTGCCCGTCGATGCGCCACAGCACCACGGGCATGTCCTTCAGGTGCTCGCCCATGTCGGCGTGCGTGGGGAAGCGCGGCGTGTCCCAGTCGTTCTGGTCCCAGCCCTGGCCCACCAGCCAGTCGCCCTGGTACGCGGTGGAGGGGGCCTTCTCCAGCCGCTGGCGCACCTCCGCCAGCGACGTGGTGCCCTCCAGCCGCACGCCCGAGAGCGCCTGGCCCAGCCCCGCCAGGTGCCCGTGCGAGTCCGTGAGGCCGGGCACCACGGTCGCGTCGCCCAGCTCCACCACGCGCGCGGTGGCGCCCGCCGCGGCGAGCACCTCCTCGCGCGTGCCCACGGCCAGCACCTTGCCGTCGCGCACGGCCAGCGCCTGGGCCTCCGGCCTCGCGGCGTCCAGCGTGCGGATCCGCTTCGCCACGTACACCGTGGGCGCGTCCGCGACCGCCTGCTCCGCGGCCGTTCCCTCCGGCACGCGCCGCGAGCAGCCCGCGCCCGCCCACAGCACCAGCGCCCCCAGCATCCAACCGAGACGTCCTCGCATCATCCGCGCACCCGCCATGACCGTTCGCCCGGGCGGTTCGTCCCGGGACCTCGCGCGGGGCACTCTGACGCACGCCCCGCCCCACGGCCAGTCCGGGATGCCTGCCTGGCGGGCGCCGGCCGACCCGCGGCGCGCGAGGCGTGCACGCCACACGCGAAGGGCGTATGGAGCAGCGGGTGAGCACCGTTACCCCTCGCGGCATCTGCTTCGACCTGGACGGCACGCTGGTGGACTCGCTGCCGGACATCATCGACAGCTTCCTCCACGGCTTCACCCACCACGGCCTGCCCGCGCCCACCGTCGCGGAGGTGCGGGCGCTCATCGGTCAGCCGCTGGAGGACATGTACACGCGCTTCGCGCCGGAGCACGCCACCACGCTCTGCGTGACCTACCGCGAGCACTACCCGCTCAACTACCACCGGCGCTCCCGGCCCTTCCCCGGCGTGGAGCGCGTCCTGCGCACGCTGCGCGAGCGGGGCTACCTGCTCGCCGTCGCCACCACCAAGCGCGGAGACACGGCGCGGCGCTTCGTGGACGCGATGGGGCTGGGCGGCCTGCTGCACCACGTGCAGGGCACGGATGGCTTTCCGCACAAGCCCGCGCCGGACGTCATCCACCACGCCCTGAGGGCCCTGGGCACCGGCGGCCTCTGGATGGTGGGCGACACCACCCTGGACCTGCGCGCCGGTCAGGCCGCGGGCCTCAAGACCTACGGCGTCACCTGGGGCACGCACGCGCAGGAGGAGCTGGCCACCGCCACGCCAGACGACCTCCAGCCGGACCTGGAGCGGCTGCTGCACCACCTGCCGCCGCGCGTCTGAGCACGTCGCTCCGCTGGGCCGAGCCAGGGGGGCCGTCGTGAGCGAACCCACCGGCCCACTTCACGCACGCCGCGCGGTCAGCTCTGGGCGTGGGGCTGGAGTGCCTGCACCTGGCGCACCTGCTCGCGGCTGCCGAGCGGCAGGGCCGGCAGCGTGAGCTGATCCAACTCCCGCGGGCCGATGACCTGCACCACGTCCTTGCGGAAGAACAGGTCCAGCGTCCAGCCCATGGCCACGCGCACCTTCGTCTCCAGCTTCGGCAGCTTGAACAGGTAGATGGTGCGCCAGAGCACCCACGCGAAGGTGCCGGAGAACTTCAGCCCCAGGACGCGCGCCACGCCCGAGCGCTGGCCGATCGCCGCCAGCTGCCCCAGCATCCGGTAGCGGAAGGCCTTGCCCGGCTGGCCCTTCAGCGCCGCGCACACGTTGCGCGCCACCGCCAGGCCCTGGCGGAGGGCGTGCTGCGCGGTGGGCGGGCAGGGCTCCCCGCCGCGGGTGAGGTCCGGCACCGCCGCGCAGTCGCCCAGCGCCCACACGCCCGGGAAGCCGGGCACCTCCAGGCGCTCGTTCACCTTGAGCCGGCCGCGCACCCTCTCGCACGGGAGGGTCTCCAGCAGGCGGGGCGGCGTGACGCCCGCGGTCCACACCACCGTCTTGGTGGGCACCACCGTGCCGTCCGGCAGCTCCACGCCCGCCTCCGTCACGTCCTTCACGTGGATGCCGGTGCGCACCTCCACGCCGTTCTCGATGAGCTTCTTGCGCGTGTACGCGCCCAGGTCCTTCCCCAGCTCCGGCAGCACCTCCTGGCCGCCGTGCAGCAGCATCACGCGCACGTTGGCGTGCTGGATGTTGGGATAGAAGGGCAGGGCGCCGTGGATGAAGTCGTTGATGGCGCCCGCCGTCTCCACGCCCGCGAAGCCGCCGCCCACCACCACGAAGGTGACGATGGCGTCGCGCTGCCCCGCCGTCACGCAGTCCGCGTCCGCCTCCTCCAGCCGGTCGATGAGGCAGTTGCGCAGGAGCATCGCGTCGCCCAGCGTCTTCATGGTCAGCGCGTGGTCGCGCGGGCCCGGCTTGCCGAAGAAGTTCGTCTCCGAGCCCAGGGCCAGCACCACGCAGTCGTAGTCCAGCGTGTGGCTGTGGCCGTCCAGCCCGCCGTGCGCCACCGTGACCTTCTTCGCCTCCAGGTCCAGGCCGCTGACGTCGCCCTCCACGAACGTCAGGTGCGGCAGCAGCTTGCGCAGCGAGATGACGATGGCGGTCGCGTTCAGGTCGCTCGCCGCCACCTCGTGGAGCATGGGCGTGAAGAGGAAGTAGTTGTCGCGGCTGACGAGCGTCACCTCCACGTCGTCCCGCTTCCCCAGCCGCCGCTCCAGGTGCAGCGCCGCGTACATGCCCGCGAAGCCGCCCCCCAGGATGAGCACCCGCTTGCGCCGCGGCGGCGCCCCCACGCAGAGCCCTTTCGACTTCCCGCTCGCCCCCATGCCCGCCTCCTCACGGCGCGAAGAGCACCCCCTCCAATGTCGGGGCGCTCCCCCGCGTCCGCATCCCGCGCCTGGAGGACGCCTGCCCGCCCGTCCGCCCGGCGGGGCCTCAGGGGTGGTCCGGGTGCAGCCGGTGCCGCCACGTCGTGCGCTGGGCGGTGTAGCGGGGGTTCTCGAAGAGCTTGATCAGCACCATGCCCGCCACGAACCCGCCGACGTGCGCCCAGACGGCGACGCCGCCGGACACCTCCGGCCGCAGCGTCATCAGCTGCGGCAGGCCGGTGATGACCTGGAGCACGAACCACCACACCAGCACGGCCCACGCGGGGACGGGGATGACGCGGATGAGGATGACGATGATGAACAGCATGTTCACCCGCACGCGCGGGTAGAGCACCAGGTACGCCCCCAGTACGCCCGCGATGGCGCCGGACGCGCCCACCGTGGGCACCGGCGACGTGGGGTCCACCGCCACGTGCGCCGCCGCCGCCACCAGCCCGCACACCAGGTAGAAGACGAGGAAGCGCAGGCGGCCCATGCTGTCCTCGATGTTGTTGCCGAAGACCCAGAAGAACAGCGCGTTGCCCAGGAGGTGCCCCCAGCTGCCGTGCAGGAACATGGACGTGAGCGGGGTGAGGCGGTTGATGGCCGCGTTGTCCACGACGCACGCGAGCCCGTCCCCCAGCGGCACCGCCTGTCCCAGCGGCGCGCGGCCGGTGAGCTCCCCGGGCACCATGCCCAGCTCGCAGATGCTGGTGGCCAGGGCCACCACGTTGAAGCCCGCGCCCTGGAGGAACACCCAGGTGAGCCCCAGGGCCGCGAGCAGCAGGTACGTCATCACCGGGGTGCGCAGGGTCGGGTTGTCGTCACTGATGGGGATCATGTTCGCTCGCCAGCATGGCCCCGCCGGGGGCCTCTCGGACGGCCTCGTGCGGAGGGATGTGCGCCGCCGGACGCATCACCGGGAGGCAGGGGGGCTCTACCAAACGAAGGTTGCCCGGTGGGGGCAACTCCCTCCCGGCCGGTCCCGGGCTTGGCTTTCGGGCCCGCGCCGGGCGAAATTCAGCAGCCGTCTTCCCTCTCATGGAGTCCGCAGCAATGAACCCCTCGAAATCGTCTCGCGCCTCGGCGCTGCTGGTGGTGTCCGTCCTCGCCCTCGCCTTCAGCGGTTGCGCCGCGCGCCGCCAGCAGGCGTACCTGGAGGACAAGGCCATGGGGCACGTCTACCGCAGGCCCATCGCGGAGGTGTGGCCGGAGGCGCTCGCCCTCCTCAAGGAGAAGGGCTTCTCCGTGACGAACACCCAGACCGGCTTCGAGACCACCACGGAGTGGCTGATGACCAGCGCCCCCTCGTCCCTGGGCACCTCCTACGCGCGCTACCTGGTGCGCGGCTTCGAGCGCGGGCCCGGCCAGTGCGCGGTGGAGTTCCGCCGCCAGGACCGCTCCGAGACCCGCGCCGCCGACAACACCGACGGCCGCCCCACGGAGCAGCGGGAGTCCGTGGTCGGGGCTGGCAGCTCCCAGATGAAGCGCGACTCCGAGCTGGAGTGGGAGCTGCTCCAGAAGGTGGACCCCGACGCCGCCTCCGCCCTCAAGGCCGAGGCGCAGAAGCTCGAGTAGCGCCCCCCACCGTGGAGAAGGCCGCCCGCGCGGCGCGAGCCTCAGTCGCGCAGCGGCAGCTCCACGGTGAGGCCGTCGAAGGCCACCTCCACCGGGCCCTTGAACGCCTCGCGCGCCTGCGCGAGCAGCCGCCCGGGGTCGGTGTCGTGGCGGCTGGACAGGTGGGTGAGGATGAGCCGCTTCGCCCCCGCGTCCCGCGCCACCTGGGCCGCCTCGCGCGCGGTGGAGTGCCGCGTCTCCACGGCGCGCTCCTGCTCGTCGTCGGAGAAGGTGGACTCGTGCACCAGCAGGTCCGCGTCCTTCGCGGCCTGCACCAGCGCCGGGCAGGGCCGCGTGTCGCCGGAGATGACCAGCCGCCGCCCGGGCCGCGCCTCCCCCAGCACGTCCTCCGGCTTCACCACGCGCCCGTCCGGCAGGGTGATGGACTCCCCCTTCTGCAATCTCCCGAAGGCAGGCCCCTCCGGCACGCCCAGCGCCCGCGCCTTCTCCAGGTGGAAGCGCCCCGGACGGCCGTCCTCCGCCAGCACGTAGCCCAGCGCGTGGATGCGGTGGTCCACGCCCACCGCCTGCACGGTGTAGCTGTCGCGGCGCACTGCGTCCCCGTCCTTCAGCTCGTGGATCTCCACCGGGAAGGCCAGCGACTCCAGCCCCAGGTGCACGGCCTGGTGCAGGAGCCGCCGCGCGGGGGGCGGCCCGTACAGGTGCATGGGCGCGGCGCGGCCCATCATCCCCAGCGTGCGCAGGAAGCCGATGATCCCCAGGTAGTGGTCGGCGTGGAAGTGCGTGAAGAACGCCGCGTCCACGGTGAAGCCCGTGCCGAAGCGCACCATCTGCCGCTGGCTGCCCTCGCCGCAGTCGAACAGGAGCAGGTCCGCGTCCGCCTTCACCGCCAGGCCGGACAGGCCCCGATGCAGGGTGGGCTGCGCGGCGGAGGTGCCGAGGAAGGTGAGCCTCAGTAGGGACATGCCAGCGCTTCCCACGTCGAGAGTGGCCTCCTCGCGCGCGGAGTCCGTCCCCCGCGCGCGCGTTTCCGGGGGCATTTACCAGGGTGCGAGGGGGCGTGCTATGCAGCCGGCCCTTTCGGACCCGCCCCCATGCCTGATTCCCTGACGGTCGGCCCCACGGCCGACCCCCGCCGAGTGAAAGCCCCGGACGGCCGCCTCCTCTCCGTCCCCGACGGCTGGGCCCTCCTCCCCCCTGGCGACGCCGGCCTCACCCGCCGCGTGAAGGCCGCCGGCCCCACCTGGACCGTGGTGGAGAAGGTGGGCCGCAAGCTCTTCTCCCGGGGCGTGTGGGCGCCGGAGGCCCACATCCTCCGCGCCCGCGCCGCCCTGGAGCAGGAGCGCGCCACCCCCGCCTACGCGAAGAAGCTGGCCCAGGGCCGCGAGCGCCGCGCCAGGGAGCAGGCCGAGTACGAGGTCGACTTCGCCAACGCCGTCCTGCGCTTCCTCGCCTTCAGCCCCGCGTGGCTCCCCCACGCCAAGCGCCTGGCCGTGCTCGTCGCCGGCCACGCCACCCCCGTGGGCAGCGGCACGGTCGCCCGCACGGAGCGCATCCCCATCGAGCGGCGCGCGGAGGCCGCCGTCATCGCCTGGATGCGCCACCAGACCACCGGCTACGACGACATGCGCATCCAGCGCGTGAAGGGCGCCCGCCGCGAGGTGCGCCGCGAGCTGGCGGACCTCTCCCGCGCCGTCCTGGACCTGCACCGCCGGGACACCCCCCACGCCCCGCCCGCGTGTCCGCTCTGCTCCGCCCTCCTGCGCCCTCCGCCGACACGCCCCTCGGATTCCTGACCCGGCGTTCAGCAACGATTGGTTTATTTCTGACCGGCGGGTTAGGAATGCGGCCGCCATGCCCCGCCCCGCCGATCCGAAAGCCCGCAGCGCGCTCATCGCCTCCGCGCGGGCGGAGTTCGCGAAGCGGGGCGTGACGGGCGCGCGCATCAGCGACATCACCGCCGCCAGCGGCCTGTCCAAGGGCGCCTTCTACCTGCACTTCCCCTCGAAGGAGGCCCTCTTCGCGGCGCTGGTGGAGGACTTCCTGGCGGCGCTGGAGCAGCTGGCCACGGAGCGCAAGGCGCGCATGGACGGCTTCTGCGCGCGGCACGGCGGCCTGCCGGGCCCCCGGGACGTCGCCACGCGCTCGGAGCGCTACCGCGACTTCCTGCGCATGGAGGCCTGCCTCGACGTGGAGATGCTGGAGCTCATGTGGGCGCAGCGTGAGCTCGTCACGGCGCTCATCGTGGGCAGCGCGGGCACCGCCTTCGAGTCCGTCATGTGGGACGTGGTGGACCGCGAGGTGGAGCGCATCGCGCGCGAGTTCCACCACCTGCGCGGCCAGCAGCCGGACACGCCGGACGTGGACCCCAGCCTCTTCGGCTCCTTCGTCGTGGGCACGTACCTGCTGCTGGCCCGGCGCATGGGCCGGCTGACGCGGAAGCCGGACCTGGCCAACTGGGCCGTGGGCCTCCAGCGCCTGATGCACGAGGGCACGCTGCCCCGCGAGGCCGTGCCCGAGCCCGCCGCCCTCGCCCGCCCCTCTTCCCCGCCCTCCACGCGCCGGCGCCACGCCCGCGCGGCCAACCCGCACCGACCGCCAAGGAAACACCCGTGAAACCGTCCACGAAGCCCTCCGCCTCCCGCGCCCTCACCGCCCTGGGGATGGTCGCCGCGCTCGCGCTCACCGGCTGTGACAAGGCGGACGCGTCCGCGCCGCCCGCCGCCGCGGCCCCCGGCCAGGACAAGCCGACGCCGGCCGTGAAGGTCGTCGCCGCGCGCGGCGTGCGGGCCTCGCAGTCGGAGGAGGTGACGGGCACGCTGTACCCCGCCCAGGGCCTCCAGGTCGGCTTCGAGGTGGGCGGCCGCCTGGAGGCGGTGCGCGCCCAGAAGGGCCAGGCCGTGAAGAAGGGCGACACGCTCGCCCAGCTCAACTCCGAGATCGTGGACGCGCAGGTGGCCGGCGCGGAGGCCGCCGTCGCCGCCGCGGAGGCCGCCGCCTCCATGGCGCAGGACGCGGCCGAGCGCACGGAGAAGCTCAGCACCGGCGGAGGCGTCAGCGAGCAGCAGCACCGGAACGCCGTGGCCGCCGCCGCGCAGGCCCAGGCGCAGGTGATGGCCGCGAAGGCGCAGCTCGCGCAGGCCCGCGCGGCGCGCCGCCGCCACGACCTGAAGGCGCCCTTCGCGGGCACCCTCATCGAGTCCCCGGACCAGACGGGCGCCACGGTGGCCCCGGGCACGCCGCTCTTCACGCTGGAGCAGCTGGACACGCTCCTCTTCCGCACCACCGTGGCGGAGGGCGCCCGCGCGCTGCTCAAGCCGGGCACGAAGGTGCGCGTGACGGCGGTGGGGCAGGGCGCGTCCACCGACGAGGCCGTGGTCCGCACCATCCTGCCCTCCGCGGACCCCACCACCCGCCGCATCCCGGTGGAGATCGCCGTGCCCAACGCGGACGGCCGCTTCGTGGCCCACACGCTGGCGCGCGCCCTGCTGAAGCTGGGCGAGACCCAGGACGCGCAGCTCCTGCCCACCACGGCGCTGTCCTCCTCCAACGGGGACCACGTCCTCGTCGTCAGCGACGGCGCCCTCCAGCGCGTGGACGTGCAGGTGCTGGAGCGCCGCGACCGCGAGGTGGTGGTGCGCGCCGCCGCCGCCCTCCAGCAGGTGGTGGACTACCCCACGCCCACCCTGACCCCCGGCACCCGCGTCTCCGTGAAGTAGCCGCAAGCCGCCCCTTCTCGCCGCGGTCGCGGCGTGCGTGAGCTCTTCCAATGATTCTCAGTGACGTCTCCATCCGACGGCCGGTGTTCACGGCCATGGTGTCCCTGCTGCTCATCGTGCTGGGCGTGATGGGCCTCAAGCGCCTGGGCACCGACCTCTACCCGGACGTGAGCTTCCCCGTGGTGGTGGTCAACACCCTCTACAAGGGCGCGGGCCCGGGCGAAATCGAGACCCAGGTCATCAAGCCCCTGGAGGACGCGGTCGCCGGCATCAGCGGCGTGGACAAGATCCACTCCTACAGCCGTGAGAACGTGGGCACCGTGGTGGTGTCCTTCACGCTGGGCACCGCCCTGGACACCGCCGTCCAGGACGTGCGCGACAAGGTGGGGCAGGCCGTCAACAAGCTGCCCACGGACGCGGACGCGCCCATCGTCAGCCGCGTGGACCTGTCCGCCGCGCCCATCCTCACCTACGCCGTCTCCGCGGAGATGACGTCCCAGTCGCTGCGCAAGCTGCTGGATGACCGCATCAAGCCCGCGCTCGCGCAGCTGGCCGGCGTGGCGGAGGTGCGCATCACCGGCGGCGACACGCGGGAGATCCAGGTCGACATCGACCTGGACAAGGCCCGCGCGGTGGGCATCACGCCCTCCCAGGTGTCCCAGCGCATCGCGATGGAGAACCTCAACCTGCCCGCGGGCCGCCTGCAATTGGGGCCCAACGAGCTGACCGTGCGCGCCATGGGCGAGTTCGCCAGCGTGGAGGACCTGCGCCAGCTGCCCATCGCCCGCGGCACCACCGGCGCCCAGGTGCGCCTGGAGGAGATCGCCACCGTCACGGACGGCGTCGCCGAGCGCCGCACCACCGCGCGCCTCAACTCCCGCGACGCCGTGGTGCTGGAGATCGTGAAGCAGCCGGGCTCCAACACCGTGAGCGTCAGCGACGCGGTGAAGAAGACGCTCGCGCAGATGGGCCCCGTGGTGGGGCAGGGCTTCAAGGCCACGCTCCTCATCGACCAGTCGGAGCTCATCCGCGCCAACACCCACGAGGTGTGGATCGCCCTGGTCTTCGGCGGCCTGATGGCGGTCCTCATCATCCTGATGTTCCTGCTGGACCCTCGCGGCACGTTCATCTCCGCGCTCGCGCTGCCCACGTCTGTCATTGGCACGTTCTTCGTGATGTACGTGCTGGGCTACTCGCTCAACCAGATGACGCTCCTGTCGCTGTCCCTGGCCATCGGCCTGCTCATCGACGACGCGGTGGTGGTGCGCGAGGCCATCACCCACCGGCTGGAGCAGGGCGAGGACCCGATGAGCGCCGCGTACCACGGCACGAAGGACGTGGGCCTGGCGGTGCTCGCCACCACGCTGGCCCTGGTGGCGGTGTTCATCCCCGTGGCCTTCATGCCCGGCATCGTGGGGCAGTTCTTCAAGCAGTTCGGCATCACCATCTCCGTGGCGGTGCTCATCTCGCTGTTCATCTCCTTCACGCTGGACCCCATGCTGTCCGCGCGCTTCGCCAAGGCGCACAAGCCGGGGGAGCGGCAGCGCGAGCCCGCCGTCTTCCGCGCGCTGCGCCGCCTCCTGGAGGCCACGGAGGCCACGTACTCGCGCATCCTGGGCTGGGTGCTGCGCCACAAGTGGACCACCGCGGGCCTCACCGTGCTGGCGCTGGTCCTGTCCTTCGGCGCCGCCAGCCGCCTGGGCGTGGAGTTCATGAGCGCGGAGGACCGCTCGCAGCTCATCGTCGAGCTCCAGCTGCCGGACTCCGCCAACCTCGCGCAGACCACGGAGCGGGCCGCGGAGGCGGAGGCGCTCCTCAAGCAGCTGCCGGAGGTCACCGACATCTACACCACCGTGGGGCCCAGCGGAGACGTCTACAAGGCGCGCATGCGCGTGCTCACCGTGTCCAAGGAGCAGCGCGCGAAGAGCATCGCCACCCTCAAGGAGGAGGCGCGCGCGCTGCTGGTCCCCAACCTGGTCTCCACCGCCATCACCCTGTCCGACCCGCCGTCCATCGAAGGCCTGGGCGACTGGTTCCCCATCATGGTCCGCGTGGTGGGCCCGGACCTGAAGCGCGTCAACGAGGAGGCCGAGCGCGTCGCCGGCATCCTGCGCACCCTGGGCACCTCCGACGTGCGCGTGGACTCCAACCCGGCCAAGCCGGAGCTGCAGATCCAGGTCGACCGCGCGCGCGCCGCGGACATGGACCTGTCCGCCGGGGCGCTCGCCGCGCAGCTGCGGCTCGCCATCGACGGCGACGTGACGGCCAAGCTGCGCGAGGGCACGGACGAGACGGACATCCGCGTGCGCCTGCGCGAGGAGGACCGGGCCACGCCGGAGCGCGTGCGCCAGCTGATGATCGCCACGCCCCGGGGCCTGCACCAGGTGACGGACGTGGCGGACGTGTCGCTCAAGAACGGCCCCAGCGTCATCGAGCACGAGAACCGCGAGCGCCAGGTGGCCGTCGTGTCCCAGCTGGCCAAGGGCGCCGCGCTGGGGGACGTGGCCGCGAAGCTCAAGGCCGCCATCGCCCAGAAGCCCCTGCCGCCCGGCTACGCCATCGTCTACGACGGCCAGATGAAGAGCCTGGATGAGCAGAACGACGCGTTCGGCATCGCGTTCGGCCTGGCCTTCGTCTTCATCTACATGGTGCTCGCCAGCCAGTTCGAGTCCTTCAAGCACCCCTTCACCATCATGGTGTCGCTGCCGCTGGCGCTCGTGGGCGCGCTGCTGGGGCTCGTCGTGACGAACTACCACCTCAGCATGGGCGCGATGATCGGCGTCATCCTGCTGATGGGCCTGGTGACGAAGAACGCCATCCTCCTCATCGACGGCGCGCTCCACCACCTGCGCGAGGGCGACTCCGTGGACGAGGCCCTGCTCAAGGCCGGCCCCCGCCGCCTGCGCCCCATCCTCATGACGAGCGCGGCCATGGCCATTGGCATGGTGCCCACCGCCGTGGGCACGGGCATCGGCTCCGAGTTCCGCGCCCCCATGGCCATCTCCGTCATCGGCGGCGTCATCACCTCCACCTTCCTCACGCTGCTGGTGGTGCCGGTGGTGTTCGCGGCCATGGAGAAGCTGTCCTTCAAGAAGCGCAAGCCCCGCGCTGAAGGGGCGCTCGCCGCGCCGCACGCGGACGCGCCCGCCGCGCACGACCGCGCGGCCTGAGGGCCCGCGGAAACACGAAGGCGCGGGTGACGGTGTCGTCACCCGCGCCTTTCATTTGAAACAAGGGGGATGAAACAGGTCCCGGCGTGGGCGTCCTTCACGGGAGGCCACCGGCTCCGGGCTCCTCGCCGGAGACGGGGCACTCGCGGGCGTCCCGCCCGGGGAGGCTTCTAGCGCGCGACCGCCATGCCTTCGCCGTTGAGCAGGCGCACGCGCGCCTTGGCGAGATGGTTGTGCGCTTCCTCCAGCGACACACAGTCCACGGTGATGTCGTCGTTGGGGGATGCCTCCGACGCCACGCGGGCCGTCTGCAGCCGCGCGATGGTGGAATCCGACACGTGCGCGCACATCGCGCAGCCATTCTTGCGCCCGTGGTCGACGATCTCGGAGAACAGCTTCGCGGACTCCGGCTCCAGCGGGCGAAGCCCCCGCATGTCAGCCAGAACCAGGTGCCGCCCTCCGCCGTAGCTGTCCGTGGCCTTCTTGTAGACGGCCACGTACTCCTTCATCTCAGCCGGACGCATGAAACCGCTCATCCGGGCTGTGATGGTCCGACGGCTCACATCATTGGTGACTTCGAACATAGGTGCGCCCTCCCTCGCAGGATCAAAGACTAACAGACGTCTTTCGGACTTTCACCAGCCCTCCGGTGATTCCTGGTGGAGTGGAAGGTTTGAAAAGAATTGCGTGCTCCCCCTTCTCCGCGGGTTGTAAAAATGAAGAAGCCCGGCCCGCGTGAGCGGGACCGGGCTTCGGTGTTCCAGATTGACCCGGAGCGGGTTGGGATCAACCCACTGCGCGGACGTTCTGCGCCTGCAAGCCCTTGGGGCCGCGCGTCACCTCGAACTCCACCTTCTGGCCTTCCTGCAAGGTGCGGAAGCCGTCCATGTTGATGGCGCTGTGGTGGCAGAACACGTCCTCACCACCGCCGTCCTGCGTGATGAAGCCAAAGCCCTTCGCATCGTTGAACCACTTCACCGTACCAGTAGCCATGAATCGTCTTCTCTTTAGTTGGGTGGGGCGCGGCACCCACCGCCCGGGAGCGGCCGGCCCTCTCGAAATGTGAGGGCCCGAGTGCAGACAACAGTCTGCCCGGCGGGGAGGGGTGGGTGGAAGCCCCCTTGCTTAGCAGCCAACAGTTCATGGGGTAGGCATCCGCCCTACTCATTGCGGGCACAGGCAGGCGGGCATGGGGGAGGGGTGGTTCCGGCGCCCGGGCGTGGGGGCGTGGCTACCGTTTCGGGGCAAGGCCACGACGGCCGGGAGAGGAGTCACGTCATGTACGAGGTCCGAGGCCCCGAACCGCTGCTGCCCCCCGTTCCTCCGCGCCCGGAGGGGGCCGTGCGTCGCGAGTGGCGCCGGCTGCGGGACCACAGCGCGGCGGCGGGCATCCTGTCGCGACCGCTGTTCGGCCGGCTGCCGTTGCGCCGCTGGGTGCCGCAGGACGTGCACTCGGTGCTGGACTACGTGGGAGGGGCGGCGCTGGCGGTGGTGGGGAGCGCGTCAGGCGACCGCGCGGCGAAGGCGGCCGGCTGGGCCCTGGGCGGCGCGGCGGTGGGCGTGTCGCTGTTCACGGACTACCGGCTGAGCCTCACAAAGCTCATCCCCATCGAGGCGCACGAGCTGGCGGACTACGCCTATGGCCTGGGCGCGGTGCTGGCGCCCTTCGTGCTGGGGTACGCGAAGCGCTCGCCCGTGGCGGCGGCGCTGCACGTGCTCGTGGGCGTGAAGGTGCTGGCCGCGTCGCTCATCACGGACTACCGCTGCCAGACGGGCATGCACCTGGGCGGAGAGCTGGCCACGGACCCCGAGGGCATCGGGGCATGAGGGCCTGCCGTTCGAGGGATGCCGCCCCGGGCTGCTCGAAGGCCTGGGGCGTAAGCCATTTTGTTGCTGAGGGCTCCGCGGTAACGATTTTTGGAGCCGCCCAACTATTTTGGTTACGTTCTCCCCGGGAGAACGATTTCTGGACCCGCTTGGTCGAGCCAGCCGTGCACACCTGGGAGTGGGCCTTCCTCCCAAGTCGGAACCCATCGGCTATGCGTGGGTCATCCTGGCGCATTCGCTCGTCGTGCTGCCGCATCACCAGGTGTCCTTTGCCGCACCTGGAAGTGGGAAGCGCGAGCGCATCGAGGGCGGGCGGAGCATCGTCCTCTATCCCCTGACCTACGCTCCGGAGCCGGCGCTCTTCCCTCAGCTGGAGTTCGCCCTCAAGTACGAGGGGGTCTCGCTCGAGATCCTCTCCGCCTTGTTCGAGAAGGTGCCCCGGAAGACGCTGGAGCCCCAGCTCCTGGAGTACATCCAGCAACGGCCCACGGGGCAGTACTCGCGGCGGCTCTGGTTCCTCTACGAGTTCCTCACCGGAAACACCTTGGACCTGCCGGATGCGGCGAGCGGCAACTATGTCCCGTTGCTGGAGCCCCAGGTGTACTTCACCGCGACGGAGGAGCGGAGCCGGCGCCATCGCGTCATCAACAACCTGCTGGGCACCGTGGACTTCTGCCCCATGGTGCGGCGCACTGAGAAGCTGGAGCACTTCGCGAGCCTGGACCTGACGCAGGAGGCCGCCCGGCTCATGGACGCGTACGACGAGGACGTGCTCCGCCGGGCCATCAACTACCTCTACGCCAAGGAGACCCGCTCCTCGTTCGCCATCGAGCGGGAGAAGCCGAGCCCGGACCGCACCGAGCGGTACGTGGCCCTCCTGCGTCGGGTTCCCCAATGGGACACCCTGGATGAGGCGGCGTTGATCGCCATCCAGAACCAGACCGTGGATCCGCGCTACGCGGAGACGGGCTACCGGAAGGAACAGAACTACGTCGGCGAGACGGTGAGCTTCACCGAGCAGAAGGTCCATTACCTGCCGCCCCGTCCCGAGGACGTCCCTCCCCTCATGAAGGGGCTGCTGGCCAGCCTCGAGCGGATGGCGAAGGCTCGCGTGGACCCCATCGTTCAAGCCGCGGCGGTGTCCTTCGGCTTCGTCCTCATCCACCCCTTCCTGGACGGAAACGGGCGCCTGCACCGCCTGCTCATCCACTACATCCTGTCTCGCTCGGGGTTCACGCCCCAGGGGCTCATCTTCCCCGTCTCCGCGGTGATGCTGCAGAAGCGCTCCGAATATGACGCCTGCCTCGAGTCCTTCTCCGTCCCGCTCATGCAGCAGGTCGACTACGCGCACGACGAGGAGTGGCAGGTCACGGTGAAGGGCAGGACCCGCAACCTGTACCGTGCAATCGATTGCACGAGGATGGCAGAGGACCTCTACGCATGGACCGGGGAGACCATCCGTACGGAGTTCCGCAAGGAACTGGAGTTCATCGTCCGCTACCGTCAGGCCCGCGAGCAGATGGAGCAGGTGGTGGACATGCCGGACCGGCAATTGAACCTGTTCATCCAGGTGGCCCTCCACAACAAGGGCAGGCTCTCCGCCACCAAGCGCGCCTCACACTTCGAACGCCTCACCGACGAGGAGGTTCATGCGCTGGAGGCCATCATCCAGGAGCAGTTCTTCAAGGGTTCAGCTTGAGCACGAAGCCATCCTGAAGCCGCCGCGACGGCCCGTCCTCCGGGGCGGGCCGGCTGAAGCCGCCGGCGAGCAGCACGCCCCCGAACGCGTCCACGCTCACGGCCCGGGCCTGGGCCACGGCGTTGGGGCTCGCGAACCCGCGCACCCAGAGCGCGGCGCCCTCTTCCGGCAACAGCTTCGCGACGTACAGGCCGGGCGGCAGGGCTCCTCCGCCCAGGGCGAGGCCGCCGTCATGGCCTCCCGCCACCGTCACCTGGCCCGCGTCGTCCGTGGCGACGAGGGGCGCGCCGGCGGGGAAGGTGCGCGCCCACCGCTGGCCGCCGCGCGCGTCGTAGGCCAGCAGGAAGCCGTCGCGCGAGTCCGCGCGGTGGAAGGTGTCCCGGAAGTACAGCCGGCCGCTGAACCCGCCGCCCACGAAGACGCGGTCCGCCCCCACGGCCACCGACACCGCCGTGCCGTCCGTGCCTCGCACGTCGTGGCTCCAGACGTGCTCGCCGTCGCGCGTGAGCTTCACCACGAAGGGCGTGTGCTGGCGCACGGTGACGAAGGTGGCGTCGCCAAGGGACACCGCCCCCGCGTAGCCACCCACCACGTGCACGTCGCCAAAGACATCCACCGCCACCGCCCGCGCGGAGACCTCGCCCTCGCCCGCGGGCATCCACACGCGGCTCCAGCGCTGCTCGCCCCGAGGCCCCACGCGCAGCGCGAAGCCCGCGTGCCGGCCGCGAGGCGCGGTCTTCAAGCCCTCCCCCAGATCGCGCGCGCCGGAGAAGTCCCCCACCAGCACCGCGCCGCCGTCCGGGGTGGCCGCCACGCCGTTCACCGCCACCGGCCCCTCCCCCGGCAGCGCGCGCACCCAGTCCAGCGCGCCGCCGCCGTCCAGCCGGGCCAGGAACGGCCCCTCTGGCAGCGTGGCGCCGTCGCTGCTGAAGCCCGCGGACAGGCCCGTGAGGAAGACGTGACCCTCGGCGTCCACCGCCAGCCCTCCCACGCGCGCAGGCGTCGCGTGCCGGGGCGTCCAGCCGCGCGCCCACCTCAGCGTGCCGTCTGGCGAGTACCGCGCCACCAGCAGGTGGGGCGCCACCACGTCGCGATTGAAGGGCAGGGGACCCGCCCCCAGGTCCATCGGCTCTTGATAGGTCGCCGCGACGAGGACGTCTCCGTCGGAGGTCACCACCGCGTGCGGCGCCTGGGGGGCCCCAACCCTCAGGCTCCGCGACCACACGTGGGCCTCCTCGCCCGCTCGCGCTTCCTGTCCGCCCACCTCGCCGAGCACCGGGATGCGCGGTGCCGTGGCCCGGGCTTCCCCGCACCCCACGAGGAAGAGTCCCCCCACGCACACCGCCATCCGAAACCACGCCACCGCCGCCCCCCGTCCCGGTCCCAGCACCACCTACCCCGACTCCCCCGCCCTTCAACCGCGCCCAGGTCCTTGTGCAAGCGCACGGCCAACGTGGCCTGGCAAAGGTGTCCCCTCGGGAAGCCGGCAGGACCCCTCCCGCGTGGCCCGGGGGACTGTCCTCCTGTCTGAAAAAACTCCTGCTCCGGGGGCGGGTCAGGGTGAAAAATCGCCCAGACACCCGGGCGGGCTCCTGGACCGCGCGAAAGTCATCACTCACGCCCGCGCCTCCCTGCCGTGAACGGCGACGCCCGCCTGGGAGAGGTCCCGGGCGGGCGTCGGTGCCGCAGGGGCTGGAGGGCGGGCGAGGGACTACAGCACCTTCACCTGCACCTCCTTGAGCACCTGGTCGCCGCGCATGACGGACACGGTCCACGCGCCGGGCTTGGGCAGCCGCACGCCGGTCCACTGACGGGCGCGCCAGCCCTCGCCCTTCACCTTCACGTCCTTCGTCTCGCGCACGGTGGTGCCCTGCTTCACCTGCACCGTCAGGTCGTCGATGGAGTCGCCCTGGGGCACCAGGTAGCTCTGCCACAGCAGCACGTTGGTGCCCGCCTTGACGCCCTCGGGGCCCACCTCGGCGGTGCACTCGTACTTGTTGGGGCCGTCCTTGGCCACGTCCGTGCAGAGCTTGGCCTCCACCAGCACGGGACCCTGGCCCTGGCCCTTGTAGAAGTAGTTCCAGGTGTCGCGCACCGCGTCCGCGCTGGGGGCCTTCACGGACTCCGCCGCCGGCGGCGCCGCCTCCTGTGCACCCGCCACCGTCGCCACACCCAGCACCGCGCACAGCACGCTTCCGTTGAACACGCTCTTCATGACTTGGGGTCCCCTCGATGAGTTGAAGGCGGCCGGCCCACGTCCGGCCCCTCGGTGTGCCTGTCTACCATGAAACATCCCGGGCCATTCCCCGAGCGGGCGCCCCGCCGGGGACGCCGCGCTAGCCGAAGAGGAAGAAGCCCAGCGTCACCAGCGGCAGGTACGCGAGGAAGGCCACCAGGAGGAAGCCGAGGATGTCCTTGAACTCCAGGCGGGCCACGGCCAGGAGCGGCAGCGCCCAGAAGGGCTGGATGAGGTCCGTGGCCATGTCGCCCCACGCATACGCCAGCACCACCTTCTCCGGCGCCACGCCCAGCCGCCCGGCCGCGTCCAGCAGGTAGGGCGCTTCGATGGCCCACTTGGAGCCGCCGGAGGGCACGAAGTAGTTCACCACGCCGCTGTAGAGGTACACGATGGCCGGGAAGGTCTTCTGCGTGGACAGGGACACGAACAGCTCCCCGATGCGGTCCGTGAGCCCCGTGGCCTTGAAGATGCCGTAGATGCCCGCGTACAGCGGGAACTGCAGCACGATGCCGTGCAGCACGCTCGCGGCCTCCTCGCTCGCCTTGAGCAGCCGCGCGGGCGTGCCGTGCAGCAGCACCGCCAGCGTGAGGAACGTGAAGTTCACCACGTTGAGGTTGAGCGCCTTCCAGCCGCCGTGGAGCCACAGGTGCCGCGCGAACCACGCGAGCCCCAGCGCGCCGAAGAGGACGTTGAGCAGCCAGGCGTGGTCCAGCCACTCCGCGGGGCTCAGCCTCCCGTGCGGCTTCTTGGGCGGGACGAAGTCGCCCAGCTTCTCCAGCACCCGGGGCTCCACGCGCACGGTGCGCTCCGGTGCCGGGTGCAGCGCCCACGCCAGCGCCGTGAGCAGCGCCACCGCGGCCAGCGTGAGGCCCACGTTGAAGGGGGAGAAGAGCGTCCGGTCGATGGGGATGACCCCCAGCCGCTTCTCCAGGAAGTGGCCCGGCGTCGCCACGAGCAGCGGGGCGGAGGCGGACAGGCCCGCGTGCCACGTGGCGCCCAGGCCGAAGTAGGCGCACGCCACCAGGAGCCGGTAGTCCACGTCCGGCCGCCTGCGCGCGATGAAGCGCACCAGCATGGCGCTGGCGACCAGCGACAGGCCCCAGTTGAAGTACGCGAGCGCCATGGACACCGCCGCCATCAGCGCGGTGGCGCTCCGGGGGCTCCGGGGCAGGCTCGCGACGCCTTCGAGCAGCGCCTTCACCGGGGCGGTGAGGGCGAGCAGGTAGCCGGTGAACATCACCAGCGCCATCTGCATGGAGAAGGTGAGCAGCTCCCAGAAGCCGCCGCCCCACGCGTCCAGCACCGCGGGCGGCGTGGTGCCCACCCAGCCCAGGGCCAGCGCCATGGTGAGCAGGGTGAGGAGCACCGCGATGGCGAAGGCGCTGGGGACGAAGCGCGCGGAGAAGCGGCCCAGGCCTTCGGCGAACCGCACGAGGGTTTCCACGGTGAGGGCTCTCCCAGGGGGGCAGCGGGCCCCGGCGTGAATCTCCCAGGGCGACGCCTCGGGTTTTACGGTATGAGCGGTCGCCATGTCCCCTAGCGAGCAGCACCCCCCCGTCTTCGAGCGCATCGCGACAGGTGTGCCCGGACTGGACCCCATCCTGGGCGGTGGCCTGGTGGCCTCAGGCGTCTACATCGTGGTGGGGGAGCCCGGCGCGGGGAAGACCATCTTCGCCAACCAGCTGTGCTACTCGCAGGCGCGCCAGGGCACGCGCTGCCTGTACGTGACGCTCCTGGCCGAGTCGCACTCGCGCATGCTGGCGAACCTGCGCAGCATGGCGTTCTTCGACGCCGCCCAGCTGCCGCAGCGCATCTACTACGTCAGCGGCTTCCGCATGCTGGAGGAGCAGGGGCTGCCGGGCCTCCTGGAGCTCCTGCGCCGGGAGATGCGCAACCACGGCGCGGGCATCCTGGTGCTGGACGGCCTGGTGCAGGCGCAGGAGGCCGCGGGCAGCAGCCGCGACTTCAAGAAGTTCATCCACGAGCTCCAGGTGTCCGCCGGCCTGTCGCGCTTCACCGCGCTCCTGCTCACGAGCAGCGTGGGCCCCACCGTGCACCCGGAGTACACCATGGTGGACGGCATCCTGGAGCTGCGCGAGCGCACGGCGGCCATGCGCTCCTGGCGCGAGCTGCAGGTGCGCAAGTTCCGGGGCAGCGCCAGCCTCAACGGCGCGCACCACTTCCGCATCTCCGAGGCGGGCCTGGAGGTGTTCCCCCGCCTGGAGACCCTGGTCAGCCGCGCGCAGCCGCCGGACTGGGGCACGCAGCGCGTGCGCTTCGGAGTGCCTACGCTGGACGCCATGATTCCGGAGGGCATCGCCGCGGCGTCCACCACGCTGGTCATGGGGCCGCCGGGCTGCGGCAAGACGCTCCTGGGCGCCAGCCACCTGGCGGAGGGCCTGCGCCTGGGCGAGCCCGGCCTGATGGTGAGCTTCTACGAGGGGCCGGACCGGCTGCTGCACAAGACGGCCAACGTGGGGCTGTCCCTGGGCAGCGCGGTGAAGGACGGCCGGCTGGTGCTCCAGTGGAACATGCCCGCCGAGTGCAACCTGGACCTGGTGGCGCACGCGATGCTGGAGGACGTGCGCAGGCGCGACGTGAAGCGCCTGTTCGTGGACGGGCTGAGCGCCATGGTGGAGACCACCCACGAGCCGGCGCGCATCAGCCCCTTCTTCGCCGCGCTCACGCAGGAATTGCGACGCCACGGGGTGACGACCGTCTTCACGCTGGAAACGCCGCGCCTCTTCGGCCCGGACATGGACGTCCCCCTGGGAACGGGCCTGTCCGGCGTGGCGGAGAACCTGCTGTTCATGCGCCACCTGGAACTCAATGGCCGCCTGCGGCGGCTGCTCTCCATCTTCAAGCTGCGCGACGCGGACTACGACCCGTCGCTGCGCGAGTTCCACATCACCTCCCAGGGAATCGAAATCCAGCCGCCCTTCCAGCCGTCGCCCGAGCTGCTGCTCACCGGCATCGCCCGCTTCCCGGGCAACCACTCCTGACCCCCAGAGGACCCGTGGTTCCCGCGACCGAGACCGTGCTGGTGGTGGACGACGAACAGGGCATCCTGGAGGCGCTCGCGGACCTTCTCAGGGAGGAGGGCTACCGCGTGCTCACGGCGTCCCATGGCCGCGAGGCCCTGGAGCGCATGGCGGAGGTGCGGCCGGACCTGGTGCTCACGGACTGGATGATGCCCGTGCTGGACGGCCCCGCGCTCATCGCCCGCCTCCAGCAGGACCCGGCGCTGCGCCACATCCCCGTGCTGGGCATGAGCGCCGTGGACGTCAGCGGCCTCAAACGTCAGTACCCGGGCATGGAGTTCCTCCAGAAGCCGTTCGACATCCGCGCCCTGATGAGGCTGGTGCGCAGGTCCCTGGACGCCAACTCCCGCGTCCGGGGAGGGTGAGGCGCGCGCCGCTTCCGCGCGCCCGGAGGAGGAGCCGCCATGTTCCACCTGCTCAAGCTGGGTCCGGTGCCCCTCTCCATGGGCACCACGGGCGTCTACCTGCGCATCGGCGAGTCCGGCGACCCGTCCGCCCCCGTCTTCGAACAGACGGACGTCGCGGGCGTGCGCGCCCTGCTCGTCGGCGTGGAGCCGTCCCAGGTGGCGTGCGAGCCCGCCCTGGCGGACGCCGCGGAGGCGCTGGGCCTGGCCGTGGCGCCCCCGTCCACCGCGGCGCTCTCCGCGCGGGCCGCCATCGCCACCTTCCTCGCGTGGGGCCAGCTGGGCGTGTCCGGGCTGGGCAGCGACAAGGCGCTGCTCTTCGTCCAGGCCGCCACCGAGTTCTGGGACGCGAAGCCCTGGACGCACTGGGACGACAGCCAGGCCTTCACCGTGGAGGTGACGGGCGCGCACGAGCACACCTACGAGGGCTGCGTCTTCCACGGCGAGGACGCGGGGCCCTCGGGCCTGGCCCTCTACCTGTCCCCCGGCTCCCTGGGGCGGCTGCTGGAGCTCCAGGTGCACGGCGCGGACAAGGAGGCCCAGGCCCTGCCCGCCATCACCGTGTCGCTGGAGGCCCGCCCCGCCTACGCCGTGGAGGCGCTGTCCGCCGCCGGCCGCGTGCCCCGGCTGCCCCTGCCCGTGAAGGCCGGTCCCCAGGGCCTGTCGGTGCCCTCCAGCCTGGAGTCCCTCATCCTGGTGGCCGCCCTGCGCGCCGTGGCCCGCCTGTCCCCGGCCCGGCCGGAGGCCCTCAGCAGCATGGTCGCCGGCGACGCCCACATGGACGTCCGGGTGCGCGCCCCCGCCCCCCGCGTGCGTAACTAGGCGGAATCAGGCACCCTCTGCCATGACGCACCCCGACCAGGCAGGCAGCCAGGCTTGTGTGAAACTGTGAACAACCGCCGTTGCTATAAAGGTTGATTCACAAAATACATGGGTCCATAGGTGGAGGCGTGACTGACGCCGGCCTCTCACCACGGGTCCAGCGCTTCCTCACGACGCACATCGATTCCATCGAGAAGCTGGAGGTGCTCCTCCTGCTTCGCGCCCGAGCGGAGCGGGCGTGGACGGCGCCGGCGGTGGCTCTGGAACTGCGCATCACTGAAGCCTCCGCGGCCCGCCGTCTGGCGGAGCTGAAGACGGGAGGGCTCCTTCTCCAGGATGGCGTAGCGGAGGACGCCTACCGGTTCAGTCCCGGTCGGTCGGAGGACGTTCAGGCCACGGCGGAGCTGGCGACGACGTATGCCGCGCGCCGCGTGAGCGTGATTTCGTTCATCTTCTCACGCCCCATGGACAGGGTGAGGGGCTTCGCGGACGCGTTCGTGCTCAAGAAGGACAGGGACGGCGACGACCATGGCTGAGGCAGTCTACATCCTGTGCGCGTTGACGAGCCTGGCGTGCGCGGTGCTGCTGCTGCGTGCCTGGCGGCGCACGCGGATGAAGCTGCTGCTCTACAGCGGCTTGTGCTTCACGCTCTTCACCTTCAACAACGTGCTGCTCTTCGTGGACCTGGTGCTCATCCCGGAGGGGGACCTGTCGATGGAGCGTACCGTCACGTCAGTCATTGGCGCTGGCGTGCTGCTGTTCGGCCTCATCTGGGACGTGTCCTGAGGGGGGGACACCATGTTGAAGACCCTGCTCGATGGCGTGGTGTTGATGGCGTACCTGGCGTGCGCCCTGTTCTTCCTGCGCTTCTACCTCCAGTCGAAGGACCGGCTGTTCGCGCTGTTCTCCCTGGCCTTCATGCTGATGGGCGTGCACAACCTGCTGGGCGCGCTGCTGGCGCCGACCCTGGATGCCGAGCGCATCCACTACCTGTACGTCGTGCGTCTGATGTCCTACCTGCTCATCCTGGGCGCCATCTGGGACAAGAACCGCGCGGGGCGCGGCTCCCGGTGAGCCGCCGCGCCGCCGGGGCGAGGGCATGTTCGCCATCGACAATGCGCTCGCCCGCACCCGAGGTCCCGGCGGGCTGAGTCGCCGTGTGGGCCAGCGGGTTGCCTGTCGGACACTCGCCGGGCATCCAGCGGCCACGGAGGCTTGTGGCAGGCCGGAGACCGTCATTATCGGAGCGTCCCCCGGGTGAGGCTTCCTCCCATCGCGCTCCATGCCTGAACCGTCCCTCAAGCCCTCGACCGAGCCTGTTGGCGAGCCACCGCCGCGGTCCGCCGCGACGGCGGAGGGCGGTCCGCTCGTGGGGGACGTGGCCGCCGTGCCCCCGGCCGGCCCGCGCGAAGCGTCCCCGGTCCGGGAGGAGGGCCGCTTCGCGTTCCTGGCCCGCGCGGGCGAGGTGCTGGCGTCGTCGCTGGATGAGCCCACGGTGCTGCGCCAGCTGGCGGAGCTGGTGGTGCCGGAGCTCGCGGACTGGTGCGCGGTGGACCTCGTCTCGCCAGCGCGCGCGGTGGTGCGGCGGGCCGCGGCGCACCGGGACCCCGCGCTCGTGCCCGCCGTGTATGCCATTGTCGAGCGCTGGCCCCCGCGGACGGACGGCCCCGAGGGGGTGGCCCATGTCCTGCGCACCGGGGAGGCCCGCCTCTTCGCCGACGTGCCGGAGCCGCGGATACGGGAGGCGGTGGCCCGGGGGAACGAGGCCCTGGCGGAGACGTGGCGCCTGGGCTGCCGCTCCGCGATGTTGGTGCCCCTGGTGGCGCGGGGGCGGGTGCTGGGCTGTCTGTCATTGATGTCCGGCACGGCCGGCCGCTTCGGCGAGCAGGACCTGGAGCTGGCGCGCGAGCTGGCCCGCCGGGCCGCCCTGTCGTTGGACAACGCGCTGCTGTACGGCGAGGCCCGTCAGGCCGAGGCGCGCGCGGCGCGGCTGCAGGCGGTGACGGCGGCGCTGTCGCGCGCGGCCACGGAGGACGCGGTGGCGCAGGTGCTGGCGCGCGAGGTGTTTGAGGCGAGCGGCGCCACGCGCGTCGCGGTGCTGGCGCTGGAGGAGGACGGCCGGCTGCGCCCGCTGCGCGTGCTGGGCTACGCCGAGGAGGCGCTGGCCGCGTTCACCCGGCCGCCAGCGGGGGCCCCGGCCCCCCGGAGCGAGGCGAAGTGGTTCGGGACGCTGGAGGAGTTCATCGCGTGCTACCCGGAGGACGCGGCGCTCGCGCGCCGCCAGGGGCCGGGGGCCCGCGCGGTGGTGCCGCTGTGGGGGGAGACGCGCTCGCGGGGCCTGCTGCTGCTGGGGTGGCCGGAGCCGCGCGTCCTCCCCGCCGCGGAGCGCGCGTTCCTGGAGGCGCTGGCGCACCAGTGCGCGCAGGCGCTGGAGCGGGCCGCGCTCTATGAAGCGCTGCGCGAGCGCACGGAGCGGCTGCGGCAGGCGCTGGTGACGGGCGACATCGGCACCTGGCGCCTGGACCTGGTGCGCGGCAAGGAGCTGCGCGACGCGGCGCTCAACCACATGCTGGGGCTGCCCGCGGTGGACTCCGCGGTGCCGATGGGGGACATGCTGGAGCAGCTCCACCCGGAGGACCGGCCGCACGTGGAGGCGGAGTTCCTCCGCTTCCAGCGCGAGGCGCCGGGCTTCTTCGAGCTGGAGTTCCGCGTGGTGCGCCGCGACGGAGGCGTGCGCTGGCTGCACAGCGTGGGGCAGTCCTTCGCCGGGCCGGACGGGAAGGTGGCGGAGTTCACCGGCGCCATGGCGGACGTCACCCGGCGCAAGGAGGCCGAGGAGCGGCTCCAACTGCTGCTGGACGCGAGCCGCGTGCTGGCGCTGCGCCTGGACGACGTGGAGGAGGCGCTGCCGGAGGTGGCGCGGCTGGTGGTGGACCACGTGGCCACCGGCTGCCTGGTGGACCTGGCCGCGCCGGACGGCACGCTGCGGCGGGTGACGGCGGCCCACCGCGTGGCCACGCACGACGCGCGGCTCAAGGCGGCGCTGGGCGGCACGGGCCGGGGGCCCGCGCACCCGGCGCTCCAGTGCTTCCGCTCCGGCGAGGTCTGCTTCCTGTCGCGCCTGGACTTCAAGCGCTGCGACGCCGTCTCCACGAGCGACGCGCACCGGGCGCTGGTGGACAGCCTGTCGCCCGCGTCGGTGCTGTCGGTGCCGCTGCGCGCGCGCGGCCGCACGCTGGGCGTCATCACGCTGTTCACCGCCGAGCCCCACCGCACGCTGGTGGCCGCGGACGTGACCATGGCGGAGGAGCTGGCGCGGCGCGTGAGCGTGGCGCTGGAGAACGCGCGCCTGTTCCACGACGCCCAGGCCGCGGTGCGCCTGCGCGACGAGTTCCTCTCCGTGGCGAGCCACGAGCTGAAGACGCCGCTCACCAGCCTCATCCTCCAGCACAACCTCATCGGCCGGGCGCTGGAGGCGGCCGGCGCGCCGGGGCCCGTGACGGGGAGGCTCAACACCGCGCAGCGGCAGGTGCTGCGGCTGATGGCGCTGGTGGACAACCTGCTGGACGTGAGCCGGCTGTCCCTGGGCAAGCTGTCGCTGGAGCGCGCGGAGGTGGACCTGGCGCAGCTCACGCGCGACGCGGTGGAGCGGCTGGAGGACGTGTTCGCGCAGGCGCGGTGTCCCTTGAAGCTGGAGCTGCCGCGCACGCTGACGGGCCAGTGGGACGCGCTGCGGTTGGAGCAGGTGCTGGTGAACCTGCTCACCAACGCGGCGAAGTACGGCGCGGGCTGCCCGGTGACGGTGCGCGCGGGCGTGGACGCGCGCGACGAGGCCTGGCTGGAGGTGCGCGACGAGGGCATCGGCATCGAGGCGGACGCGCTGCCGCGCCTCTTCGGCCGCTTCGAGCGCGCGGTGAGCGAGCGGCACTACGGCGGCATGGGGCTGGGGCTCTACATCAGCCGCCAGATTGTCGAGGCGCTGGGCGGCCGCATCGACGTGGACAGCCAGCCGGGGCAGGGCGCCACCTTCACGCTGCGGCTGCCCCGGAGCGCGGCGGAGGCGCGGCCTCCCCCGGAGCCGTGAGGGAGGCCGGGGCCCGCCTGTCCTTCAGTGCTGGGGCCCCTTGGGCGGCGGCCCCTCCTGTTCGAGCGCGCGGTGCTCGTCGTCGGTGAAGAGGCGCGAGCGGATGAGGAAGCGCACGCCCTCCGGGGCCTCGACGGAGAAGCCGCTGCCGCGCCCGGGCACCACGTCCACGGTGAGGTGGGTGTGGCGCCAGAGCTGGAACTGCGGGCCGGAGATGTAGAAGGGCGTGCCGACGATTTCACCCAGGTACACGTCCTCCTGTCCCACGCGGAAGTCCCCGCGCGGGAAGCACATGGGCGCGCTGCCGTCGCAGCAGCCGCCGGACTGGTGGAAGAGGAGCGGGCCGTGGAGGCCCTGCATCTTGCGGAGCAGGGCCTCGGCGGCCGGCGTGACGTCGACGCGCGGCACGGGCATGGGCGTGGCCTAGAAGAAGCCCATGGGCTTCGGGTCGTAGCTGACGAGCATGTTCTTCGTCTGCTGGTAGTGATTGAGCATCATCTTGTGCGTCTCGCGGCCGATGCCGGACTGCTTGTAGCCGCCGAAGGCCGCGTGCGCGGGGTACAGGTGGTAGCAGTTCACCCAGACGCGGCCCGCCTGGATGCCGCGGCCCATGCGGTACGCGGTGTTGGTGTCGCGCGTCCACACGCCGGCGCCCAGGCCGTAGAGCGTCTCGTTGGCCAGCGCGAGCGCGTCCGCCGTGTCCTTGAACTTCGTCACCGCGACGACGGGGCCGAAGATCTCCTCCTGGAAGATGCGCATCTTGTTGTGGCCCTCGAAGATGGTGGGCTCCACGTAGAAGCCCTCCGCCAGCGCGCCGGACAGCGTCTTGCGACCGCCGCCGGTGAGCACCTTCGCGCCCTCCTTCCTGCCGATGTCCAGGTAGCTGAGGATCTTCTCCAGCTGGTCGTTGGACGCCTGCGCGCCAATCTGCGTCGCGGTGTCCAGCGGGTTGCCCTGCACGATGCGCTTCGTGCGCTCCACGGCCCTGGCGATGAACTCGTCGTAGAAGCGCTCGGCGACGAGCGAGCGCGACGGGCAGGTGCAGACCTCGCCCTGGTTGAGGGCGAACATGGCGAAGCCCTCCAGCGCCTTCTGGGCGAAGTCGTCGTCCCTGGCGAAGACGTCCTCGAAGAAGATGTTGGGGGACTTGCCGCCCAGCTCCAGGGTGACCGGGATGATGTTCTCGGAGGCGTACTGCATGATGAGCCGGCCGGTGGTCGTCTCACCCGTGAAGGCGATCTTGGAGATGCGCTTGTTGCTGGCGAGCGGCTTGCCGGCCTCGATGCCGAAGCCGTTCACGATGTTGAGCACGCCGGGCGGGAGCAGGTCGCCCACCAGCTCCGCGAACTTGAGGATGGTGACGGGGGTCTGCTCCGCGGGCTTGAGCACCACGCAGTTGCCGGCGGCCAGCGCGGGGGCCAGCTTCCACGCGGCCATCAGCAGCGGGAAGTTCCAGGGGATGATCTGCCCCACGACGCCGAGCGGCTCGTTGAAGTGGTAGGCGACGGTGTTGTCGTCCAGCTGGCTGAGCGTGCCCTCCTGCCCGCGGATGCAGCCGGCGAAGTAGCGGAAGTGGTCGATGGCGAGCGGCAGGTCCGCGGCGAGCGTCTCGCGGACGGGCTTGCCGTTGTCCCACGTCTCGGAGACGGCGAGCATCTCCAGGTTCTGCTCCATGCGGTCGGCGATCTTCAGCAGGATGTTGGCCCGCTCGCCCGCGGCCATCCGGCCCCACGCGTCCTTCGCCTTGTGCGCCGCGTCCAGCGCCTTCTCGATGTCCTCCGCCGTGGACCGCGGAATCTCGCAGAAGGGGCGGCCGGTGACGGGGCTGATGTTCTCGAAGTACTGGCCCTTCACGGGCGGGACGAACTCACCGCCGATGTAGTTGCCGTAGCGGCTCTTGTACTCGACCTTGCTGCCCTTCTGACCCGGCGCTTCATAGACCTTCGACATGGGGGCTCCCTGCGTTGGTTTTGACGCACTCCTGAGGGGTTTTGACGCGGAACAGACCATAGGCAGGTGACGCTCTGCGTCATGTGCGCAGGGGCGGATGTAAATGTTTGTTAATGGTTGATCGCCGGGTCAGGTGCCCCAAAGGCATACACGGCGCGGTCGTGTCCGCCCCGGGGCGGTGGGCGCTGGGCGAGCGCGCCGTCACCCGGGCGCGATGCGAGCGGGCAGGCAGGGTGCCCTTGCTGCCGCCCCCCAGGTCTTCCACCTCAAGAGGGAGGACGTCTCGCAGGTCCTGGGAGCATGACATGCAACTGTTTCGAGACCGCTTCGACGCCGGCCGAGCGCTGGGCCAACGGCTGCGTGTGCGGCTCGGGGGTGGGGGGGACCGGCTGGTGCTGGCGCTGCCGCGCGGCGGCGTACCGGTGGGGTTCGAGGTCGCTCGGGCGCTGGGCGCGCCGCTGGACGTGTTCGTGGTGCGCAAGCTCGGCACGCCGGGGCACGAGGAGCTGGCCATGGGAGCCATCGCCACGGGCGGGGTCCAGGTCCTCAATGAGGGCGTGGTGCGGAGGCTGGGGATCCCCGGGGCGGCCATCGCGGCGGTGGCGGAGCGCGAGGCGCGGGAGCTGCTCCGGCGGGAGCGGCTCTTCCGTGACGGCAGGCCCCAGGCGCGCGTGGAGGGGCGGACGGTGGTCCTCGTCGATGACGGGCTGGCCACGGGCTCCACCATGCGGGCGGCGCTCCGAGCGCTCCGCCAGCAGCGCCCCGCGCGCATCGTGATGGGCGTGCCGGTGGCGGCGCCGGAGACCTGCGAGTCGCTCCAGGGGGAGGCGGACGCGGTCCTCTGCGTCCACACGCCGACGCCGTTCTACGCGGTGGGCCAATGGTACGAGGACTTCACGCAGACCACCGACGACGAGGTGCGCGAGCTGCTGGCGCGAGCGGCGCACGGAGAAGGGGCTGCCTCGCAGGCGCCGTGAGCCCGGCGGAGGGTTGAAGGATGGCTGAGCAACGAATCACGGAGCACACGGTGCGGATGGAGGCGGAGCCCGGCGTGTGGCTGGACGGGACACTGAGCGTGCCGGAGGCGCCCTCGGGCGTGGTGCTGTTCGCGCACGGCAGCGGCAGCAGCCGCTTCAGCCCGCGCAACCGGTACGTCGCGGGCGTGTTTCAGCACGCGGGCCTGGCGACGCTGCTCATGGACCTGCTCACGCGGGACGAGGAGGAGGCCGAGCGGTGGACGCGGCACCTGCGCTTCGACATCGAGCTGCTGGCGCGGCGGCTGCTGGGGGCCGCGCGGTGGCTGGCGCGGGTGCCGGAGCTGGGAAGCCAGCCACTCGGGTTGATGGGGTCGAGTACGGGGGTCGGGGCGGCGCTGGTGGCCGCCGGGCGTGCGCCCGAAGCCATTCAGGCGGTGGTGTCCCGAGGCGGCCGTCCGGACCTCGCGGGCGCCGTGCTGCCGGCGGTGCGGGCGCCGACGCTGCTCATCGTGGGTGGGGACGACACGCAGGTGATCGCGCTCAACCGTCAGGCGATGCAGGCGCTGCGCGCGCACAAGCGGCTGGAGATCGTTCCCGGCGCGACCCACCTCTTCGAGGAGCCGGGGACGCTCAAGCAGGCGGCGGGGCTGGCCCGGAACTGGTTCCTCCAGCACCTGGCTCCGGCCGCGCGGGAGCGCCTGTCCGGCGAGGTCCCGCCATGAGCCCGCGTCCTCGCATCGCGGTGCTGGGGGGCGTGGCCACGGACTACCTGGTGCGCGGCCCGTCGCTGCCGGAGACGGGGGGGAGCGCGGAGGGGGACCTCTTCCAGGAGGCGCTCGGAGGGAAGGGGGCCAACGGCGCGGTGGCCGCCGTGAGGCTGGGGGCGGATGCCACGTTGGTGGCGAGGGTCGGGACGGATCGGCGCGGCCTGGAGCAGCTGACGTGGCTGGAGCGGGAGGGCGTGTCGCTGGAGTCGGTGGTGTCCGAGCCGGAGGCGCCTGCTGGCGCGGTGCTGGTGATGGTGGATGGGCGCGGGAGGAAGCAGACCTTCTCCGCGCCGGGCGCCAATCACAGGCTCTCCATCCGGGATGTGCTGCGGAGCGCGGAGCGGATCGCCGCCGCGAAGGTCCTGCTCGTGCAGTTGGAGGTGCCGCTGTCCGCGGTCCAGGCGGCGGTCCGGCTGGCGCGAGCCGCCGGTGTGCGGGTGGTGTTGGATCCCGCGCCGGCCATGACGCTGCCGGAGGTGTTGCTGGAAGATGTCCACGTCATCCGGCCCAACGCCGCCGAGGCCCGGACGCTGACGGGCATCCCGGTGCATGACCGGGCCTCCGCGAGCCGTGCCGCGAGCAACCTGCTGATGCGCGGCGTGGGCGCGGCCATCATCGCGGCGCCGGGCGGCAGCCTGCTCTTGTCACGGGAGGAGGAGGCGTGGCTGCCCGAGCTGCCGGTGGACAGCGTGGACTCCACCGGAGCGGGGGATGCGTTCTCCGCGGCGCTGGCCGTCTCCCTGGCGGAGTCCCAGCCGCTGCTCACCGCCGCGCGCTTCGCTCAGGCGGCCGCGGCCATCGCGACGACGCGGTTGGGGGCGCAGGGGGGCTTGCCCTATCGGGACGAGGTGCTCGGCTTGCTCTCGGATGTGCAGCTGGAGGTCCAGGTCGGGCCGCCGTAGCGGAGACGTTCAAGACACATCGTCCGCTGTCTCACCATGCCTCTTCTGGGGGATGCCGGCGCGCATGGGCCTTGCTCCATGCTGACGCCACTCATCGCCAGGGGGGCACATTTTGTCTGATGCACACGCGGCCTGGGCACACGTGGATGAGCAGGGCCGGCCGCACCTGCTCGAGGAGCACCTGGAGGCCGTGGGCGAGCTGGCTGCGCGGTTCGCGCGGCGCTTCGGCTCCGAGGAGTGGGCGCGGCTCGCGGGCCGGTGGCACGACCTGGGGAAGTACACGGTCGCGTTCCAGAACATGATCCGCCGTGAGAACGGCATCGAGGCCCACCTGGAGCAGCAGGGGCCGGTGGGCCCGCGAGACCACTCCACGGCGGGAGCGCTGCATGCGCGGGCGATGCTGGGCGGTCAGGGATTGTTCCTGGCGTTCATCATCGCGGGACACCACAGCGGCCTGGCGGACAAGGAGCAGCTCGAATTGGACCGGCTCAACGCGCCGGACCGTCAGGCGCTGTACGCGCAGGCCCTGAAGTGGCCCATCCCGGAGGGGCTGCTGCGCCCCCATGCGCGCCCGGCGGTTCCGTCCTTTCTGGCCCCCAGGCCGGGGGGCCAGGAGTCGGCGCGCGAGCGGAGCCGGCGGTTGGAGATGTGGATCCGGATGAGCTTCTCCGCGCTCTGTGACGCGGACTTCCTGGACACGGAGGCCTTCTTCGACGCCGGGAGGGCCGCGCTGCGCGGCGGTGGTCCCTCCATCGAAGCGCTGCGCGACCGGCTGCGCGCGCACCTGGAGCGGCTGGAGGCGCGCGTGCGGGCGCGCGGACCGCTGTCGGAGGTGAACCGGGTGCGCTCCGAGGTGCTGGCCTCGTGTCTGGCCAAGGCCGCGGAGCGCCCTGGAATCTTCAGCCTGACGGTCCCCACGGGGGGCGGCAAGACGCTGGCGTCGATGGCGTTCGCGCTGGAGCACGCGGCGCGCAACGGGCTGGAGCGGGTGGTGGTGGCCATCCCATTCACCTCCATCATCGAGCAGAACGCGGCCGTCTACGCGGAGGCGCTGGGCGAGGACGCGGTGCTGGAGCACCACTCCGGTGGGGACCCGCAGCGGGAGACGAGCCGCAACCGCGTGGCGGCGGAGAACTGGGACCGCTCGGTCATCGTGACGACGACCGTGCAGCTCTTCGAGAGCCTGTTCGCGAACCGGCCCGGGCCGTGCCGCAAGCTGCACCGGCTGGCGGGCAGCGTCATCGTGCTGGACGAGGCGCAGACGCTGCCGCCCGACCTGCTCGCGCCCATCCTGGACGTGCTGCGAACGCTGGTGACGGACTACGGCGCGTCGGTGGTCATCTGCACCGCGACCCAGCCCGCGCTGGGACGACGCCCCGGCTTGCTGGAGGGCTTCGAGCAGGTGCGGGAGCTGGCGCCAGAGCCGCGCGAGGCCTTCGGGCGCCTGCGCCGGGTCCGGGTGCGCTGGCCCGCGTCGGAGGAGCCGCTGTCGCACGAGCACCTGGCGGAGGAGCTGGCGGCGGAGCGGAGCGTGCTGGCCATCGTGCATAAGCGTGCGGATGCGCGCGAGGTCTGCGAGGCGTTGGACCGGCGGCTGGGTGACGAATCCACCTTCCACCTGTCCGCGCTCATGTGCGCGGCGCACCGGGGCGAGGTGCTGGGGAGGATCCGCGAGGCGGTGGCGAGGGGCGACTCCGTGCGCGTGGTGTCCACGCAGCTCGTGGAGGCGGGCGTGGACCTGGACTTCCCCGTGGTCTACCGCGCGCTGGGCGGGCTGGACGCGCTGGCCCAGGCCGCGGGCCGGTGCAACCGCGAGGGCCGGCTGGAGGAGGGCGGAGAGCTGCGCGTGTTCCTGTCGCCCACGAAGCCGCCGAGGGGCGTGGCGCGGACCGCGATGGCGGTGACGCAGGGGCTGCGCGCGGAGGCGCCGGACCTGGACCTCTTCGACCCGGCCCTGTTCCAGCGCTACTTCCATGGGCTCTACAGCGCGAAGTCCCTGGACGCGAAGGGCCTCCTGCCGCTCCGGGAGGCCCTGTGCTTCAGGACGACGGCGGAGCTGTTCCAGTTCATCGAGGACGACTGGTCCGCGCCGGTGGTCGTTCCGTATGGCGATGCGCGGGAGGCGGTCGCGGAGCTGGAGCGGCTGGGGCCCTCGCGTGAGCGCTTGCGGCGCCTGCAACGCTTCACGGTGAACGTGGAGAAGGGGAAGCGGGAGGCCTGGCTGAAGAGCCACTGCGCCCGCTGGGTGGCGGAGACGGTGGTGGTCCTGGAGGCCGCGGAGGGGGCCTACGACAAGCGTCTGGGGTTGGTGCCCGAGCGCGTGGGGACGTGGGCCCCCGAGAAGCTGGTCAGTTGATGAACGCGCGAACGACACGCGGGAGGGCGACATGAGTGCACAGGTGAGCCGGGTGTTTCGTCTCCGGGCCCGGGGGCCGGTGGCGTGTTTCAGCCGGCCGGAGATGAAGGTGGAGCGGGTGAGCTACGAGGTGATGACGCCCTCGGCGGCGCGGGGGTTGGTGGAGTCGGTGCTGTGGAAGCCCGCCATCCGCTGGCGCGTGCACGAGGTGGCGGTGCTGGCGCCCATCCAGTGGGTGAGCTTCCGCCGCAACGAGGTGAAGCAGCGGATGTCGCTGGGGACGGAGTTCTACGCGAGCGACCCGGACCGCCGGGCCCAGCGCAACACGGTGGCGCTGAAGAACGTGGACTACGTGGTGTCCGCCTCCTTCCACCTGACGGAGCGCGCCGGGCCCGAGGACAACCTGCGCAAGTTCGAGGAGATGTTCGAGCGCCGGCTGGAGAAGGGGCAGACGTTCCAGGCCCCGTACCTGGGCTGCCGCGAGTTCGCGGCGGCGGTGGAGCCCGCGCCCGAGGAGGTGGTGCCCATCCAGCCGGAGGTGGATCGGCCGCTGGGCCTGATGTTCTACGACTTCGACTATCGGCAGGACGGCGTGGTGCCGCTGTTCTTCGACGCGAGGTTGACCGGGGGGCGGCTGACGGTGCCGCCACTGGAAGCCGTGCTGCGCGAGCAGGGTGGGGAGGTGCGCCCATGATGGTTGGCGCGCTGTATGAGTATGCGCTGCGCGAGGGGCTGCTGGAGGACCCCGACGTCGAGCCGCTGGCCGTGGACTTCTTCCTGGTGGTGGCGGACGACGGCCGCTTCCTCACGCTGGTGCCCACCGCGGATGAGAAGGGCCGGGTTCCCCGACGGGATGTGCCGCGCATCCCCAAGCGGGCCAACGCCATCCTGCCCGGCTTCTTCGTGGACAACGCCAAGTATGTATTGGCTCACGGTGGAGATGAGGCCAAGGCGCGCCGCAACCCCGAGCGCAACGCGGCGTTCCGAGAGCTGGTGGACGCGGCGGCGAAGGAGACTCAAGACCCGGCGGCGCGCGCCGTGGCCGCGTTCCTGGGGCGGCTCGACTCGGAGCTGCCGCGCATCCTGAAGCAGCGCGCCGAGTGGACCGGTGAGGAGCGGCTGGCCTTCCGGTGGTCCGGGGATGACGTGCAGTTGGTGCATGAGCGGCCCGCGCTGCGCGAGGCCTGGCGCCGGAAGCGGAGCGCGGAGGAGGAAGACGGAGGACCGCCGATGCGGTGCCTGGTGACGGGGCGGTGGGGGCCGGTGGCCCGCCTGCATCCGTCCATCAAGCGGGTGCCGAACGCCCAGCCTGCGGGGGCGTCGCTGGTGTCCTTCAACGAGGAGGCGTTCTGCTCCCACGGCCTGGACCAGGGCTACAACGCGCCCATCTCCCGGCCCGTGGCGGAGGGCTACGTCACGGCGCTCAACCACATGCTGTCGGGAGATGGCGAGCGGCGCTTCCGGCGAGGGGTGGCGCTCGGCGAGGACGCGGTGGCGGTCTTCTGGACGCGCGAGGCCGAGCAGGCGGTGGATGCGCTGCTGGCCCTGCTCGACGCGCCGGCCACGCAGCAGGAGACCTCGAGCCCGCCGGGTGTGCGGCAGGCGCTCCACTTCGCGGAGGCTCCGCTGCGAGGCCTGGAGCCGGCGGCGTTCGATGACAGGCCCTTCTATGCGTTGGTGCTGGGAGGCAACGCGGCGCGCGTGGTGGTGCGCGAGTGGTTCGAGTCCTCGGTCCGCGACCTCAAGCAGAGCCTGGGGGAGTGGTTCGACGATCTACGGCTGGAGGGAGGCCGGGGCCGGCCCCTGCCTTTGTGGCAGTTGCTGCGGGCCGTGGAGCCGCCGGGGCGGAATGGCAATCCGCCGGATCTGGCCGGCAAGCTCCTGGGCGCGGCGATGATGCGCCGCCCGTTGCCTCGCGAGCTGCTGGCGGCGGCCCTGCGCCGCCTGCGCGTGCCCGACAAGGGCGATGCCCCCGGCTTCCTGCTGTACGCGCGTTGCGCGCTCATCAAGGCCACGCTGCTCCGGCTGCGGCGGCTCTCCCCTCGACTCCCGGAGGTATCCATGGCGCTGAACCCAGACAGTCCCGAGGTGTCCTATCAGTTGGGCCGGCTGTTCGCCGTGCTGGAGCGGCTCCAGTACGCGGCGCTGGGGAACGTGAACGCCAGCATCAAGGACCGCTACTTCGGCGCCGCGATGGCGAACCCGGGCGTCGTGATGCCCAGGCTGATCCGGCTCTCGACGGCCCACGCGGCGAAGGCGGATCGCTCGGGCCGCTGGCTGGACAAGCTGATGGGGCAGATCATGGACCGGTTCCCCTCGAAGTCCTGGCCCCACACGCTGACGCTGGAGGCCCAGGGCCTGTTCGCCGTGGGCTACTACCAGCAACGCGAGGATTTCTTCCGCAAGGCGGCATCCGCGGACGCCGAGCAGCCCGAGACCTGAACCCACCTTCTCCCCTGTCTGTCTTTTTGGAGTGAATGACCCATGTCCGACCTCAAGAACCGCTACGACTTCGTCCTGTTGTTCGATGTGAAGGATGGCAACCCGAACGGTGACCCCGACGCGGGCAACCTGCCGCGCATCGACCCGGAGACGGGCCACGGGCTCGTCACCGACGTGTGCCTCAAGCGCAAGGTGCGCAACTACGTGCAGCTCGTCCACGGCGACGCGGATGGACATGACATCTACGTGAAGGAGCGCGGGGTGCTCTCCGCGCTCCACGCGGAGGCGTACGCGCGGCTGGGGCTGAAGGCGCAGGAGCCCGGGGCGGAGGCCGCGGCGGACTCGCCGAAGGGGGAGGGCAAGGGCAAGGCGGAGAAGAAGCCGCGCAAGTCCTCGGAAGGAGAGGTGGTGCGCAAGGTGCGCGGCGAGATGTGCCGGCGCTACTTCGACGTGCGGACCTTCGGGGCGGTGATGTCCCTGAAGGAGGCCAACGCGGGGCAGGTGCGGGGGCCGGTGCAGCTCACGTTCGGACGGTCGTTGGACCCGGTGGTGTCGGCGGAGCACACCATCACGCGCATGGCGGTGGCGACGCAGAAGGAGGCGGACAACCAGGGCGGAGACAACCGCACCATGGGCCGCAAGACCACGGTGCCCTACGGCCTGTACCGTGCGCACGGCTTCGTGTCGCCGTCGCTGGCGAAGCAGACGGGCTTCGGCGAGGCGGACCTGGACCTGCTGTGGAAGGCGCTGGTGGAGATGTTCGACCACGACCGGAGCGCCGCGCGTGGGCTGATGGCGACGCGGCGCCTGCTGGTGTTCCGGCACGCGAGTGAGCTGGGCAACGCGCCCGCGCACAAGCTGTTCGACGCCGTGTCGGTGCGGCGCAAGGACGACTCGAAGCCGCCGCGTGACTTCGCGGACTACGCGCTGAGCGTGGGCAGCGTCCCGCAGGGCGTGGAGGTGATGGAGCTGGGCGGATGAGCGGAGGGCCCAGCGAGTCCGATGCCCTGGTGCCCATCTCTGGCTTGCAGCACCTCGTGTACTGCGAGCGGCAGGCGGCGCACATCCACGTCGAGCGGGTCTGGGAGGAGGACGCGGCGACCGTGGCGGGGAGGCTCTTCCATGAACGGGTGGACCGGGCGGGGAGCGAGCGCCGTGGGGCCGGGAGGGTGGTGAGGGCGCTGCCGCTGCGCTCGGAGCGGCTGGGTCTGGTGGGGCAGGCGGACGCGGTGGAGTACCACGCGGACGCGTCGGTGCCGGGAGGGTGGCGGCCCTTCCCGGTGGAGCACAAGCGGGGGCGGCTGAAGTCGGAGCGCGCGGACCGGGTGCAGCTGTGCGCCCAGGCGCTGTGCCTGGAGGAGATGCACGGCGTGGCGGTGCCGGAGGGCGCGCTCTTCTACGGCGCGAGCCACCGGCGGGTGGGCGTGCGGTTCGACGTGGCGCTGCGGCAGGAGACGGAGGCCGCGGCGCGCCGGCTGGCGGGCTTCATCCAGGAGCGGCGGGTGCCGCGCGCGGTGTTCGACGCGCGGTGCCCGCCGTGCTCGTTGCGGGCGCGCTGTCTGCCGGAGCCGGTGTCCCAGCCGGGACGGGCGGCCCGGCATCTGGCGCGGATGCTGAACCTGGAGGAGGGGGAGTGAGCCTTCAGCTCAACACGCTCTTCGTGACGACGGACGGGGCGTACCTGCGCAAGGACCACGAGACGGTGGTGGTCCGGGTGGAGGAGACGACACGGATCCAGGTGCCGTTGCAGCACCTGGCGTCGGTGGTGTGTTTTGGCCGGGTGGGTGTGTCGCCGGAGCTGATGTCCGCGCTGGCGGAGGCGGGCGTGCACGTGGCGTTCTTCTCTCCCACGGGGCGTTCCCTGGCGCGGGTGGAGGGCGTGCCTGGGGGGAACGTGGTGCTGCGCCGGGGGCAGTTCCGGTGCGCGGACGACGCGGCCCGCACGCTGGAGCTGGCGCGGGCGATGGTGGCGGGCAAGGTCTACAACGCGCGGCAGTTCCTGCTGCACGCGAGGCGCGACGCGGCGGAGGTCCGGAGGCAGGGCCTGGCGGACGCGGCGGAGCAGTTGGCGTCGAGCCTGCGAGCGTTGGGGCGCGCCGGGACGCTGGACGCGGTGCGAGGTGTGGAGGGGAACGCGGCGCGGGAGTACTTCGCGGCGTTTCCCCTGCTGGTGAAGCGGGAGGAGGAGGCGTTCCGGTTCGGGGGGCGGAGCCGGAGGCCGCCGAAGGATCGCATCAACGCCCTGCTGTCGTTCGGGTACGCGTTGCTGGCGCAGGACTGCGCGGGAGCCGCGGCGGGGGTGGGGCTGGACGCGGCGGTGGGGTATCTGCACGAGGAGCGGCCGGGCCGGCTGTCGTTGGCCCTGGACCTGATGGAGGAGCTGCGGGCGGCGGTGGTGGACCGGCTGGTGTTGTCGTTGGTGAACCGGGGACAGGTGGGGCCGGGTGACTTCGTGGAGGATGCCGCGGGTGGGTGGAGGATGAGCGACGCGGCGAGGAAGACGTTCCTGGTGGCATACCAGGAGGCGAAGCAGGTGGAGGTCCAGCACGAGTTCCTCGGGCAGCAGGTGCCCTGGGGCCGGGTGCCGCATCTCCAGGCGCTGTTGCTGGCGCGGGTGATCCGGGGCGACCTGGAGGTGTATCCGCCCTTCCGGGTGAGGTGAGAGGGGATGCTCGTGCTGGTCTGCTACGACGTGGCGAACGATGACGCGGCGGGGGCCCGGCGGCTGCGGCGCATCGCGGAGGCGTGCAAGGACCACGGGGTCCGGGTGCAGTATTCGTTGTTTGAGTGTCGGGTGGGGAAGCGCGAATGGGTGGCCTTGCGCCAGCGGTTGTTGGATGAGGCGGAGCTGACGAAGGACAGCCTGCGCTTCTATTTCCTGCACGCGGACGAGGAGGCCCGGTGCGAGCACCACGGAGTGAGGCCGCCCCTGGATCCCACGGGGCCGCTCATCGTGTGATGTGCGCCGCGAACCTGGATGGACGGAGCGGCCGCCCGAGGTTCGCGCTCGGAGAAACCCGAGCGGGTCCGCGGGGTTGCGAGGAGGGCGTGGTCCGATTGTCGAGGATGGACAGTGGGGGCGTGGAGGTTCGCGGAAATGGGCGGATTTTCTTTGGAAACTTCATAGGTTATGACCAGTAGGGTCGCTCCGCTCTTCGGGGCGGAGCGTGGGTTGAAACTCGTAGAGCGTCAGGCCATCGATGGCGAACGTCAGTCGCTCCGCTCTTCGGGGCGGAGCGTGGGTTGAAACCGCAAGCAGCATCTGGCGGCGCTGTTGCGGCGGCTGCGTCGCTCCGCTCTTCGGGGCGGAGCGTGGGTTGAAACGACGCAGACGCGCTGGGGGACATCGGGCAGGCGACGTCGCTCCGCTCTTCGGGGCGGAGCGTGGGTTGAAACCGAACGGTCGCATCGTGGTGTAGAGCTGCGCCTCGTCGCTCCGCTCTTCGGGGCGGAGCGTGGGTTGAAACCCCGTGATGCGAGACACCGTGGTGGAGGGCAAGCGTCGCTCCGCTCTTCGGGGCGGAGCGTGGGTTGAAACGTGCCCCAGTCGCTCAAGAACCTGGAGCAGAAGTCGCTCCGCTCTTCGGGGCGGAGCGTGGGTTGAAACTTCAACTCCTCCACCTGAGCCTCAGCCGTGTCGGTCGCTCCGCTCTTCGGGGCGGAGCGTGGGTTGAAACCGGATGCCATCAACCAACGTCGCATTGTCCGCCGTCGCTCCGCTCTTCGGGGCGGAGCGTGGGTTGAAACTTGGCGACCATGACCAATGGGACCGGACGTGGTGGTCGCTCCGCTCTTCGGGGCGGAGCGTGGGTTGAAACGTCGGCGCGCTACTCGGCTACGGCGCGGCATGCGTCGTCGCTCCGCTCTTCGGGGCGGAGCGTGGGTTGAAACGCCACCATGCGCCCGGCAATCGCGAAGCGCGTGGAGTCGCTCCGCTCTTCGGGGCGGAGCGTGGGTTGAAACCTGAACCTGAGCGAGCGTCGCGCCAGCCACAGCTCGTCGCTCCGCTCTTCGGGGCGGAGCGTGGGTTGAAACAGCTCAAAGGACCAGTCCGCGCTGCTTCCCATCAGTCGCTCCGCTCTTCGGGGCGGAGCGTGGGTTGAAACGCCACGACGGTCGAGCACTCGCGGCAGCTCGTCGAGTCGCTCCGCTCTTCGGGGCGGAGCGTGGGTTGAAACTGAGGCGCTGAACAGGTTGGCCACGTCGAAGTCAGTGTCGCTCCGCTCTTCGGGGCGGAGCGTGGGTTGAAACCAGTCGGAAGCCGAGCTGGACCGGCTGCGGCTGGAGTCGCTCCGCTCTTCGGGGCGGAGCGTGGGTTGAAACACCATCAAAGGCACAAAGTTCTGC
>NZ_JAYESI010000169.1:0-255 GCF_041903675.1 Corallococcus sp. RDP092CA | reverse complement strand
CGCACGCGTAGCGCACCTGGACGCGCCAGGCCTCGCCATGGTGGGCCCCGACACTCACCCTGGCCGCTTGCAGCAGGGCCTCGGCCAGCTCGCGGCCGACGAAGTGCCGGCCGTCGTAACGCAGGTAAGCCACCTCTCGCATGCGCGCGGCGCGGAAGGCCTCGGCCGTGGGGTACTTCTCCAGCAACGCGCACGCCAGCTCGCTGCCCAGGTCCTTCACGTGGCGGGTGAATTCGGGGAAGCCCAGGTCCACCA
>NZ_JAYESI010000168.1:0-255 GCF_041903675.1 Corallococcus sp. RDP092CA | reverse complement strand
GACGCGGCGCCGCGAAGAGGCCCGTCGACGTCGTCTGGCGCATGGCCTACGTGGCCTGTCTGACCTTCCATGACGCGAAGGGCGAGGCCCTTTCCACCCTGCGCTACGGGCGCATGCCGGCCAGGGGTGGCAAGGAGCTGGCCCGGCGGCTGGCCCTCGACGTGGAAGCCCTCCTGGGCCAGCTTCCCTCCTTGCGCGTGGTAGTCCTCACCGACGGTGCCCCGGAGTTGCACACGCTGCTCGACGAGGCCCTCG
>NZ_JAYESI010000167.1:0-258 GCF_041903675.1 Corallococcus sp. RDP092CA | reverse complement strand
GTCCTCGCACCTCCTGCAGTGCATCGCCTCGGCGGAGGTGGTGTGGGCCGACGAGACACCGCTGCGCGTGCTGGACGTGAAGAAGACTCGTCGGGGCTACCTCTGGACGTTTCTCACCCAGACGCCCCAGGGGGAGTGGCTCATCGGCTACCGCTTCAGCCTGGGCCGCGCCGGCAAGACGCCCAAGGACGTGCTGGGCGGCACCAGGGGCGCGCTCGTGGTGGACGGGTACACCGGCTACAACGCGGTGACGCTGCC
>NZ_JAYESI010000166.1:0-259 GCF_041903675.1 Corallococcus sp. RDP092CA | reverse complement strand
GTCTTCGCTTCCGAGGACGTCCGCGTCTCCGTCCAGCGACACGACCTTCGTCGTCGCCGTCTCCAGCCCCTCCCTCAGCGACTGCTGCGTCACCAGCACCGCCATCCCGCTGTCTTCCCTCATGTACTCCAGCCGCTCCGGCGGGAAGGACGGGTCCAACGGCACGTAGCTGGCCCCCGTCTTCAGGATGCCCAGCAGCCCCACCACCATCGCCTCCGAGCGCTCCACGTACAGGCCCACCCGCTCCTCGGGCTTCACC
>NZ_JAYESI010000165.1:0-261 GCF_041903675.1 Corallococcus sp. RDP092CA | reverse complement strand
TCCACCGCATCCTCCCCAGCCGCTCCGGCGCGACGGCCAGGACGGTGCTGGGTGACTACGCCGGAGTCGTCCTGGTGGATGGGTACGCGGCATACCAGACGGCGACGAAGTCGGGCCCGGACGGGCCTGCCCCAGCGACGCTGGCCTTCTGCTGGGCGCACGTGCGCCGCAAATTCTTCGAGGCGAAGCAATTCGCGCCAGCGTGCGAAGAAGTGCTGCGGCTCATGGCGGAGGTGTATGCCATCGAGGCGGACCTGCCCG
>NZ_JAYESI010000164.1:0-261 GCF_041903675.1 Corallococcus sp. RDP092CA | reverse complement strand
TCATGTTCACCTCCGGCAGCACCGGCCGCCCCAAGGGCGTCTGCGTGCCTCACCGCGGCATCTCCCGGCTGGTGCTCGGCAGCTCCTTCATGCGCTTCGGGCCCGACGAAGTCTGGCTCCATGCCGCACCCGTTGCCTTCGACGCCTCCACCCTCGAAATCTGGGGCGCACTCCTCCACGGCTCGAAGCTCGTCCTCGCTCCTCCCCACTCCCTCTCCCTGGAGGAGCTCGCCTCCCTCCTCCGTCACCACCGCGTGACGT
>NZ_JAYESI010000163.1:0-268 GCF_041903675.1 Corallococcus sp. RDP092CA | reverse complement strand
CGAGCAACGGTGCGCAAGTACGCCCACGCGGAAACCTTTCCAGAGCGTGCGGTTCGACTCCCCGGTCCAAGTATCCTCGACCCCTTCGTGGCGTACCTTGCACAGAGGCAGTCCGCTGGCTGCGAGAATGCACTCGCCCTTTGGCGTGAGATTCGCGTCAAGGGCTTTGGCGGCACCTCGCGGCAGGTCCATCGCTGGCTCCAGACGCGGCGTACGGCACCGGCGCGCTCGACGCCCCGCACACGTCGTGGCCACGACTCAATCCCGA
>NZ_JAYESI010000162.1:0-270 GCF_041903675.1 Corallococcus sp. RDP092CA | reverse complement strand
GTCCTCGGCGGCAAACCGCCGGGTGCGCACCGGATTGAGAAGGGCCAGTTGGAAGCCCGCGGCAGCCAGGTGGGCGAAGAGGTTCTTCCAGTAGTGCCCGGTGGCCTCCAGGGCCACCAGCACGTCCTGAGGACTGCCCAGCACCTGCACCAAGGCCTGGTAGCCCTCGGCGTCCTCATTCACCGACTGGGGCTTGAGCAGCACCTGCCCCGCCTCGTCCACCACCGCCACCACATGCGTCTGACTGCCGATGTCGATTCCTGCAAACCG
>NZ_JAYESI010000161.1:0-277 GCF_041903675.1 Corallococcus sp. RDP092CA | reverse complement strand
ATCGGCTACCGCGTCAGCCTGGGCCGCGCCGGCAAGACGCCCAAGGACGTGCTGGGCGGCACCAGGGGCGCGCTCGTGGTGGACGGGTACACCGGCTACAACGCGGTGACGCTGCCGGAGGGCCGCATGCGCGTCGGCTGCTGGGCCCACCTGCGTCGTCGCTTCTTCGAGGCGCTGCCCACCGCGCCGGAAGCCCGGGAGGCAATGGACCTCATCCTCGAACTCTACCGCGTGGAAGCCGAGGTGCGGGACGCGGACCTCGTGGGCACCGCGGCGC
>NZ_JAYESI010000160.1:0-279 GCF_041903675.1 Corallococcus sp. RDP092CA | reverse complement strand
TGGACCCGAAGTACCCGTTGGACCGGCTGTCCTTCATGCTGGAGGACACACAGGTGCCGGTGGTGCTGACGCAGGACGCGCTGGCGGATGAATTGCCCGTCACCACCCAGCAGCTCATCAGCCTGGACGGGGACTGGAAGCGTGCCATTTCGCGCGAGCGTGAAGACGCGCCGGTGACGACGGTGGGGGCGGGCAACCTGGCCTACGTCATCTACACGTCGGGCAGCACGGGCAAGCCCAAGGGCGTGGCGATTGAGCACCGGGGCGTGTCCAACTACC
>NZ_JAYESI010000015.1:0-196192 GCF_041903675.1 Corallococcus sp. RDP092CA | reverse complement strand
GCTCCGAACTCCCTGTTCACACGGCCGAACTCCGTGCCCACGTGGCCGAACCTCCTGTCCACGATGGGCCGAACTCGGTGATCACGATGCTCCGATCTGAGTGTTCACGATGGGCCGACGCGCGCAGGCACGGACAAGTCGAGCTTCCAGACGCGCCCGAAGCGCTTCCCCAGGGGCCCGCCCAGGACGATTGTCGTCAGCATCGGGAGGCGTGCCTCACGACGCGCTGGGTGATGCGCGCCCAGAAGCCCGAGTACGTCTCCCGGGTGGAGAGGCGCCCCATGACGTGGTGCAGGAGGACGTCCCCGCCCAGGTACACACCCGCGTGGTTGGGCACCGGGGCGCGCAGCTGCATGAGGGGGACGTCGTGCTCGCGCGGGGGCTGCCCGGTGACGTCCACGAAGCCCGCGCGGCCGAAGCCCTCCAGGTAGAGGTTGCCGCCCTTCGCCCACCAGTTGTCCGGGCGCTCGAAGTCGGGCAGCGCGAGGCCCAGGCGCTCCCGGTAGTAGTCCTGGATGAGGGTGTAGCAGTCGAGGACGCCGTGGCTGAAGGTGCGGCCCACCAGCGGCGGCCGGTAGCCGTCCGGGTACCAGAGGCGCCAGTGCCCCACGGGCACGTTGAGGATGAGCCAGGGCAGCCCCCAGCGCTCCATCATCACCCGGTCCGCCTCGCTCGGCTCCGGCGCGGCGTTGGGGTGGGAGTGCACCACCGCCACCACCTCCCCCTCCCCTTCCGCCCGTGCGTAATCCTCGGGCGCCAGGACGAAGTGCGCCTGGCCGTCGGCGAGGTTCCGGCAGGGGCGGTACCGCTGGGCGCCGTCCACCCGCACCACGAGGCCGCAGGACTCGCGGGGGAAGTCCGCCTGGGCGTGGCCGAGCGCGGCATGCAGGACGTCATCGGCCAGCGTCAGCCGGCAAGAATTGACCATCTTGAGAGAGTCGCGGCATGCGTGGACAGAGTCCGCGACCGAGTACGGGGAGCAAACCAACTCTCAACCAATACTTGACGGTCACGTCTGTGGGCAACGACGCTAGTTGAGCTGCGTCACCCGAGAACATCAGGAAGCCCAATGAGCACGATAGAAACCATCCTCTCCGCACTAGGCGGAGGAGCAACATTTATCGCCATCTTCATCTTCACCGTTCAACGCATAGCCGATCGATTCCTCCAGGATCACTTCGACCAAAAACTAGAACACTACAAGCTCCAGCTAAACACACAAGCAACAGCAAAAGCGGACATCCTAAAGGCCCAGCTCCAATTGGATACAAACACAGCACTAGAACATGCAAAATCAGAACTAAACACAAAGAACGATCAGCTTCGACACGAACTCGACAAGCAAATCATAAGAGCCCAGCTCGCAACAGGCGCCATACATGAAGAGTTCCTCAGAATCGCAAAGGAAATTCGCATCGCACAGGGAAAATATCTCGGACTGATCGGCCTATCCAGGGCCCAAACATTCGAAGGATTCAGCAAGTCCGACATAGTCAAGGTGCTCCGAGAGGCCAAGACCCCCAGACTTGAGGCAAGGAGCGCAATTCAGAAGTTCGTGGCAAATCGAGAGGCCGGCATAAATCAAGTCAAAGAAATACTCAGACGCAAACAACTGCACGATGCAGACGCATCGTGCAACGAAGCCCGGAACACCGTTGTAATAAACAGGATGCTACTTGGGCGCGGGCTATATAAAAAGGCAATGGACGTAATTGCGCAAATACAGGGAGCAATAACCGATATAGAACTCCTGTCCGGCATACACCTCGGCCCAGAAGAGGCCGCGCGCCGGCTCGAAAAACCAAACCTAATAGACTCCGCAATAGAGCTACTCGAAGATGAGATGAGCACAAGAATACTGCCAAATGAAGTCAAACCTACAGGTCCGACGCTTCCCCAGGAAGAAAGGAAAGACGTACAGCCCTCTACCGGATGAGCCCAACGGCCGGGAAGCCGCAGAACGGAAGGACGCTCTTCTCCCCGAAACGCAGCTTGCAACTAGCGAGGCGCTTCCCGCAGCGGTCCTCGGCGGCGCTGGACGTCGGCGTGTCGTCCAGCTTCGCCACCGGGGGCCCGGCGTAGCCACAGCCCTCCCCGCGGTACTCCCAGGGGCACAGCTGCGTGATGATGCGCAGGGGGATGCGGACGCCGTCCAGGTCGCACTTCGCGGCCAGGCTGAACTCGATGACGTGCTTGTTCTCCACCGTCTTCTGGTCCACCACGAACTCGTCGTCCGGGAAGGCGTCCAGCGGCGAGGCGGTGGGGTTGACGCCCCCGGGGAAGTTCACCGCGTCCAGGTAGCGGACGAAGGTGCGCTTCCGGAGGACACGCGCGCCCAGCAGGTCGTTCAAGTCCCTGGCCATGGCGCCGATGGTGCCGGCGACGTTGGCGAGCGTCAGGGTGGGCCTGGGCAGCCGGCCCATGCCGGACTTGTCGAAGCCCTTCACCTGGATGGCCCAGGGCTCGTAGGCCATGCCCTGCCAGACGACGGGCCCGCGGAGCCCATTGGTGCCCGCGTGGAAGTAGCTGACGCCCCCGCCCGGCAAGCTGGTGGCGTCCAGGACGAAGAGCTCCACGAGGGCCCCCGCGTCCAGCTTCTGGATGTCGCTGGCGATACTCACCCTGCCTCCTCCTGGAAGGTCGCGGTGACGTCGTAGGCGTTGAAGCCCTTCGCCGTGCGGTGCCACTCCTCGCACACGACGTGGGCCACCAGTTCGCCCGCGCCCGTGAAGGTGAGCGCGTCCCCGACGACGGGCGCCACGGTGAAGGTGACGAGGCCCGAGGCGGAGAGCACGTAGGTGGTGCCCTCAATCTGGGCGACGCCCGCGACGTACACGGTGGGCGGTGCCGTCCAGTCCGCGGCGGGCACCAGCAGCTCCGGCACCTCCGGGGAGAGTGGCCGCTGGAGGAGCCACTGCTTCCGCGCCCCGTCCCCCACCCCGAAGGGCTGCGCGGTGACGGCCCAGGCCGTGTCCGGGGTGACGAACTCGAAGGCCTCGACACCCGCACGGGCGCGCAGGAAGGCCTCCAGGCCGTCCGCGTCCACCTTCGTCAGGTTGGAGAACTGGAGGGCCCACCGCCGCAGGACGGGGTTGAGCCCGTCCCCGGAGCGCTGGGTGTAGCCCTCGCCGAACTGCGCCTTGCGCACCCGGGGCACCGAGTCCGCCTGGACTCCGTAGTCCGGGGTGAAGGGGAAGCGCTCCATGCCCTACTGCCTCCCGCCGAGAATCAGCCTGCTCATGCTGGGCATGTTCGGCGGGAGCGTGGACGAGGGCCACAGAGCGGAGTTCCCGCTCGGAACACCAGGACGCGTTGCCTACCGCGAGGTGGTGGGCGAGTCTCCCGCGCGGCGGCGTGGGGGCTCCGCCACGGGCGGCTGGAAGAACGGGAGTTCCTTCGTCTTGCCAGCGAGAGGGAAGGCCCTGTCCACATACCAGATCAGCTCATCCAGCGACCCTGCCAACCGCATGAGCGCGCGTAGCTCCGCAAGGTGCTCACGAAGCGCACCAACGCCGATTTCGGCTGTCAGGAATTGGTGGTGCCGCACGCGCCGCTGCCCGCGCTCGTCGGCGGGGTTCCGCTCATCGAGGACCTCAAGCGCGCCAGGCGGAAGGATACGGCGGTACACAAGGAACCGCGTCATGGACGCGAAGAGCCGAGGGTGATTTCCCCCGCGAGGCTGCATTCCGCACACCCGGTACAACGGCTCGTAGAAGTCCGAGAAGAAGCGCTTCTCCCAGGTACTGGGCTCCTCTCGAAGGAACCTGTCCAGCAGCGCTTGGAGGGCATCGGGCGCGCGCTGCTGCTGGTAGCCCGTGGCCTCGTCCACCAGACCGATGATGCCCAACTTCATGAATCCGAGCGCCACCACGCGGGCCTGCCTCGCGATGTGGGCCTGCTGCTTCTGGAGCACGCCCTCAATGTCCGCCCGCATGATGGCGTCGCACAGGTCGGCCAGCACCGTCGCCTCGTAGCCTTTGATGGCTGGACCACCGCCCTTCGGATGGAACAGCAGGGGCGAAGTGGTCCCGGCGGTCAACCCTTCGGAAACAAAGGGCTTTAGCCGCTCCAAAGCCACGAAACGGGCCAGTCGGTCCCCTCCGCTCGACGAACTGCTGCCGCGGGACATCCCCAGCGCGGCGAGCACTCCGGCCTGCGAGAGGGCACGGACGCCGTTGTTCAGGACGTAGCAGGGCAACTCGACACCACCGATGTTGAGGACGGCGTCGTACTCCGCCTTGAGCACGCGCGACGGGGGAACGGCCGGTTTGCATCTCGGCATGGGGACAACCTCCAGAGAGAGAGACACGTCCCACCCGGTGCCGTGCAACACCGGGTGGGACGCGGCGCTCACCGCCCGAAGCTGGCGTGTGGCGACGGATGGGGACGGCCTGCACGGGGGACCTGGAGCGACCTGTAGCGCTCCGTCCCGGAAGCTTCAAACTTCCCGCCAGTTCGGCAGCCAGCTCAGGCGCACAGGATGACGACGCGAACGTGTACGCTCTTCTCGCCGTTGTGCGCCCTTGTCCCCCGTTGCTTCGGCTGCGCTGGGTTCCGCTCGGCTGCGTTGGGATTGGCTCGGCTCCCTTCGGCTTCCTTCGGGCTCCGCTCCCGTCCCCAGGCTTCTCAGCGCCGATGCGCCGCGTTCACGCCAAGCCCTGGTAGGCGTCCCTCCCACCGGCAGCCGCGCTCGGGCCTCGCTCTGGAACATGAACGGGCACCACGTCCACGCCTACCGGCTTGGCATCTATTCAAACAGCATTAGAAGTTTCACAAATTCGGCCAAAGCATCCACCCCTCAATACTCTCAACCAGGACAGAAAGCCTGCGAGTCTCGCAAACCACCACAGGACTCTCCCAGTCTTCACCACGAAGCAAGACTGCACGAAACTCTCCCTCTGGGCTGGAATCGGGATACCACCCCACATCAAGCAACAAGCCAAGCCGGGGATGCCGCAACTGCAAGAGGTCTTCAGTAAAACAAATCCAAAACTGACGATCATCAACAGCCCCGTCAGGCTCCAACTGACCAAGCTCATTGTGCTCAACTATCCACCCTCCCGGAATCCTAAGAGGCTGCCTTGGCGGCACGGGCATTGACTTCCCAAACACCATTCTATCCGCAAGAGACATTCCCCATCACTCCTCCGCGTTCTTAATCACCAAGTGATGAAGCACGTCACGGGGCTGCTGGGAGAGCGCCCCCCCGCAGCTCCAGCACGCCGCCAACGTGGTGGCCAAGAACGCGGGCCCCGGCCACCCGTGAGGCATTTCCTCTTGTGTCGATGACAGGCGTCAGTTGTTACGATGGGAGAAGCAACTGCATGTTTCGGCGTGGTCGCCAAACACTCGCTCGACCGCGTCTTCGACGTCGTCTTCGTCCTCGAAGATCTTAAGGGAAGGGTCACCAGCACGGAAACGTTCGAGCGCCTCCTCACGCACTTCATCACCAGAATCTGAGGTTGGGTTCACGACCTCATCGCAGGAATGCCTCTGTAACACACCCAACTCGATAGCAATGCTCGTGATGACCGCCTCCATCTCCTGCCCCAGAAACCACTGATCCTTGGCATGACTCATGGTGCCTCCAAGACGTTGGTGCTTCGCGAAAGCACATTGAAACTGCCATGGTGGCTCCAGAAGTCTACTTGGACTCGCAGTGAATTTCGTGGCACAATTGACACTGAGCGTGAAGACACCCTCTCTCGTGAACACCCGCAGTCCCCGGAGCCCGCCGTGTCGCTCATCACCTCGCAGCGCGCCGCCTGCCTTCATCTCGTCCTTGCCCAGAGGCACTCGCCCTACCGGTGGGGCGCGAAGGGGCAGCGCGTGGCCACGGACGGACCGCGCCTCTTGACGCTGGAGGACGCGGCGCGCGCGGACGCGAAGATGAAGGCCTTCACGCGCGTGGAGTACCGACCCGACGTGCTGGGCTTCTGGCGCCTGCCCTTCGTCTGGCGCGCGCGAGGCTACGCCCTGGCTGGCGGTGGCTGGTGGGCCAGCAGCACGCCCAGGATCCACCGCCACGCCCCGTGCCAGTCAACACCAGGCGCCGCCTCCCGGACGAACCGGTCGAGCGCCTCGCGGACGGAGGTGCCGGCGGGCCAGTCAATCCGGAGTCCTGCGACGGCCTGCTGCTGAGGGGTGTCGCTGGGGGCTTCGAGCAGCACGCGCCACTGCTGCCCATCCCCCTCCGACGCAATCAGCATGTCCGCGACCAGCCAGTCTCGGCCCCTCGCATCCGGAAGCGTGATGCCTGCGATGGGTGGGACGGACACGTGGAGCGTGCGCCCGCGCACCGTCACGTCGTCGCAGCAGTAGCCCTGGAGCTCCGTGTCGCGGGCGGCGCGCGCGAGCGCATCGGACGGCACCATGGCGTGGTGCCCATGCACCACCCACCGCAGTTGCATCCATCGCTCAAGCAGTTCCTGCCGTGACCACACCAGGTCGGACTTCCCTTCCAGCACGGCCAGTTGCGTCTCGGTCACCAGCGGCTCTGACGCCGCGTCCTCGAACCGCTCGAAGCCCACCAGGCCCACCACGTCCTCCAACGCCAGGAGCGGCATCTCCCTGGCGATGCGCGCGGCCATGGCCTCGGTGAGCGCTCCGGTGCTCACGGCCTCTTGCAGTGCGGAGGGGCCGCCGCGGGCCCAATAGACGCGCGCCTCAATGCCCGGTCCCAGCGAGTTCAATACGTACATGGTGGGGCAGTAGGCGTTGCACCCGGGACGGGGGGAATACCTCCAACGGGGTAGCCGGTGGCGCCCACTGAAGCCCGGCGAGCACGCGCCGGTGAAGCTCCAGTTCTCCGCGCTGCACGGCGAGCAGAAGGTGCAGGGACAGGCGCTGTCCGTCGCCCCCGGCGCCGTCGCCGCGAAGGCGGCCGTGGAGAGCGCGGTCCCTACGACGCCCCGCGGGTAGTTGTCGCCGCGGGGCTGTCGCGGGTGCTGTCGGACGTGCCAGTGCGCACCGGCTACCTGGCGGCCCAGGCCGGCGTCTCCTCCCTCACAGGCGCCTACGCGCGCCTGGAGGGCGGGGCCCGGCTCCGGGAGAACCTGGGACTCTTCGCCTTCGCCGAGGCCAACGCCCGCGAGCGGATGGCCGGCGCGGGCGTGCGGTGGACGTTCGGCTGGTGAAGCACAGCGACCCGTGCCGATGCCTGGGACGGGTCGCTGTGTCTTGCTACAGCAAAGACATTGGTTATCGATGACACATGGCTTCGCCCGCCCAGCAGAAGCACCCCATCGGGCAACCGCCGCGACACGAGTCATTGCAGAACGACTGGAGGTCGTTAATTTCGCTGATGCTCGAAATTGTAAGCGATTTATTATTGTGCGTTACGGGCATCCCCTTGGGAATCCACTGGAATGACACGCAGTTTGCACCACGCTTCACGCATTCCGTATATGTGATCGCCTCGACGTGGATGGTGCGATATTCAAGGATGCCAACTTCAGGGGCTGGAATTACGAACAGACCAAAACCGATGGCTCCGTCTGCAGTGGCCTTTAAACCACTGCTCTTGAGAAATTCGAAAACACTTTCGTGTGTTTGGTTCTTGCTGCAGCCGCAGTCATCCATTTGCTGCTCCCCAATCGGCGTTAAGTGGCACTACTGACAGAGCGTCCTTCGCTTTGCATAGTTAAGTCAAATTTCCAGGCATCGGGAGCTAATGCCCGTCGGATTGGGCGTTGTGGCAGGGCCAATTTGCCGATGCGCGCCTCCCCCAGTTGTGGGCGCGGTTGGACCGCCTTCCGGCTCACTCCGTGATCAATGCGGCTCCCGCTCCGCCCGCCCCAAGCACCACGCGAGCGCATCACTCGTCATCGAATCCGTGTCTGGGCACAAACGCAGGAGGCGTCCCGCGCCAGCACAGCGCCGCCCCTTCTGTCCAGGCATGGACAACACGACGGGTGTCATGTGAGCGACAGCAACTCGAAGCCCTGCGAGGTGCGCCTGGGGCTGCCGTACCCGCCCAGCGCGAACGCGTACTGGGTGCCTACCCGGGGGCGCGGACTGGTGCCCTCCTACGAGCCCCTGGCCTCCACGCAGCATGGCCCCGCTGCCGGCCGATGCTCCCGCCCTCATCGCCCCCGGACGAACGTGTACGTCATCCCGCCGGGGGCCATCTCCTCGCGCATCACCTTGCGCACCGCGTCGGCGAGGCGCCGCCCGAGCCGCTCCGCCTCGGCACGCCCGCCCTCCCCTGACGCGCTCACCTGGGCGGAGCCGTCCGAGTTGATGGTGATGTAGAGGGTCTGATTCACGTCCCCTCCCCCGAGCGCCTTGTTGGGGACGATGCGTCCGGAGCTGGAGGGGATGAAGAGCTCCGGCCCGAGCTCGCCCACCAAGTGCGCCTGGGCCGCACGGACGGGCCCGCCGGCCGCGTGCGCGCCACCCAGCATGAAGTCGTAGGTGCCGCTCATGTCCGCGCCGCCAACCATCGTGGGCATCCCTCCGCGGCTACCGGACGAAACGCTCCCGCTGAGGGCATCCATGCCCAGGTTGACGACGGCCATGAAGGCCTTCTGCGCCGCCAGCCGCGCCAGGTCCTTCAGGATGCCGTCCACCAGGGAGGAGAACTCCAGCCGGCCCGTGGTGACGAAGTTCGCGAAGGCGTCCGACATGTGCTGCGTGGCCGTGCCGACAATCTCCTTCGCGTAGCTGAAGCCGCCGTTGATCTGCTCCTGGAGGCGCTCCATCTCCTTCCGGTACTGCTCCACGGTGATGCGCTGGTCATCGAAGAGACGTTGCACCATCCCCATACGCTTCTGGAGAGCATCCATCGGGTCGAGTTGCGCCTGGAGTTGGTCCAGCTCCTTCTTCAGCGCCGCCTCGGCCTTCCCGTCCGGCGTCCACAACTCGCGGGCCTTCGTGAGCTGCGTGTTGTAGTCCTTCAGCGTCAGCCGCCCCGCATCCAGTTCTTCACGAAGGAGTTTCTGGGCCTGGGCGTACTTCGTCGCGTCCTGGGTGCCCAACTCCCGGCTGAGTTCCTGGAGCAACCGCTTCCGCTCCTCCTCCGCCTTCTTCAGCTTCTCCGTCTCCTCCTTCTGCTTCCGGATGGCCTCCAACTGGGCGATGGCCGCGTCCGCACGCGCCCTCATCTTCGGGTCCGTCAGCGAGCGGTACTCGTCGGAGAGCTCCTTCGCCTCGTCCTTCGTCTTGCCGAGGGTGCGCGCCTCCTCCTCCAGGTTCATCAGCCACTGCTCCTGGCGCTTCAGCAGCTTCTCCCGAGCCTTCTCCTCCTGCGCGGCCTCCTTGAGGGCCTCCTTCGAATGAGCGCTGGCATCCTTTGCCTCGGCAGCGCTGTCCTTCGCGTCCTCGGCCTTTGCCGACCTCACTGCGCGGAGTCCCTTCTCGATGTCCGCGAGACGCTGCTGCTGGGCCGCGAGGTCCTTCTCCAATGGGACCAGTTTCTCCTCAATTTGCGGTGCAAACCTGGGGTCCTTGCGCGCACGGGTGAAGTCTTTGATGTCGGCGAGCCCCCATCGAAAGTTCACCGTCATAATATCATTTTGCTTCTTCTTTACTTCCTTTGCGAGGCGATTCACCTCCTCTTGAGCCTTACTAAGGTCCTCTCTCGTCAGCTTATCGTAGACCGCCGAGAGTTCCTTGACGGTGTCTACCTCATCCGTCAGCAGGTCCTGGTAGCGTCCACCGAGGGTGGCCATCTCAGCCTTTGCGATATTAATCTCGGCAATGGTTTGCTTTCCCTTGATTAAATCGACAAGTATTTGACTTCCTCGACTGGCATTAGCTCCTGACTCCTGTGCGAATTGACGTGTCTTTTCACGAGCATCATCTGCTGCGCGCCCGAGTTCATGGAAGGCCGTCACAGCCAGGGTGAGCGCGCCGGTGATGATGCCGATGGGGCCACCCATGAACTCCAGGGCCGTCTTTCCCGCGCGCGCCGCGAGGGACGCGCCCTCGATGGCCGATGCCTCCCTCACCTTCGCCAGGGCCAGCTCCGTGGAAGCCAGCGTGGCCCGCTTCGTCGCAGACATGAGGCTGCCCTCCACGGCCGCCGAGGCCTGGAGGGCTGCAAGCCGCTTCTCCAGCATGGCCTGCGCCGAGCGGAGCGAGGCGATGCGGCTCTCATCGGCTGCCCGGGTGTACTTCGCCTCCGCGAGTGCGGCGGCCGTAGCAGACTCACGCGCCTGGGTGAGCGCCGAGACCTTCGACACCAACCCCTTCACCCACTCCTGGGCCCACGCGGCGCCGCGCATCGCCGCCACCACCACCAGCGACTCGCCGAAGAGCTTCACGGCGTAGGTGGCCGTCTCGAAGTTCTCCGTCAGCGCGCGGACGCCCGGCTCCGTCGCGGAGAGGATGTCGCCGCCCACCTCGCCCTGGAGCTCCGAGAAGCGCGCGCGGAGCTGGTCCAGGGCGAACTGCGGCGTCGAGGCCATCTTCTGGAAGGCCGCCTCCGTGCGCCCGGCGGAGTCCTGCATGTGCTTCAGGGAGGCCGCGAAGTCCGCGGAGGCGGTGCCGGTGAGCGTCATCACCGGCAGCAGGGCTTCCACGCCCCCGAAGAGCATGGCCATCTCCTCGGTGCTGCCTTCCGTCTTCTCATTCACCTCCTGGAGGAAGCCGGCGAGCCCCTTGGCCTTCAGCGCGGTGATGGAGAACTCCAGGCCGAGCGCGTCCGCAAGCTTCGCCGCGTCGTGGGACGGCTTCGCGACGGCGGCGATGATGGCGCGCAGGCCCTCCATGGACGTAGACGTCTGGATGTTGTTCTTCGTGAGGGCGCCCGTGGCCGCGAGCAGCTCCGCGAGGCTGACGCCCGTCTGGGAGGCGATGGGGGCCACCCGGCCGATGAAGCGCGAGAGTTCCTCGATGCTCGTCTTCCCGTCCGCGGCGCTCACGAACATCATGTCCGCCGCCTGGGTGACGTTGCGCAGCTGGCTACCGTAGCTGGCCATGACGCCCGTCAGGCCGTCCGCCGCCGTCCTCACGTCCGTCACGCCGCCGATGGCCAGCTTGTTGGACACGGTGAGCAGCTCCGTGGCCTTCGCCGCGTCGCTCGCGCCCGCGCTGAGGATTTCATAGAGGGCCCCTGCCTGGTCCGTGGGTGTCCGGCCAAACTGGTTGCCCAGCTCCTTCACCTTCGCGGTGAGGGAGTCCATCATCCCGAGCTGATCCTGCTCCAGCACCGTGGACACCTGGGCCATCGCCGTCGAGAAGCGCAGCGCCTCCTCGGTGGAACTCTTGATGGCGGCCCCCGCTGCCCCAAAACCCACGAACTGGACGGCCAGTCGCTTCATCCCGTCCGCGAACTTGCCCACCGAGGGCTCCGCCTTCGCGGCCTCCTCCTTCGCCGTGCGGAGGGCGTCCGCCACTCCCTCCTTCTGCTTCCCCATCTCCTCGAAGCGCTTGTTGAGGGACTCCACGTGCCCGAGGAAGCGCGACAGAGAGGACGTGTCCGCGAGCGTCGCCTGGAGCTTCCCGGCGGCGCTCCCGAGGGACATGAGCTGGGCCTCCAGCGCGCCCGTGGCCGTCGCGGTGGCGGTGAAGGCCGTCTGAATCTTCGCGGCGGACTGCTCCAGCACCGAGAGGTGCGAGGTGGCGGCCCGGATGTCGGCCAGCGCCTTCGACGTGTTGCCCAGGCCCCGCGTCGCGCGGGCGAAGGCCTTGGTAAGGGCCTCGGTGGCGTTCTCCAGCCCCGTCGTCTTCCGCTCCGTCTTCTCGGCCGCCGCCTCCACGCCGCCCAGCGACGTGACGGCCTCCTTCGCGTCGGTGGTGTCGATGCGGATGCTCAGTTCAGCCAGGTCAAAGCCGCCGGACATAATGGACCTCGGTTGCTGCAGGAGTGGTTGCGAATGGCAGGGTCACACCGCACCCTGGAGGACGTGCTCAGTGGCGGCGAGCGGCGGCTTGTGGTCGGCTCCGGGCCATGCGCGCACATCTCGTCCTCATGGGCCTGCTGTCCCTCTCCGCCTGCGACCAACGCAAGAAAGAGATGGAGCAGATGCGAATCGCCAACGTCCAACGCGAGAACGAAAAGCACGGGAGCGACGACCTTCACTGGGAGGCGACTGGAGAGCGCCACACCACATTTCTGCTCGTGCGGAACTACGGCACGAAGGACCCAGCGCAGATCCGCGAGGCGATGCTGAAGGGGCTCCCAGCTCTTGATGCAGGCAAGGAGGAGATGGAGCGAGACGGTTTCACCCACATCGGTCTTCGCGACCGCGACACGGGCATCACGATGACCAGGCCCGTTACAGAACTCCGGGGTATGGCAGCGGCCCTCGTAGATGGATCCGATGACAACCCCACAACTCCAGTGCCGCCATGGGCGCCCAAGGCGCCTGCCCTGCACAAAGACGCGAAGCGGATGTATTGCGCGGAGAAGGGCTCTTCCGCCTGCTGCTCCTACGTCAGCAAAGAATGCGTCTTCGTCCTGTGTCGTAGTGACGACTTCAAGCAGTGGAAGGAAGAGGGCGACCGCTGTAATTGATTGCAAGTTCGCCCTCCCGTCCAGCGTCACTGTTTCTTCGAGACTTCAACGAGGAAGACTTCATCCAGCCGGCGGAGCAGCTGCACCTCGAAGGGCGAGGGCCGGTTTCCGGAGAGGCGCCCCCAGGCCGCCATGTCCTGGAAGGAGATGGGGTTGAGGGTGAAGGCGCTGGCGCCGCGGGCGTTGGACAGCTCCGCGAACCACCCCCACACGTGGGCGAGGGCGTCGGGCAGCGGGGGCGCGTCCAGCAGCTCCGGCGGGGGCTTCCCGGTGGCGCGCTCCACCTGCTCCAGGTGGGCGCGGACGGAGACGCCCTCGGCGTCGGTGCGACTCAGGCGGAATTCGTGGCGAGCGAAGTCGAGGAGGCGCTCGGCTTCTCCTCGAAAAAACTCGCGCGGTCCGAGACGGCCTCGTCCACCTGGCGGCGCAGCCACGGGTGGGCGGTGAAGAGGCGCCGGGCGTTGTCCGGGGTGAGGGGCACCTGCGCCCCGTCCTCGAGGACGCCCGTCCAGGAGACGGTGCAGGCCACCAGCAGCTCCAGCGCGTCGGCCTCCATGTCCCGGGGGGCCTCCTGGCGGGCACGGCGAGCGGCGCGAGGCGCGCTGGCGGTGGCCTTGTCGATGAGGGCGCGCGTGGCCTCGCGGTAGCGGGGGGAGTCCGCGCTCGCCACCTCCACCTGCATGCCCGTGGGCTGGCCGGTGACGGGGTGGAGGATGTCCACGGTGAGGGTGTCGTGGCGGATGAGGCTGGAGAAGTCAAAGCCGGAGGGGGCGGAGGCGGTATTCATGGGGGATTCCTGGTGGTGAGGGTGGAAGGGCTGCGCGGGCCGCGGGCTACGCGTTGCTGCGCTGGTAGAGGATGGAGGCGCCGGACGCGGAGTCGAGGAGCGCGGTGAAGGGCATGGACACCTGGACGGGCCCCTCCTTCGGGTTGTCCAGCTCGCCGCCCGTGTACTTGAGGCGGGGAATGCGGAGGGTGTGGAAGTCCGTCCCGTTGACGTCCAGCAGCACCACCTCCAGCGAGGACTCGGCCTCGTCGAGGAACTTCGCCAGCAACTCCTGCCCCATGAAGTACGCCGAGAGGGTGCCGGACACGCCGAAGCCGCCCTCGTGAATCTCCGTGGCGGAGCGCTGGCCGATGACGCCCTTGGTGGAGCGCCCGTTGGTGATGTCCAAGTCGAGGGAGGTGACGTTGGCCACCAGCTGCCCGCCCTCGCGCAGGCTGCCGGTGAAGGCGTCGAAGGGGCTGTTGGTGCCCGGGGGCGTGACGGTGGCCGCGTGGGACACGGTGGCCAGCTGCATGTCCTTGCCCAGCAGGGTGAAGGTGCCGGTGATGATTTCCTCCGGCTTGATGGAGAGCTTCAGCGAGTCCACCGCGCACCCGCGGTAGAGGGCGTACTGGTGGATGTCGGTGAAGGCGCGCTCGAAGGAGAACGTCTTCAGGACGGTGCCGGACTTCAGCCGGCGGCCCACCAGCGCCACGGTGCGGCCGGCGGCGGCCACGTCGTCCACCAGCTCCCTGTCCACGGTGAGGGCCAGGGCGGAGACGGCCTCGACGCGAGCGCGGCCGTTGTTGCCAGCCTCCACGAAGCCGGACACCAGCACCTGGTCCCCCGGCAGGAAGCCGTCCTCGAGGAAGCTGCCGGCGGTCCGCACGAGGGTGCCGGTGGCGGCGTCCGCGGCGAGGGAGACGCTGCCGGTGGTGGCCGTGGCCCAGGTGCCGCTGAGGGCGGCCTCCAGCAAGTCGTCGAAGGTGCCGAGGGAGAGCTCGACGCCGATGTCCCCGCCGACGCTCACCATGCCGTGGCGCAAGTCGGAGAGGTGCCTGTCGGCCCGAATCTCGTTGGACTGGTAGTTGGCCTTCGAGAGGTTGAGGCCCGTGTTGGTGAAGCGCAGCGCCTTGTAGGTGGTGCTGGCAGCGACGCCGAAGGAGGCCTCGGAGGTGAAGCGCAGCGCGGTGCGCTGGCCGGAAGCGGAAGGCATGGGATTCTCCTGTCGCGCGAGGCGACGGTTACGCGTGGACAAGCCAGAAGACGGAAACGGGACGCATCCACCAGGGCTCCTCGCGGAGTCCGGGCCCGGCGGAGGCGGACTGAATGCGGACGACGGTGGCGCCCGCCTGCAGCGAGGTGCCGCGCGCGAAGCCGTCGCACACGGCCTGGGCGGCGGCGTTGGCAGGCCCCGCGCCCTCGCCCAGGGGGAAGAAGAGGGACACCTGGAAGACGCCAGGGTGGCGCGTCTGCGCGTCCTGGCCCAGCCCCGCGGCGGCCGTGCGCGCGGGCAGGTGGTCCACCCGCGCCCAGGGCGTGCCCGCCTTCGGCGCGAAGAGGACGTTGGGGTAGGCGATGTTGTCCGCCCCCACCACGGGCGCCAGCACCTCCGCGGCCCGCACCTCCAGCGCCCGGGGAATGTCCAGGAGGACGGCACTCACTTCGCCGCCTCCTCGAGGATTTCATTCACCTGGGCGAGGGTGACGCGCACCATCCCCTTTGGGGCCTGGTCGCTCCAGCCGAACTCCAGCCGGCGGCCGTAGGGCAGGTTGTTGGTGACGTAGAGGGTGTCACCCAGCTTCACCCCCTCCAGCTTCGCCCCCTCGCGGGAGACGGTGCCGCTGCCGTCCTTGTCCTCCGCGTCCACCGTGCCGGCGGGCCTCTCGCCCAGCCCCACCTGCCAGTTGCCCCGAAAGCGCCCGGTGTCCACCGGGGAGGCGGTGACGACGTTGGCCAGGATGCCAAGCGCCGCCTTGCGCACCACCTCGTTGGCGCGCGCCTCGCTGGCCTTCACGAAGGCCTGCACCTGCTTGCTGAAGCGGGCACCCTTGCGGATGCGCCTGTCCACCTTCGTCATGCGGACACCCGGAGGGTGAAGAGGATGGGGGTGCCGCCCAGCTGCGTCGGCGGGTCCGCCCGCAGCACGCGCCAGGTGCGGCCCTCCAGCGGCCCCACGGTGTCGCCCGGCGCTGGCACCACCGGCAGGCCGCCCGCGGCGACGAGGAGCTTCCGGCGGTCCGCGCGGGCGGTGCCGCCGTCGGCGAAGCTGTCCCCTTCCCTATCCTGGCTGCTGTCCGCCTGCACCAGCACCTGGACGGGGTACGTCGCGGTGGACGCCACCACCTTCGCCGTGGCCACGTCGTACGCGCCCGGCCCGGCCCGCGTGAGGGTGGCCGCCTGGCCGTAGCGCTTCACCAGCGCCAGGGCCTTCTTCGCCAACCTGTCGGCCTGGGCGCTCACCCGCGCACCGTGGTGTGGACGCGGATGCCGCCGGCGCTGCCCTGGACGAGGGGCCCCAGCAGCGCCAGCACCTGGGAGGGCACCGGCCGGTGCGTCTCCTTCGACGTCTTCAGGGGGCCCACCGTCACGCCCTCGTCCACCACGGGCCCGAGGCCCGCCGTCCAGTCCTCCTCCAGCAGCCGGAAGGCGAACTCCGCCACCGCGGACTTCACCCGCCGGGGGACGGTGCCCTCCGCCAGCGGGCACCCGTCCAGCACCACGCCCCGGCGCGGCCAGGCCAGGGCCTGCTCCGCGTCGGCGCGCACGCCCAGCCACTCGCAGCGGGAGTCCAGGACGGACGTCGCCCACTTCAGGTGCCGCTCCTTCACCGCCACGTCAGCGGCGGCCCAGGCGTCGTTGTGGCCGCGCGCCGCGTGGTAGGCGTCCGCCTCCGCGACGTCGCAGTAGGAGTCGGCGAGCGGACCGCCGGGGGTGGTGTCTAGGGCCATGGAGGTGTCCTCTGCGGGGGCGGGGGCGCGGACTACTTCGCCTTGCCGGCCTTGGGCGCCTTCTCCTGGGCCTCGGGGGCGGGCGCCTCGGGGGCCGGCGCGCTGCCGGACTTCGCCGCCTCCGCGCGCGCCAGCCGGGCCTCCAGCTCCGCGCGCTCGCGGCTCACCGCCTCCAACTGGGCCTGGAGGCCCTCCATCGCCTCCTTCACGCCGGACGCCTCGCCCGCGGAGGCGCCCTTCCGCTGGCGCTCCTCCCACTTCGCCTGGGCGGCCTCGAAGTCCCGCGAGTCGCGCGGGTACGCCGAGTGGTACGTCGCCAGGATGTCCAGCGCGGACTGCGCGTCCGCCGGCACCCGCGCCACGCCGCCCACGAATTCGAAGCCCGCGAGGACGCACGACGTCCCCGCTCGCGGGCCCACCAGCTCCACTTCCACGACACGATTCGCAGCCACGAAGTACTCCTAGGGAAGGCGGCCAGCGCGCGCCGGCCGAGAGGTTGAGGGGTGCAGCGCGGGGCACGCCGGCCCGGGAGGGCACACGCGGCGCCCTCGCCCGGCCCATGCCCGCCGCTGCTAGTTGGTGACGCCCTTCGCCACGGCCAGCGCGAGGTCGCTGTAGCAGGCGAGGCCGCAGTAGAACTTCACGCGGGTGATGGACTCGTCCTTCGTCTCGGATTCGCCGATGCTCTTCACCTGGATGCCCAGGGCCTTCTTGGCGTGCAGGCCGGCGATGCCCACCCGGCGGCTCCCGTCATCCAGGCAGCCGGCGATGATGCTGGTGGACGTCGTGCTGCTGCCCTGCGTCTGGTTGGTGGGCATCCAGTCGTTGCGGAAGACGGGGACGCCCTCGTACTCCAGCACCTCCTCGCCGCTCGGCAGCTTCAGCGTCTCGACGATGCCGGCGCCGCCCTGGCCGCGCAGCAGCGACTTCAGCGAGCGGAGGGAGCGACCGTGCATCATCAGGAAGTCCACCTTCCCGTCCTTGGCCTTCACCGCGTCCAGCAGCTCGTCCAGCAGCTCGAAGGAGATGGGCCCGCCGTTGGCCCCCGCCTCCAGCGTCTGGCCGGCGCTGACGAGGCCCAGGAGGCCGACGAACTCCTCGTTGGCGCCCGTCCCGTTGATGAGGAGGTTGGAGTACTTCCGGCCCACCGCCTTCGCCTTGCCCGCCACCTGCACGGCGAGCTGGTCCGTCGTGTCCGAGTGCGTGGCCTCGATGAAGTTGTCCACCTCGGCGTCGCCGACGATGCGCTTCAGGGGGCTCGTCACCTGGGTGAAGGTGGTGGCCGCCTTCGCGGTGATGGTGCTGCCGACGCCCAGCATCTGCACGTCGCCCAGGACGTTCTCCCGGTTGTAGACGGCCGCGGGGCCCTCGACGGGCTCGAAGGGGAGGACGCCGAAGAAGCGGTCCACCGTGACGATGTTCTCGATGATGCCGGAGACGAGGTCGTTGTTCGACAGCTTGGCCGCCTCGGAAAGGATGACGGAAGGCATGGAAAGGCTTTCTTCCTCGCGTGAGAGGGAAAAGAAGACGGGTGGGCGGACGCGCTACGGCGAGGGCTGGGGAAAGCCCTGGGGACGCGTCTGGTTTGGAAAGAGGGTGGCTGCGTCCGGGCATCCCGCCCGGTTTGTTTCAGGCCGCATCCCGCGCACCTGAAACGGTTACTTCAACTCCGCCAACCCCTTCGCGATTCGCTGCGTCGGAGTCAGCTTCTCACCGCCGGGCATCCCGCCCGGTTTGCCCCCCGGCGGCGTCCCGCTGCCGGAGGAGCCCGAGCCGTCGAAGGCCCGGGCGAAGTCGGCATTCTTCTTCAGCTCCGCGACGAAGTCCTTCGGCGTCACGTAGCCACCCGTCTTGTGCTCGCGAGGCTCACCCTTCGCGTCCACAACGACGGGCAGAAAATCACCGTCTTCTTCAATCACTCTCACATAACGCTCGACGTAAGGCAACAGCAACGCCGTGCTTCCCTTCGCGTCGGCGATGGCGGCGAGCGACTCCGAGCGCGCGACGCGCTGGTGGTACGTGGTGCGCATGCGCTCGAGGGCGGCGTCCTTCTCCGTGAGGAGCTTCGCGTGCCCGGCCTCCAGCTCCGCGCGCTGCTTCTCCCACGCGGCCGCACCCTCCTTCCCCTTCTGCGCCTCGGCCAGCTGGGCGCGCAGCTCGCCCAGCTGCTTCTCCGCGTCCTCGGGCGTCTTCCCCAGCTTCTGGTAGCCGGCCACCTGGGCCCGCAGCTCCTTCACCGCGTCGCGCTCCTTCTTCAGCGCGGTGCTGAGGCTGGTGGTGTCCATGCGCTTCACCAGGTCCGCGTCGAGGGTGTACTTCGCGCCCTCCCCCTCCCCCTTCGCGTACAGCCCGCGGAACTTCTCCGGGACGATGTCCAGCGCCTCCAACTCCTGCTGCCACTCGAATTCCATGTGTCTGCCTTTCTCGGCCCGGCGGGCCGCTACAGCTGTGCCTTCTTGAAGGCTGCGGCCTCGCTGGCGCGCAGCTCGTCCAGGGTGAGCGTCTTGCCGCTGGCGTCGGTGAAGCTGCCGAGGCGGAGGCCCCCGTCGCGGAAGAGGCGACCGCGCGTCGGGCCCAGCACCTCGTCCTGGAAGTGGGTGGGCTGACGGCGCAGCCAGTCCTCGTAGGACAGCGTCTTGGGCGCGGAGCCGATGTTCTCCCGCGCCCAGCGCTCGCGGATGCGCTTCACCGCCGCGCCGCGCTCCTTCTCGGACATGTCCTTCCAGGCGTCGCCAGCCTTCGCCTTCGCCTCGGCCCGGAAGTCGATTTCCCGGTTTCGCCTGTCGCGCGTGTCCCGGACGGTGGGCCGGTCGCCCACGAGGCGCACGCCGTCAATGACGGGGATTACCGTGCTCCGGCAGCGCCAGTGGGCGGGAGGGCGCGGGCCCTCGCGCACCGGGAAGGTGCGCCCGTCGCGGGAGGCGCACAGCAGCGTGGTGCGCCCGTCCAGCGTGGACACCCAGCGCACCTCGCGCACCAGGTCCTCGTTGGCCCGGTACACCTCCTCGCGGGCCTGGGTGGCCACGTGGTTGAGGGCGGTGCGCGCCACGGCCTCCGCGCCGCGGCGGCTGCCCTCCAGCGCCCCGTCCCCGCTGACGAGGTCCCGGACAATCTGCTGCGTCGTCCGCCCCTCCACCACGCCGGCCTGGACGGCGCGCTCGATGCGCGCCAGGTCCGCCGGCTCCATGCCGGCCACCCACGTCTCGAAGAGGGCGCCGTTGAAGGGCCGGGAGAAGACGGCGGCCTCCAGCACCTCCGCCGTGGGCGCGGCGATGGAGACGTCCACGATGAGCGTCTCCTCCAGCAGGGCCACCTGCCACCGCGCCTCGTAGGCCGCGAAGGAGGCAGCCTCCTCCGTCAGCGTGCTGGCGATGGCGGCATAGGCGCCGGCCCGGAGTGCGCGCACCTCGGACAGCAGCGCCGCGATGCGCTCCGTCGTCTCGCGGCCGGCGTCGTACCCGCCCGCGTCCTCGATGGCCTGGAGGCGCGCGGCGAGCTGCTCCGTCAGGCGCTCCTCCGTGTCGTTGAGGAGGGCCACCACGCGCCGGGCCACGCCGGCCTTGTAGCGCTCCAACTGGACGGCGTGCGCGATGGAGCGCTCATGCAGCTCCTCGTTGGCGGTGGGGCGGGTGGTGCTCACCGCTCACCTCCGGCGCGCTGCCCCGGCGGCACCTGCCCGCCAGCCGCCGGCGGCACCTGGGCACCGGCAGCCGGCACCGTGCGGAGGCTGCCCAACGCAGGGCCCTCGCTCGACAGGCGCTCCCCGTCCTCCTCCACGTCGAAGTCGGCCATGAGGACGCCGCGGCGCTTGAGCTCCGCCAGGAAGGCCTCGCGGGAAATCTCCCGGGCCGCGCGCGCCTTGAAGAGGACGTCCAGGCCCTGCGCGTCGGCCTCGGAGACGCCGAAGTCGGTGTGCACCTCCACCTTCAACCTCGCGTCCTCCACGTCCAGCCCCAGCCACCGGGCCGCGAAGTAGAAGGCCAGCTCCAGCGCGTCGCTGAAGGACTCCGCCATGGCCTGCAACTCGGAGTGGGCCTGGGCGGTGTTGATGGACTTCTCGGTGGCCGTGGTGGAGCCCGACTTCCGGACGAGGAGCTCCACGCCCAGCATGGCCATCTCGTCCTTCAAGTCCTCCAGGTCCTGCCGGCCGGCCTCAATGGCCGCGCCGGTGTGCTCCACGTAGTAGAACTTCCCCTGCGGGCTGCTGGTGGTGAGGAGCGCGTGCGGCCCGATGGGCACCTTCCCCGCGCCCCCGGCCTCCCCTTCCCTGCTGCCCTCCGAGGACAACCCGGAGGCCGCCAGCATGGGGAAGCGCGCCACGGTGAGGACGTTCCGCTGGTCGCTGGCGGACTGCCAGTGCTCCACGTTCTTGTCCGCCAGGTCCATGAGAGGCGGCTTCGCGGCGCACAGCCCGGTGCGCTCCCCGGCGTACCAGGTGACGAGGGGGATGAAGCCGAGCGTGTTGGGGCCGCCCGCCGCCACCTTCCACTCGCTGGTGCCGCTGCGCTCGTAGACGGCCCAGGCGTCGCGCTCGAGGACGCGCACGCGCTCCACCTGCACCTCCTCGAAGCCGTCCCGGCGCGTCTCGCTCTCGCGAATGCGCACGTGGGTGAGGACCTCCACCCCATTCACCGTCTCCGCGTACGCGGCGATGAGGGACTCGGCTGGGACGTGGACGAAGTACGGGCGCAGCCCGGCGCGCTGCTCGTCCTCCAGCGTCCGCACCGCCTCCGGGTCCACCGCCGGGAAGTCCACGAGGAGGTGGGCGAGGCCCTTGGCGAGGCCGTCCCGGAAGACGCCGCGGGCCCAGGCGGTGATGTCGCTGCCCTGCCTGTCCACGTCGTCCACCAGGACGCGCAGCGGCTCGGGCGCGGAGTCACCCAGGCGCACGGGCTTGGAGAAGGGCTTCGCGGCCAGGTTGCGCACCGTCTTGCCGAAGACGTTGAGGAGGACGGCGCGCTGGAGGCGCTCCTTGTACGCGTCCTCCTCCTCCGCGTGGTAGCGCGGCAGGTAGGTGCGGCCGGAGGCGCGCATGGCGCTGGTGCCGCCCAGCAGGGCCAGCACGAGGGCCCACGCGGGCTGCATGGCCCGGTAGGCGCTGCTGGGGGTGCTGACGTCAGCGGCGCTCATTCCAGTTCGCCCAGCGCGTCCTCGTGCGCCGGCTTGCCCTGGCGCACCCGCTCCACCTCCTTGGCCGTCAGGGCGCCCCCGAAGCCCTCCGTCACCACGGGCGCGGGCTTGGACTTCAGGGCGCGGACGATGTCCACGACATTTCGGCATCCACGGGCTTGGAACGTGCAGTCACGAATAAGCTCCGAGTTGCGGCTGTGGCGGCCTTCGGACTCAATTCGCTCAGCCAACTGCTCAGCACGCACCACGACATCCTCCAGCGCAGCGTCGCGGACCTGGGCCTCCGTGCCTGGAACGCCCTGCTTGAGCATCCACAGCTTCACCTCGTCCAGCGCCTGCGCCAGCGTGAGGACCGGCTGCTTGTCCCCCGGGTAGAGGATGGCCACGAGCCCCTCTGCGATGGACTCGCGCACCTTCGAAGCCACATCCCGCTCCACCTGCTCCACCTGGCGGGTGAGCAGGTCCCGCACACGATCCACCAGCGGGATGTCCTCGCCGGTGTGCCGCTTCCAGGGGATGCCCATCTCCGTCAGGTAGCGGGACACGTCCTCCCACTCCGCCGCGGTGCTGCCCGGGGAGACGCGCAGGCGGCGCTCCACCTCGGCCACCACGTCGCTCACCTTCAGCTCGGCGGCCGGCAGGCCCAGCACCCTGGCGAACTCCGCGAGGATGGCCTGCTCCGCCTGCTTCGCGCCTTCCCAGGCAACCTCGGTGCGCTCCTCGGGGCTCTCCACGGCCGTCTCCAGCTTCGGTGCGAACTGCACCGTCACCTGCCCGGCGGAGAGCGTGAGCACCACGTCATAGGCGTTGATGGTGATGCAGCGGTTTGACGTCGTCATGGGCTGCTCCGTACGTTCATAGGGGACTGCGTTGCTGGCAGGCGGAGGGCAGGTCACCGGTAGCTCCTCACCTGGAAGGTGGCCGTGCCCTCGCCGAGCATCAGCTCCGTGAGGGCCCACACCGCCGCGTCCATGCGGTTGGGGCTCCACTTCGACTCCCCGGGCACCCACGTCATCTGCTCGTCCTCCAGAGCAGCGAGGCGCCCCACGTGGTGCACCATCCCGCGCTCGTAGAGGGCCGCCACCGGCTCCGCGCGCTTCGCCTTGCCGCGCGAGGCCGTCACCACCTTCACCGTGACGTGCTTCTTCGTCTCGCGGGCCTTCGCGCGGAGGTTCGTCTCCACCATGTCGCCGCCGAAGTTCTTCTCGCCGACGATGGCGTCCGCGCTCTCCTTCTCGTAGACGGCCAGCGCCTTCGCCGCCCAGGCCTCGGCGGAGTACTTCCCGCTGGCGTCCAGCCAGACGTAGGCGTGGCCGTTGCTGGCCTTACCCGCGCAGACGATGCCCACCTCGTCGTTGGCGGGCCCGTCGCCACCGGCAGGGTCCACGGCCACCACCACGCGCACCATGGGCAGCGGGTTGCCCTCGGCGTCCTTCGGCTTGTCCGGGACGTGGGCGCGCTCCAGCGTCTCCTGCGTCCACAGCGCGCCCACCGCCGCGGCCTTGAAGGCCTCCTCCACCGTCGCCGGGTACTCGCGGCGGAAGTCGTGGATGCCCTTCTCGTAGACGGAAATCTTCGCCCGGCGCCAGGCGAGCTGCGCGTCGTCCAGTTCGAAGCCGTGCGCCTCGCGGCAGAGGGCCGCGTACCGCTCCTCCTCGCTGGTGCGCTCGAAGCCCGGCGGCACCTCGCGCCGGTACTCCTCCTGCCAAAACCAGGGCACGAAGATGAGCTCGAAGTCGTTCTCCCCCTTCTGCGCCGCCATGCACAGGTGGTGGAAGAGGCCGTGGGGCCCGTCGCTGGTGCTCTCCAGAATGACTTCCGTGCCCGCCGCCGTCGGCACGCCTTCCATGACGCCGCGCATGTGCGTCGCGGCGTTCGGCCAGAAGGCCACCTCGCTGCCGTGGAAGTACTGGATGGTGGAGGAGCGGCCCGTCCCCTTCGCGCCCGCGGTGCCCACCTTGTAGCCAGAGGACAGCTTGTCGAAGAGGAGCTCCTTCGCGTTGGAGGCGCTCGTCGAGGGCTTCACCAGGGCCGGGACATGGTCGTGGTACCGCTTCGCCATGTCGAAGAGGTTCACCGTCGCCGCGTCCTCGTGCGTGAGGATGTAGGCGCGCACGCCCTTCAGGTGGCTCACCTTCCAGTAGAAGCGGGCCTCCACGTAGGTGCTGCAACCCTGCTGGCGCCCCTTCAGGACGATGGCGCGCACGAAGCCCCGGCGCCTCAGCTGCGCCTCCAGCCGCTCGTGGATGTACAGCTGCGCGCGGTTGAGCTTCAGCGCCGGCAGCTCGCCGCCCGTCACCTCCTTCGGGCGGATGCGCAGGCACCGCGAGGCGTAGTGCGGGAAGTCGTCCTTCAGCCGCTGGCGGATGGCCTTCTCGCGGGCGGAGAGGGACACAGGCTGAGCAGGCGCGGCGGAGGCCAGGGCGCTCATTCCAGCGCCCCCAGCGCGTCCTCGTGGCCGTGCTGGACGACGGCCTCCACCTTGTCGACGAAGAGGCGCAGGTGCTTGCCCAGCAGCTCCAGCGACTTCGGCTTGTCCCACAGCTTCACCTTGGCCACGGTGCCGATGGCCTCGCCCTCCACGGTGAGCTGCTCCACCTCGATGGAGGAGATGGCCCGGCGCAGGTGGGCCGGCATCTCCTTCAGCGGCAGCAGGGCCCCGGTGGGGCTGAAGGCGTCGCCGATGTCCGTCCGGGCGATGAGGAGCAGCTCCCGCAGGACGTCGTCCGCCTTCACCTCGACGCGCTCGGCCCGCGCCGTCTGGGCGGCGGCCACAGCCTCCAACACCTTGACATTCCTCAACATGCGGCTGCCCTGCGACTCGGCGGTGCGCTCCGAGTAGCCGGCGGCACGGGCGGCACGGGTGGCGTTGAGGTCGAGGAGGTACTCCTGGACGAAGCGCTCCTGCTTCGCCGTCAGGGCCTGGGCGCGCGACTCACCCGCCGGCGTCTTCCGGCCGGGGCGCGTGCTGGGCTTGCGAGGGGGCGTGCTTCCCACGCCGCCGAGTCTCCGGTGGCGCGTGGACAACGTCCCACGGGGGCGCGGACAGCGGGCTCAGCCCTGGCGCTCGGGCTCCTCGTCCCACAGCGCGAGCTGCCCCTCCGGCTCCGTCCGCTTCCGCGGGGCACGGGGGGCCGGGGCTGGCAGTGCCGCCGGAGGCGGCTCCTTCTGCGCGTAGGCCTGGGCCGCCTTGCGGAGCCGCCCCTGGGCGCGGGAGAAGGCCTCCTCGTCCCCGTCGTCCGCCTCCGCGTAGGCCAGGGCCGCGGCCGTCAGCCTGTCCCAGGGCGTGGCGTAGGGCTCGCGCAGCGGCTCCGACATGGACTGCCCGCGCCGCTGCCGCATGAGGTGCCCGTGGCAGCGGCGGTGCCGCGGCGCCCGGGGCCGGGGGCAGTCACCTTCGGAGCACTTTTCTGGAGGGCAGCAGGAGGCCATGGACGCCCCTACTGTGCCGCACCATCGGGCAACATGCGAGAGACGGGAATGCGGCCCTCGCGCTACTTCGCACAGGGCCTATTCGCCCGGGACGCCCTCCACAAGAAGCCATGTCTACCGTCACGATGGCCCGGAACAACAATCAGGGCGAAGCAGGCTCCGCCCTCAGCCTAGATGTAGTCGCAGGAGTTGAAGCCTTACTCAGCTCTTTCTCTGCGTGATGTCGAGAGCGGACCCGTCAGTGATGGTCACTGAATGCTTAGCTGGCCCGCCGCTACTCTCCTGCTTAATATTTCCTGCGTGAGATCGGAGCAGGACTACCTCCTGGACGGATGGAGCCCCTAGAATTGCCTGGACGTCGCGCGCAAGAGCAAGGTCAGCCATTAACGCAGTCTTGAGCTGCATACGAAGCGCCCCTATTGCATCGCCACTATCCGGCTCTACTGCAAGGACTTCGATGGCATCTTTCGCGCCAGGCCGGGCGAGCAGCTTATCACCGAGACGGTCCCAGAGCTGCTTTGCAGCAGCGAATGCCGTCTCGCCTACTTTCTTCGCCACTCCTTCAGCTGCCTTTGCCCCTAAACCAGCGAGGGTAGGCAGATATGGCGCCATGACCACTAACGACTGAGCAGCAAGAGCAGTCAAATCAAGTTCACTCACAGCACCATCCTTTTCCTGTGCAGGAAGAGCATTTGCAGCTCGTCCGGTGGATATTCCTTGCTGATCTACACGAGCAACAGTCGCTCCACTTGTCGCAAGAACCGCACTGACGGCGTCCACAATAGTTCTATGATCTCCACCGAAGCTACAATGGTCGAAGACTGCTGAAATTGACCATGGCCTCTCGCCAGCAAGCATTCCCAACGGGAAACGCTGAGTATTCGGCTCGGCTAGCGCTGGTGAAATGGTGTTTTTTTTTGAGTGTCTTCACCTGCAATTTGGCTTTGCCAGATACTCGTTATAAGAAAGCGCGGGAAGATGATATTTTCATATTCATCATCATCATCAGCAGCACCAATCTCATTAGTCGGACAGTCGATATATTCGCAGTGATGATTCAAGTACGGCGTTACAGAGCCGGGGCGCCCCTCTGCCAAAACGTGGCGATACGGGCACGTAAGGACGTCAAACTCGCGAAGTCGTCCCTCTTCATCTAAAGCGCGAAGCGCCTCCAGGACTTCCTCATCAGATCCCAGTTCCTGGTCTACGAACAACCCAGGAGTAAACACAGCGCAACCACTCTCGCGATAGGTGTCTTCGATGATCGTTGCGATACTCATGCGAATCGCCTCCGGGGTGCGAGTACCCATGCCCTCCATGATACGCGCTCATCTGACATGTTCGTAAACCATGGAAATCAGGTTATCCATCGCTGGCCGTGTCGCTCTACGGGGAAACCCGAACCTGGTCTGACGCACACCGAAAAGGAACTCAGCCTCACTGACCTCCTCAAACCCGTCTTCTACATGCAAGTACCTGAAATTATAGGTCCGCGACTCGTTTCCTGGGATGTCCTGCGCCTTTACGCGAACGTCGCTCATGTCTAGTTGGGCGCGCTTAAGAGGGGTCGGTGTTTTCCCGGAATAGCCGATTCGGCCCAGCTTGCCTGCCGCGTCAGCGCCACTTACATCCACCCACTCCCATTTTTGCTTGAGCGCAAAAGCACGCAGCTTCAGCTCCGAGATAATTACCGGCCGCATAAACTTAGGCACGCTTGGACCACGCTCAGGAACATCCAAGCCCAGGAATCGTAGGACCGTCCGAAGAGCCTTTCGTCCGTCTGTCTGTGCGCCGAAGACTCGAGCAAGCTTGGAAGGAGACTCGAAGTCGATGACCACCTGAACGTCATAGGTTATCGGAATAGAGATTTCTTCGTCTTCTTGAACGACCGTGATTGTGCGCCGAATTCGCACGATGGCGGACAGGATAGACTCTTTTAGCGCCACCTTGTGGACGCGCTCCTTTGAGAGCACTGGGGCAGCTACTCCGAGCGTTCGAACGCCTGTGATAGTGCCACCGTTGGTCTGTAAGTTGTCGGGTTCGTCGTCGAGACGAGCGACCTCCACCCAATTGCCATCAGACCGGAAGCCCCTTGTGTTCATGCCAACTAACTTTAGTCCCCGGAACAGCTCATTTTTCGCTTCGGTTATCGACCAATCTGCTAGACGGGGCACCTCAAAGAGGAAAAGCGTCTGCCTACCGTACGCTGTCCACAAGTCACGCAAACGCTTGTGAGTTCCAGCCTTGAGGTTTTCGAGTCGATCAATTGCATTCTTACGGGCAATGCCACTCGGGGCATCTGCCTTTAGCGCGGTAATGAGGTCTTTCTTCTCGCCAGGGTCCAGCTCCGCGACGTTGACGAGGTGCAGTAGATGGTCGATGCGCACACGATCCGAGCTCAACGGTCCCCCGAAAAACCCATCCCTTAGGAAGGGCGCTACGTTCAAAATCCGACCTACGCCATCCTTCTGTTTCTAGTCGATCTTAACCATCCGACTCAACGGTCGGAAAATTGGTCCTCGTTATGCGCTGTCGCCACTGTGTGTTCGGGTCGAATTCGACCCATTGGCGAATGGGTCGCCAGACACCTGAGAGTCTCCGCCGGCTGGAGAGGGAGCGCTCTGCATCTGCTGTAGTCCAATAGAACGTTCGGTGAGCATGAAGGCTAGTCGTCAATTGGGTCCTAACGCCATGCAGCTAGGTTCCAATGTTTACGCCGCTTGGTGATGAGGCTGCCCACCTTCTCACGGCCCATTCGTCCAGCACGTCATGACTTTTTCCCGCCTGGGGTAAAGGCCGGCGTGGCGAGGGCCGCGAGCCCGCGCAGCGGCCGGACCTGATCCTTCTTCGGCGCCTTCGGCTTCCGCTCCCTGGGCGCGCGGGGAGCGGCGGCCTCGGACGGCACCGGAGGCGGGGGCGGGGCCAGCGCGTCCTGGGCGCGGACGGCCGCGGCGAGGGCGTCATCCCCCCAGGAGAGCTCCACCAGGACGGACGGCGCCCCCAGGGCCTGGGCGTACACCCAGCGCACCAGCGGCGAGGCGTCGTCCAGGCGCAGCTGCCGCGCCACCTCGTCGCGGATGCTCTTGAGGGCGGCGGGCAGGTTGTCCCCGCTGTCGAGCGTCCCCGGGGACACGCGGGTGAGGCGCACCACCAGGAGGGCGGGGCCACTCCATCCGGGCCACAGCAGGTGGGTGGCGTCGCGCTGCCCCTTGGCGCGCCTGTGCGTCTCCATGTGGTGCTCGCGCCGGTTGGTGATGTTGACGGTGCGCACGGGCACCTCGAACTTGATGCAGCTCACGGACGGACGCCTCCCTCGCGGATCCGCTCGTGCAGGCCGCAGTTGCAGGCGAGCCGCCCGTGGGTACGCGGCAGGCGGCACCCGCGCTGGTGGGCGCCGTACCTGTCCAGGGCCTCGGCGAGGCGGCGGACGCGCGCGGAGAGCTCCTCCACGCGCTCCCGCTCGTGGGCCAGCGCCTTGTCCAGGTCGGGGTGATTCCGGCAGGCCGTCATGACTCCACCTCCTCGGGCAGCGGGACACGCTGGATGCGCAGCCACAGGCGGGCCTCCAGCACGTAGGACTTGCAGCGGCACGACGCGCACTCCACCTCCCGGCCAGGAGGGCCCAGGTGGTCCACCCACTCCGTCGCAGGGTGCTCCGCGGCGTGGGCGAAGTCGCCGAACTCGTCACACCAGGGGCACCGGAGGCTGTCCGCCTCGCCCTCCTGCACCGAAGCCTCGGCGCAGCGCTCGCAGAAGTCCGCATCGTCCAGCGCCGGCGCCGTGCAGCGCTCGCGGGGGCCGCTCTCCGGCGTCCGGACGGTGATGCAGCAGCGGCGCTGAGGAGCTGCCAGGGACGTCATGACGTCACCTCGCGGACGAGGTGCCCGGCTGAGTCCAGGATGAGCGCCCGCCCTGGCCACCCCTCCGCTCGGCACAGGCTCACCATGTGCTTCGTGCCGCGCCCCAGCCCCGGGTCCGTGTGCGCGGCCACCCAGCCCACGCGCTGGCCCTGGGCGGCGAGCGCGCGCAGGGCGTCCCGCATCGCCTCGTTGCGCTGCGGGCCCGCGCGGCTGCCGTCCCGCTTCCAGTCCGCCGGGTAGCGCTCCACGTCCTCCACGCGGAACCAGGGCCACTCCAGGTGGGCCGCCACCTCCCACAGCCGGTCCGCGCCGAAGGCCTCGGGCTCGTCCGTCTTCCGCGCGTCTCCCGCGCCGTGGAGGAGACGCATCCCCTCGTAGCCGGCGAAGCGCCGCATGTACGCGCGCAGCGCCTGCAGGTGGTTCAGCGTCAACCCGCTGCTGCCGCAAGCCAGGAGAATCACCGCATCACCTCCAGGGCGGCAGGGAGTGCTCCACATGCCCGGGACGCCACCCAGCCCGAGACGCTGTCCGTCGTGAGGCGCGGCACGTCCGCTTCCAGCCGCGCCGCGCAGGCCCGGCACAGCGGGTGCCCCCACACAACCAGGGAGGACACCCCCCCGCACCCGGTGGCGCAGGGGGCGCTCGGCTCCTCACCGCGGCCGACGCTCAGTTGCGCGCGGCGACGAGCCTCCGCGGGGGACAGCTGCGCCGCGCCCGCGCTGCCCGCCTCGGCCCCGCCCTGGCCCGGGACGTGCCGGCGCCACACCTCGGCGCCGACGAAGGCTCGGGCGGCGCACACCGGCTGGCGAGCCTGCCCCCAGGCGTCCTCCAGCCACGCCAGCCAGGCCGCGCGCAGGCGCCCCTCGTCGCCTCCAACGGCGGCCAGCGCGTCCGCGTACCAGGTGGCCCAACCCGGCGGGGGTGCCTCGGGGATGGCCCCCGGGAAGCGCCGGCAGCGCTCCTCCTGCGCCCACGCGAAGAGCACCTTGTCCGGGCTCGGCGCGTCGTCCTCCATCCACTTCGGCCGTGCCTTGCGGACGACGGGGGCCACCGGGACAGGGACTGCCGGGGACGTGTCCCCACCGACGGGGGACAGGGGGACAGGGGACATGTCCCCGGGGACATGGGGACGGGGGACAGGGGACGCCTCGCGCGCGCTTTCAGCAGCAGCACGCTTCTTCTGTCGCTGTCTCTGCTTCTTCAACCTCTCATACTCTCTACGCTTTTCGTCTTTCGACGCTGTTGCTGCTGCTTCCCCCCTACCCCCCTTCATGTCCCCCGCTGTCCCCGGGGACATGTCCCCTTTGTCCCCTTTGTCCCCGGGGACAGGGGGGACAACCAGGGGGACAGCGGGACGGGACACGCTGGGGACGGGCGCGGGGACGGTGAGGGACGGGGCCAGCAGCGCGAGGGCACGCGCGAGCCCTTCGGCGCGGCCCTCGCTGCGTGCCAGGGCCTCGCGCAGATGGGCCCTCTCCGCGCGCAGGGCGTCCAGTTCGTCGTGCAGCGCCTCCGGGTCGAAGGTGTGCGCGCAGCACGCGCCCACGGGCTCGCGGCGGTACGTGGGTGCCTCGGGCGCTTCCTCGGCGGGCGCGGACTCCTCCGGCCAGCGTGCCTCGGGCGGCAGCTCGCCGGGAATCCACTGGCCCGCCTCCTCCTCGCTGACGAGCTGGCCGGACAGCAGGCGCACCATGCCCTTCGGCACCGACTCCCCCTCGGCGATTTCCGGGGGCGGCGGAGGCACGGGGCGGCGGCGTGGGCGGGCAGGAGGCGTGGGGCAGGTGCTCATGGTGTGGTGTCCTGCGCAGGAAGAAGGGGCGACGCCTCTGGCCGAAGGCAGCAGGCGGGCGGGACGGGCCGGTCCACGCAGTCGGCCAGCGCCACGCGGCCGTGGCGGCAGGTGGGCCAGGGGGCGGGGTGCTTCGCGCGCACGGCCTCCGAGGCCACGCGCGGCGCGTGGGGCGACGGCCTGCCGTCGTCGGTAACGGCGTCGCCCAGGCGGATGGCGCCGCAGTGCTCGCAGCGCACGGCGGGCAGGCGGCAGCGGCTCAAGGCGACACCCCCGTGGCGCAGGTGTGCGGAGGACAGCCGGGCGCGGTGCACCGCCAGGCACGGCACGTGGGGCACTTCGTCATCGCCCTCCGGCAGGCACACTTCCGCAGGACGCGGTCGCGGAGGCTGGCGGGCTCACGGCCCCCGGAGCGCGCCGCGAGGGCCTCGTAGGCCGCCCAGCGCGCCGTGTCCGCCTGGACGACGGCGCCGAAGGCGAGGCGCACGCGGGCCAGCACCGGCGAGGGCACCTCCCACAGCGTGTCCGCCGGGCCGGGCTCGCAGGCCACCGGCTCCGGCAGCGCCACCACGTCCTCCAGCCACAGCCCTGCCGGGCCCACGTACCAGCGCGACTGCCGCTCGCCGTCCGGCCACAGCGACACCGCGGCGACGCGCGCCACCGCCACCACCGCGCTGGTGGGCAGCTCGTCCGCGGGCGGGGCGCTGACACCCGGGCCAGAGGGCGAGGCCATCCAGGCCTTGAGCTCCGGCACGTACTCCGCCGCGCACACCGCGACGTAGGCGCCCAGCACGTCCGTCGGTGGCGCCCGGTGCAGGTTGAGCACCGGCGCGTTGCGGACCTGCACCGCCCAGGCCCACGGCTGGGGCGCGGTGACGCCGAAGATGGGGACGCGCATGGGGGCGTCGCAGGGGCTCACCGGGCACCTCCAGTCATCAGCGAGTGGAGCGGCAGTTCCGGCTCAACCTCTTCGTCCGGTTCCGGCAGGTCCTCGGGGTAGTTGCTGAGGAAGCGCACCCATCGCGTCTTCGAGCCGAGCGAGGGCGTGTTGCGCGGGCGCGACGGCGTGTTCCACGAGCGCTCCTCGACGGCTTCGCGCACGCCCCACCAGCCGGCGCCTCGAAGGCTCGCGCCCGCCTCCGCGTCCAGCGTGTACGTGATGATGGCGTAGTACCCCAGCGCCTGGGCGACACGCGCCGCCGCGCCATAGAGCATGCTGCACGCGTTCGGAGTGCCGTCGGTGCAGCACCGGCTCACCTCAACGACGCGCTGCTCGTCGAAGCCGCGCGCCTTGGGGCTCTCGACGATGGCCACGCCGCACAGGCAGTTCCGGCTCGTGTCCCAGAGACCATGGCGCCATCGACACACCGTCACCGGGTCGTGGTGGCGGTGGTGCTTTTCCACGAAGGCGTTCGCCTGGTCTAGCGTCACAGGCACCAACCGGAGTTGAGAGGAGCACCTACTCACCGGGCACCTCCCGCGAAGTTGGCGAGCGGCAGCCCATGGAGCGGATCCGCCCGTGGCGCCAAGCAGTGAGGGCTGAACCAGATGCGCTCGCGCTGGGCGTTCTCGTGGTTCCCGCGCGCGGCCGCATACCCGCCCGGTGCCTTCCAGGACACGCAGCGCCACGTGGACGGCATGGAGTGCTCGCCCTCGTAGCCGCACAGCGCGATGCGCTGGCGGGGGTTGTCTCCGTTCTCCAGCGCCCACTCGCGCACGCGGTGGGCCACCTGCAGGTCCTCCTCCGCGTAGATGCTGGGGTCGCGGCCGGCCGCGTCGCTGTACGGCGGGTCCAGCAGCACGCCCGTCACGCCGATGCGCTCAGTGACGTTGGGCGAGAGGATGCGGCTCCAGTCCCCGCAGCACACGCGCACGTAGCGCAGGCGGTCCGCCAGGGTCTGCATCCACTCGCCGATGCCGCCCTGCTTCCCGCTGGCATGGACGCCTCGGCCAGCGGCGCCCGAGTCGCCCGACAGCACCGGCATCTGCTCCGGCAGCCCACGGCCATGCACACCCCGCCCGCCGCGTCCCAGGCTCGGTCGCTTCTCCCAGCCGGACGCGAGGCCCAGGTCCCGAGCTCGCTGCGCGTGCTCGGACGTCGCCGCGCCGCGCACGCGACGCCCGTGGATGCCACGGAGCCCGTTGCCTGGATGGGCGCGGCCCTCCCACGCCACGGCGTTCACGAGGGACGGACCCGGGCGCACCGCGAGCTGGTGGATGCCCCGGCCTGGCTTGTCGAGCATCGGCCGCTTCGCATACTCGGCCGTGGCAATGCCGCACGTCTTCTCGGCGCCAGCCGCCTCCTGCTCCTCCCACGCGGGCTGCGCGCACCAGCCGCTGCCAATCCACTGGCAGATGCCCCACACCCACCACCCCGCGATGCGCGCGTCGAAGTACTCCGGGTCCTGCCGCATCCGCGCGCGGAACTCCGCCTGGCCCACCAGCCACCGGTGCCGGGCGTGGAGGTCCGCCTCGTTCACCGGCCAGTCCGCGTGCTTCGCCACCTCTTCCGGTGCGAGCCGCACCGCGCGCCAGAAGTTGGCCAGGTACGTGTCCCGGTCGTTCACTGTCTCCACGCCGGCGGGCGTGGGCCGCCCCAGCATCACCGCGAGGCTGCCGGCGAAGGGCTCCACGTAGTTGGGGCAGTCGCCGAAGGCTTCCCACACGAGGTGGGCCGCACGGCTCTTCCCTCCAAACCAAGGAAAGGGAGCGCGCAGGGGAGTCATGCCGCCCTCCGGTTCTTCAAGAAGGCCTCGGCCAGCTTCCGCACGCGCCCCTCGTCCGTCTCCAGCCGCTCCATGAGGCTGGCCTGCGGATCGCGGATGCCCTCCATCTGGTTGCGCTTGATGCCGAGGACGTCCGCCACCACCGGGTCGGAGCCGGAGTCGGACACCAGGAAGTAGGCCATGACGGGGTCCGGCTGGCCGTCGCGGTGGACGCGGCCACACGCCTGCTCGTGCACGCCGGGGCTCCAGTCCAGCTCGCCGAACACCACCGTGCGGCAGCAGTGCTGGAGGCCGTCGAGTCCCGCGCCCGCGCGCAGCGACATGATGAGGATGGGCGTCTGGCCCGTCTTGAAGCGCTGGGCCTGCTCCTCCTTCTGCGCGGGGCTCTCCTGGCCGGTGAAGAGGGCCGGGGCGTACTCCGCGAGCCTCTCCCTCCAGATGCTGTACACCTCGTGGTGCCAGCCGTAGAGCAGCACGCGCTCTCCGTTTTCCACCAGCATGCGGACGAACTCGGCGACGAAGGGCGCCTTCGCGATGCCGGTGGCCTGCCGCAGGCGCCAGGACAACTCCCCCGACGCGTGGAGCCGCTCCTCGGGCTTCACCCCGCCCTGGGCGAGGATGATGCGGGCGAGCTCCGCGGCCTTGTCCTGCACCTCGTCGAGCACCCGCGTGTCCGACTCGACGGTGTGCACGTCGCGCGAGAGGGATGGCAGCTCCCGCCCGACGTCCTGCCGCGTGCGGCGCAGCATGAGGCCCGCGTCGCGCAGATACGTGCCGAAGGCGCGCGGGTCCTTGAAGTTGAGCTTGTCGTCGACGCCGGTGCACCACTCCCGGCTGAACTCCTCGCGCGTGCCCAGGACGCCGGGTTTGATTGCGTCGAGGACGTGAAACATCTCCCCGCCGTAGTTGTAGATGGGGGTGGCGGACAGGCCGATGACGAAGGGCGTGCGCTCCGCCAGGTAGTGGGCGGCCCGGTACTTGTCCGACTCCGGCCCGCGCCGCAGCTCCTGGCACTCGTCAAAGACGATGGCGCGCACGCCCGCGTTGGCCAGCGTGTCCGCCCAGCCCGACAGCTTGTGGTAGTTGAGGATGAGGACATCCGGCCACGGCAGCTTCCGCCCGCCGCGCCCGCGGGTGACGTCCTCCGGCGTCGCGCGTTTCGCCACGTGCACGCGCAGGCGCGGCAGGAAGCGCGCCAGCTCGCGCTGCCACTGCCGGGGAAGGTGCGTCAGCGTCACCACCACGGCCGGCAGCGTGCGCGCGTCCGTGAAGCCCGTCAGCGCGGAGGCCGTCTTCCCCAGGCCCACGTCGTCCGCGAGCAGCAGGCGCTGCAAGCGCAGCCACATGTCCGCCGCCTTCCGCTGGTACTCGCGGGGCGGGACATTCATCGCGAAGTCGGGTGCCTGGTACTCCGCCGCCAGCAACTGCGCCACCTGCGCCTCGCGCCGGGCGTGCTCTCGCGCGCCGTGCCGGAGGAAGTCCTTCGCCTCCTTCCCCACCACCTCCATGGGGTAGCGCTCCAGGAACCAGTCCAACTCCCGCGCCGTCTCCGCCGTGGCCGCCAGGAGGACTTCGCCGACGTCGCCCTTGTTGATGCGGTCGAAGACGCGCTTCAGGCGCAGGGCCACGTGGGGCTCCGCCTGCACCACCCACGCGGGCCTCTCACCACCGCGGCTGCCCAGCTTCCGCGCCTCCAGGCGCACCGTCCCGTACGTCTTCACAGCAGGCCTCCCTTCAACAGGGCCACGCGCACGGGCTTGCCCTGCATGAGGGCCGGCAAGCTGTCGTGGCGGGCGCGGGTGGTGACGAGCAGGAGGGCGTGGACGTCCTCCCGCTCGGCGTAGCGAAGAAGCTGGCGGGTGACTTCGGACAGGCCCCCGTCCACCTTCACCTCGAGGCCGACGTGGGCCTCCGTCAGCAGGAAGTCGATGCGGCCCGCCTCCCCCAGCCGCACCTCGCGCTGGAAGGGGATGCCCGCCCCCGTCAGCACCTGGGCGAGCGCCTCCTGCAGGAGGGCCTCCCCGGCGCAGCGGAAGCGGTGGCGGGTGACGAGGGCGCGGGCCTGCTCCAGCGCCACCATGGCGAGCGTGGGCGCGCTCATGCCGCGTACCCCTCGAAGCCTGGGCGGAACCAGAAGTCGCTCACCAGCGACCAGCCATGGCCCAGCTTCGACTTCAACGCGGCGAGGAGCTGCTCCTCCTGCCACACGAGGGCGCCAGCCGCGGGGATGCCGTCGCCCACCATGCTGCGCACGCGCGCGTCGCTGCTGGAGACGAACTCCAGCGGCTGCCCGTCCACCACCGGCGGCAGGCCCTGGAGGACGGCCAACTCCAGCGTCGTGAGCGGCCGGTGCCAGCAGCCCGACAGCGGCGAGAGGATGGCGGGGGCCAGCGCGCCCTTGGGCGGCTCCCAGCCCTCGGCGAGCAGCGCCAGGGCCAGGTGAATGCTGATGACGGGCCGAGGCGCGGGGCGTGGGTCCGCGATGGCCGCAGTGCCGTTGTCCACCTGGAGGCTGCCCGTCACGGTGCGCGCGGGCGCGTCCCACTCCAACACGCCGTAGAAGCCGTTGCGGCAGGTGGGCCCGACGCCCAGCGCGTCGAGCGCCGCCACCGCGCGCGAGTCCGCGAGCGCGGCCGGCGTGTTGCTGCTGCTCACCGTCGCGGAGCCGGAGACGGTGGGCGCCGGGGCGCGCTCGTCCATGACGCCGAAGAGTCCCGGGCGCCCGTGGTAGCTGTCCGCGCCCGTGGCCGTCTGGCCCAGGCCGACGAGCTCGAGGACGCGCTGGTCCGCCACCGAGGGGGCGCCGCTGCCCGGGCGCGAAGCGGCAGTCACCGTGCCCGCAGGCCCGGCCCAGTCCGTCACCGCGTACTTGTTGCGGTGGCGCAGGGGGTTGTCCGTCCCCATGGCGATGCCATCCAGCCGTGGGTCGGCCACGGAGACGGGCGTGCTGCCACCGGAGACGTAGGGCATGCCGATGACGGTGCCTGCGGGTTCGCGCCAGTCGATGACGCCGCAGGTCCCCGCGCGGCCGTCCGCTCGCAGCGCCAGCGCGTCCAGGGGGCGGGCGTCAGCCACCACAGCCGCGCCGGCCTGGACGTCCGTGGTGCCCGTCACCGTCTTGCCCGGAGCGGTCCAGTCCTGCACGCGGTACTGGTCCGCGAAGCGCTCGCCACGGGCATGCGTGAGGGCCAAGCCCTCCAGCCCGCGCGGATCCTCCACCGCGCACAGTCCCGCGCCCCCGGGCCCGGCCACCGTCGGCGCCGGCTCCGCCCAGGCCTGCACCGGGTGCCGGCGGTGCACCTCGCGCCGCTGCTGGCCCTGCCGCACCGGCGTGCCGAGCTGCTCCTCCACCAGGGCGCGGAAAGGGCCCGTGTCCACGCCCGCCGGCCACAGCCCGCGCGCCTCCAGCCACGCCACCACGCCCCCGCGCGGCGGCAAGTCCCTCCAGTCCCCGCCCGGCGGCACGAGTGCCAGGCGCACCGCGTTCAGCCACTCAATCTTCGGCAGGCGGTGGTGCTTCCCCGCGCGCGGGTCATCCGGGAAGGGCAGCGGCCCGAGCACCTCGCCGACGCCGCGCAGGCGCTTCTTCGAGGGCATCGCCACCGGCACCGGGCAGCGCTTCGCGTCGCGCCAGCAGATGGTGAGGCGCTGGCGGCGCTGGGCCAGCCCCGCCTCCTCGCCCAGGTCGTGCTCGACGACGGACACCTCGTAGCCCGCGCGGCGGCCCAGGCGCAGCACCTCCGCGAGGTTCTCCGGGCAGCGGTGCCGGTACGCCGGCACGTTCTCGATGACGACCATGACGGGCCGCTCGTCGCCCTTCCACGCCGCCAGCACCTTGCGCGCGGCCTTCACCGCCAGCCGGTTCATGTCCTGGTACTTCTTCGTGGCCGCGCGCTCCTTCGAGGTGAGGCGGCTGGCCCCCTTGCACGGGGGGCTCCACTTCATGAAGTACGGCGCGCGCTCGCCGAAGAAGGCACGCAGCTCGCGCGGGCGCATGCGGCCGATGTCCGCGCACAGGGACTTCGCGCCCGTCAGCTTCGTGAAGGTGTCGCAGCGCTCCTGCTCGAAGTCGATGCCGCCCACGTTGCGGACGGTGGCGCGGTGGCCGTCCACCTCCACCTGGGCGCAGTCCGCGCCGTACGCGCCGACGCCCGCGCCGCAGAAGAGGTACCCGACGGTGAATTCGTGCTCCTGGATGCAGCTCATGGACGGCTCCGGACGACAGCGACGGCGCAGAGCGCCGCGAAGAGGAAGAAGAGGGAGGCGCCCGCACGCAGCTCCACGCGGGCGAGGAGGTCGCCGGCGCACGTGCCGGCCAGGAGGAGGCGCGCAGGGCTCACGGCTACGCGCTCCCTGCGGCAGCGCCCGTCTCGACTGCGACGATGCGGACGCACTCGGGGCACATCGCCGCCCGGCGAACGAATGCGTTCGCCCAGTCCTGGTAGCGCCGGACATGCTCCACCTCGTCGCGGCGCAGCCCACATCGAACGATGAAGCTCAAATCCGCGCCCAGAGAGGGGAAGGAGTCCGGTTCGGCATGAGAGAAGTCGCCGCCAAAGTGGAGGAGGACGGCGCTCATCGCGTGCCCTCCACCGGGCGCATCTCCACCCGCCACACCCAGTCGTTGCGCTCCCACGCCTCCGCGCCGCCGGGCAGCGTCACGAAGTAGGCGATGAAGGCGTCCCGCGCGCTGTTGTGGATGGGCTCGCCGGTGAGGACGTCCAGCCACCGCACCCACCGCAACGGGCCCTGGTAGCGCTGCATCCCCTCCAGCCGCGCGTCCTCCTCGGTGATGTCGTGCAGGCGCTCTGCACGCACGGACACCACCTCGTCCGTCAGCCGGCTCACCCAGCGCGGCATGTGGATGGAGGGGCGGTAGCGGAAGCCGCGGTACTCAACGGACTCCGACTCCTCGCCATACATGGCGGCGTAGAGCACCACCCAGCCGTTGCCAGGGTGCTTCTCCGGCAGCGCGCCCTCCCAGTCCTGCCAGGCTTCGACGCAGCCGTCATCCGTAATGTCCGGGCGGACAAGCGCCCATGTCTCGCGCGCCCAGAGCTTGTCCCCGGGCTGGTAGGGACAGTCCTTGAGCATCGAGTCCGGGGGCGTGCCGTTGAGGCTCCAGCCGCCGCAGAACGTGCGGCCGAACCAGCGCCACGCGGCGATGATGTCCGACTGCTCCGGCTGGGGCTTGAGCAGCCGCCGCGTGACGGTCTTCCGGCCGTCAAGCCGCGCGCGGATCATCGGCGTGCTGTAGAGGATGGGCCGCTCAGCCACGGGACACCTCCGGCTCATCGCAGACGGGGCAGACGTCGCCCATGGGGCAGCCGTGCGGCTGGGGAGTGGTGGGCTTCGTCTTGGCGGGCGGGGCGGCGAGGGCGGCGAGCAACGTCCGGCAGTCCCCGACCGTGATGGCTGCCTCGCTGTCGCCGTCGCGCAGCGCGAAGACAACGTGGTCATCGCTGCGCTCCTGCAACACCGCGATGACCATCGCCTTGCGCGCCACGGCCGCGAAGGGAGCCATCTGCGGCCGGACCGAGTCGATGGGGGTTGCGTCCTGAAGCGCGGCGCGGAGCTCGGCCTTCTGCTTGCGGAGAGTGGCCCAGGCCGTCGCCTCGGACTCCACCGCGCGCTTCACCTTCTCCTCGGCAGCCCGCAGCAGCGCCTCCGGCTCCGTCAGCTCCGCCACCCGGGCCTGGAGCGCATCCACCATGCCGAGCAGGTCCTTCGTGTCCTGCCAGGACGCCGCGATGAAGCGCGCGTCCGGGTGGTTGATGTCGGTAACGCGGCCGCGCCCCGGCGTCGTATCGGGCACCGCGAGTTTCGACGCGTCGTAGAGGAGTCCGCGCGTGCAGAACTGCGGCTGCGCGCCGCTCATCCCCCATCGCTTGAACTCCATCACCGAGTCGCCTCGGCGGACACGCAGCGAGACGTCGTGCGAGCGCAGGTAGCCGAACCACATCCACGGCCCCTTCGTCGCAGCGGCGTGCCGCGCGCGGATGGCCTCCAGCTTGTCGTCCGTCTCAGCCATGGCGCTTCGCCTCCTCGCGCTGCGTGGAGAGGCCACCGGGCACCACGCGCAGCACGGGCCGGCCGGTAGTGGGGGTGGGCGTGGCGGGCGCTTCGTCGCGGTCCACCAGGTCGAGGAGCGCGGCCACGCCCCGGAGCGCGGCGAGGGCGACGAGGATGCCGCCCACGGTGAGCAGCTCACGCATGGCGCACCTCCGGGGCTCGCGCGAAGGTGGCCAGCAGCGCGGCCTTCGCGCGCTGGTGGAGCGAGTGCTCCCGGTAGAGCAGCCGGAGCCAGACCTGCTGGCAGCGCGGGTCAGCGCAGGTGGCCGCGGGGCGCTCCTTCACCTCGCCGAGTTGCATGTGGCGCGGCCGCAGCGTCCAGCACACCGCGCACCGGGCCTTGAGCCCGCCGTACCCGGCATCCTCCGGTGACGTGGGCGTCTCCTGGTAAAGCCGCAGGCGCAGCAGGCCGCGCTCGCGCTTCGGGCATGTGCGCACCAGCGCGCGAGCCTGCGCCAGGCGCTCCTCGGGCGTGGGCAGCGGGCTACCCATGGGACACCTCAGCCAGTTCCGGGTGCACACGGAGGTACGCCTCGGCCACCGCCTCGCCCGACGCCGTGAGGCAGGAGGAGCGGTGCACAAACGGAGCACGCGTCAGCAGCCGGGCCTTCTCCAGCCTGTCGAGGTAGTCGTAGGCGGCCGCCTTGTTCGACCATCCGAAGCGCTCGCACAGGTCGCTCGCGGCCGGGGCGATGCCGTTGCGCTTCTTGTAGACGTGGACGTAGGCCAGCACCTCCTGCTGGCGCAGCGTCGGGGCGCCCCCGGAGGGGCCGTGCTCGGGAGGGGGACGGCAGCTCATGCAGCACCAGCCTTTCGGGTGCGCCGGTGGGGTTTCGCCGCGCGGCGCTCGCGGTAGAGGGCGCCCAGGTGCTGCGCGAGCAGGGCCACCTCCTTGGGGGTGTTCTGGATGTCGTTCCACCGGCGGTCGCCGGCGGGGAAAGCCCAGGTGCCGGACGTCCAGGCGCAGGCGTCGCGCACCAGCGCGAGCTCGCACTCGAAGTCCGCCTGCGAGGGTGCGGCGTTGCCTTCCTGCGCGAGGAACTGGCACGCGGCGTCCATGAGGAGCGCCAAGGCGCGCACGCCCGCGCCGTGCGACAGACGCGACTCCTTGGGCTGCCGCGCCCACGCGCCCGGCCAGGTGCTGGCGACGGCGGCCCACCACGCGGACACGCGCGCCACCATGGCGTCCACGCCCGCGCCCGCGCGCTCCATGTCGTAGAGGGTGCCGTCCGCGAGGGAGTCCTCCAGCGCGGCCAGCAGGGACGTGTCCTTGATGACAGCCGTCCAGCCTCCGCCCGCCTTGCCCTTCGCGGCCGGGCACGTCTGGGTGATGACGAGCCCGCGCAGGCTGCTGCCCTCATCCAGGTTGAGCCGGGCGAGGAGCTGCGACGGCAGCCGCTTGCGCTCCAGCGCCGCGGGGAGCGCCGCCGTCGTACTGGGCAGCAGCTCGTGGATGAGCCCCTTGGGCAGAGGCTTCGTGGAGTTGACCAGGATGAACTGCTCCGCCTGCTGGCCGACCGTCTCCGCGATGAAGCCGGTACACGCCAGAGGGAAGGCCGTCACCGCCGCGTCGCGCACGGCGGCCAGGCGCTGCTGCCCGTCCACGATGAAGCCCGGAGCGTCCGGGCCGGCCTGGAGCGGGATGACGAGGTGCCCGTGGCGCGCCCCCTCCGCTTCCTCGGACAGCGCCTCGAAGCGCACGCGCGAGTCGAAGGCCAGCACCACCGCGTTGGGCACCAGCGCCCCGGCGCTCTCCATGTACTCGCGGATGGCGGCTACGTGGTTGAGCACCTCGGGGCGTTGGTAGCCCTCCAGCACGCCGCCGGTGCGGCGCACCCGCGAGACGGTGGCGAAGGAGGGCACCCGCTTGCCGTCCACCGCGAAGAGGTAGAGGCGCCGGCCGGACGGCTGCTCCACCTCCAGCGCAGGCACCCGCAGCGGAGCTCGCGCCGCCGCGCGCATCCGACTCGCCTCCGCGAGGATGCGCAGGCGCGCGCCCTGGCTGGCGCCCTTGAGCGGCTCCACGAGCGTCCAGCCTTCGCGCGGAGAGGCGGCGAGCGCGTCCTGGAGAGGCTCCGCGTACGCACGCCCCGCATAGACAAGCAGCTCGACGGCGCCGGCCGGGTAGCGGCGCGCGAGCGACTCCACCACCTGCCGCCCCCAGGCACCGCGCTTCTCGCCCGGCATGCCCCGAAGGGTGACGTCGTAGGGCTCCACCTCCTCGTCCAGGGTGAGTAGCCCGTGGAGGGCCGACAGCACGTAGACGTGCGACGTCGTGGCCTCGGCCTCGGCCAGGTGTGCGCTGAAGAGGTTGCCCGTGTAGAGGTGGCGCGCGGGAGCGCGGTGCTTCCGCTTCGCCTTGCCGCACCCCACCAGGGCCACCTGGACGGGGGGGCTCATCGCGTGGCCCTCCGGCTGACGGCGGAGGTGCAGGCGCTGGAGTCCCGGGCGGCGGCCTCCCGCTCGCGCTCGCGGCGCACGCGCTCCAGCTCGTCGGCCTTCGCCCAGGCCTGCCGCGCGTCCGCGTCCCAGACGCTGACGACGACGCCGGTGGGGTCGCTGATGGAGACTCGGTGGCCCGTGCCGCTGCGCAGCGACACCTTGGCGACGCGGGCGGGGTGGGTGCTGGTAGCGCTCACGCGGCACCTCCAAAGAGGTGGTGGAAGCGCTCCACGAAGCGGGCCTTCGCCTCCGCCTGGGACCAGGGCGTGATGATGTAGGGCGCAGGCAGCGGCTCGCCGTGCCACGTCCACGCCGGGTGCACTCCGGGGAAGAGGTCGCGAGCCTCCGTGTAGAGGAGCCGCATGTCCGCCTCGCGGACCTCCGCGGGCTCCTTCGGGCAGAGTCCGAACCGCTCGATGATGGCCGCCATCACGAGCGCCTCCGCCTCGCGGTAGGGCGCCATTCCCGGCAGGCGCTTCACCGGACGCGCAACGTCCACGAGGTATGCCTCGGACGCGTCGTGCAGCAGGCCCCAGCGGGCCACCAGCACACGGAGAGCCGCCGGTGCGATGCTCTCCGCGTACTCGCTCACCCGGACGCTGTGCTCCGCCACCGAGTAGAAGTGGTGCACGTGCCCGGTGAAGCGGCACATCATCGACAGCGCGTGGGAGATGTCCTCGATGGCCACGTCCTCGGCGCGCGGGTCGAGCGGCCAGAACTGGCGCAGCGAGTACGTCTGAATCCAATCCCCGAAGCGAGGGGTGACGATGGGCGCGCTCACGCGGCACCTCGCACCGTCTCCGGGGCCTCCCCGGGCACACGCACCACCAGGGCGGTGCAGTTGTCGCGGCTGCCGGCGGCGAGCGCGGACTCCACCAGCGCCTGGGCGGCCACCCGGGCGTCGGCGCCGTCCGTCAGCACCGCGGCCAGCTGCTCCGGCGTCAGCGACTCGTGCACGCCGTCCGTGGACAGCAGCCACACGTCCCCGGGCTGGACGTCCGTCTCCAGCACGTCCGGCGTGCAGTCGTCCGCCGTCGCACGCTCGCTGCCCAGGCTCCGCGTCAGGACGTGCCGGCTGGCACGGTGGTCCTCGGTGAGCTGCTCCAGCCTCCCCGCGCGCAGCCGGTACACCCGGCTGTCGCCCACGTGCGCCACCACCGCGCGCGCCCCGGCCACCAGCACCAGGGCCAGCGTCGTCGCCCCCGGCTTGCCCAGGGCGTCCATCTCACGGCGGATGTTGCGGTGCGTGTCCTCCACCGCGGTCGCCGCGTAGAGGGGCAGGTCGCCACCGTCCACGAGCGCCAGCGCCGTGCTGGCGATGGCGGACTCAACGGCGAGCACCGACGCGCGGTCGCTCCCCTCGTAGCTGCCCACCCCATCCGCCACCACGCCGAGCCACCCGGCGGGCCCCTCGCAGAACCCCACCGCGTCCTGCTGGTAGTCCCGGCGGCCCTGCTTGGAGTCCCAGCCCGCGTAGAGAGAGCGGCTCATCGGCCACCGCCCTTCTTGCCGCGCCGGGCCCTGGCGTCCGTCTTGGTGGACGGCAGGCTCCCGGTGGAGACGGGCTTCTTCGCCAGACGGCAGAAGGCGTCGCAGAACGCCTCATAGGCGTAGTGCCCCTTCCCCGTGGATGCGCCGGAGGCAACCCATCCGCCACCAGGGGCGCGCTTGAAGGTCAGCGTGAACTCATCAGGGATGGGGGACTGCACGTGGTTCACTGCATTGCGATTGGACGGCATGACGTGTTTCTCCTGGCCGCGCCCAGGGCGCGGTCCGAACGGGCGGCGGGCGGGCTACAAGAGAGAGGCGTTGACGGAGGCGACCGGGAGGCGGCCGACAACAACGTGGGTGGAGTTGACGCAACGCTGACTGCCGCAGGTCGGCGCGACCGGCATCGGCGGCAGCAGGACACGGTCGGTCTCAAGCTCGAGCGAGAGCCGGTGTGTAGACACGTCCGTCCCAGCCTCAAGCATGAGGCGCGGGGTGTCTCCCTTATCGATGCACCCCTGCCCCATCCAGCAGGCATCAGGGTCAGCCCGCCTCACGAGCAGACAGACGCGCCGCTTCAGGTCAGAGGATTTGCAGGCCTTCTCTTGAAGAACACGCTGCCAGCAAGCCCTGGGGGGCTGTCCGCATACGATGCTGGTGTCGCAGAGGGGGTAGCCCGTGACGCGCGAGGCGCGCAGTCTCAGGGCTATGGCTGAGCCCAGACGGAGGGAGGGAGATCCCTCCGAACTCACCCTGGACTCACCGCCCTGTTCTGTCGGGGAAGCCCCGCGCCCCGGCTCCGACGAAATCCTCAGTCGGAACAGGGGGTTGCGGAGTGACCCCGACAGGAATCGAACCTGTGGCCTGCGGTTTAGGAAACCGCCGCTCTATCCAACTGAGCTACGGGGTCGGAAGGTGGCCGGCGTTATAGCAGGCGACCCGGTGCGCGCAACGGGTCTGATGCCCGTCCGGGCCCGCGCTGTCCACCGCCTCCTCGAACGGACCCTGGAGCCGACGGGCGCTCCTCCCAAGTTCAGCCCGCAGTTGCTGGCTCCCGCACCCGAAGTGTCTGTCTTTGACGGGCGTGCCTCGGGACGAAACGGGCACGTCAAGTGAGATCCGCGCCCCACCCCGCTTCCGCGCCTGGCCTGGAAGTCAGCACCTTGAGTTCAGGCGCGGAATCATCAACATTGGCGACTCACGCGTGCTTCCGGGCTTGCCCGGGAGCCTGCTTGCCCACACTGGCAGCCACATCCCGCGCCGGGTCCCCTGGTTCCGGCGGGCGCCCTCGCGAGAACTCCATGCTCGACCGCCCGATGTACCTGAAGCCCGATGTCGCCATCGAGCCGCTGTTCAACCAGTGGTACGTCTGGTGGTACCTCATCTCCCCCGCCACCGCGCCGCTGTTCATCTCGCGCCTGCACCTGAAGCTGATGCAGTCGTTCGTCGCGAACCCGGACGTGCACGTCGCCGCGCTCCAGAACCCGGCGCTCATGGGCGGCCCCTTCATCAACCACCCCGTGTCGCGCGTGAACGAGGTGAAGGCCCTGCTCGAGCGCACCACCCGCGAGCAGGCGGACATGCTGGCCTACACCAAGGCCGTGTCGGACCTGGAGCAGCTGCTCGCCAGCGCCAAGGGCGACTCGCTGGAGCCGCTCTACGCCAAGGTGCCGGACATCCTCCGCGGCTACGTGGAGCTCCACTACGACCTCGCCCACCGCGCCAACGCCCGCATCATGGAGCCGCTGCTCTACCGCAGCGGCTTCTACAAGGAATCGTCGCAGAGCATCTCGCTGATGCGCGTGACCGGTGACGCCCGCAAGTACGTCTTCAGCACCCCGCGCCTGGAGGGCGATTCGCCCCTGTGGCTCCAGGTGCCCTACCGCCACGAGGGCATCGACGCCCTCTTCCGCATGCGCCACACGCCGGGCAGCCCCGGACAGGTCGCGGAGCTGCTGGGCGTGCCCTCCTCCGCCGCGGACGCGTTCGCGGACCTCTTCACGGAGCAGGCCCCGCGCAAGCCCGAGCCGTACACCGGCCCCGGCGTGCGCGTGCGCTACTTCGGCCACGCGTGCGTGCTGATGGAGACGCGCGAGGTGTCCGTCCTCACCGACCCCGTCATCAGCTACGAGTTCCCCACCTCGCAGAACCGCTTCACCCACGCGGACCTGCCCGAGAAGATCGACTACGTCCTCATCACCCACGGCCACGCCGACCACCTGATGATGGAGACGCTGCTCCAGCTGCGTCACCGCATCGGCACCATCGTCGTGCCCCGCGCGAACGCGTACTCGCTGGCGGACCCCTCGCTGCGCCTCGTGCTGGAGAAGACGGGCTTCCGCAACGTCGTGGAGATCGACGACCTGCAGGAGCTCCAGATCCCCGGCGGGTCGCTCATGGGCATCCCCTTCATCGGCGAGCACAGCGACCTGGCGGTGCAGGCGAAGACGGCGCACCTGGTGCGGCTGGCCGGCCGCTCCCTGCTGATGGCCGCGGACTCCAACGCCCTGGAGCCGCGCATGTACCAGCACCTGACGGAGCTGGTGGGCCCGCTGGACGCGCTCTACCTGGGCATGGAGTGCGAGGGCGGCCCGATGAGCTGGATGTACGGCCCGCTGCTCACCCAGCCCCTGCCGCGCAAGATGGACCAGTCCCGGCGGCTCAACGGCTCCGACAGCGCTCGCGCCACGGAGATCCTCAACCACCTGAGCCCGAAGGAGGTCTTCATCTACGCCATGGGCCAGGAGCCCTGGCTGCGCCACGTCATGGTGCTCCAGTACGACGAGTCCGCGCCCCAGATGATCGAGTCCAACAAGTTCATCGACGTCTGCAAGGGCCGCGGCATCCCCGCCGCGCGCCCCTTCCTGAGCATGGAGCGCATCCTGGAGTAACCGGCGGCCCTCCGCAGGGCGCCGGCCCTTGACGCGGGCCTCAGCGCTTGCGGCGCTGGAGCCTGCGCAGGCCCGCGAGCAGCGCCTCGCCGTCCGGCGTCCCCAGCCCCGTGCACGCGTTCCACAGCGTGGCGTCGCTGGCGAAGTACGCGCCGTTGCCCCCCTGGGTGATGCGCCGGACGACGGGCTCGCCCTCGGTGACGAGCGCGTACAGGCGGGGGTGGAGGAAGCCCACCCGCCCCCCCAGCGCCTCGTTGAGGCGGACGATGAGCGCGGCCCACATGGGCGCCGCGGCGCTCGTGCCCGCGGCCACGCCCTGCTGGCCCTTGAAGACGATTTGATAGCCGGTGTGCAGGTCCGCGTTCGCCGCGACGTCCGGCACGCCCCGGCCGGTGCTCCGGGAGACCGCGAACGCGCCGTTCTTCCATGACGACCTCACCAGCTCCGGCACGCCCATGCCCTGCTGGTACAGCGGCAGCGCGTTCATGGAGCTGACCCCGCCGCTGCTCGCGCCCGCGGCCGTGGACATGCTCCCGATGACGCCCATGGACATCGCCTCGCCCAGCCGGTTCCACACGCGCTCGTGGTGGAGCTCCTCCCCCGCTGCTTCCAGGGTCGTGCCGCCGCACCCCAGCACCAGCGCGCTCGCGGCGGGGTAGCTCGTCGCGGCCAGGGTGATGGCGCCCGTGGGCGAGCGGGCATTCACCGGCACCTGCGAGCCCAGGTCCCCGGACGCGGCGCACACGGTGATGCCCAGCAGCGCCGCCTCGACGAAGAGCCGCTCGAAGGCCAGCTCCTCGCCCTGCTGGATGAGCGACCCTTCGTAGAAGGACCAGCTGGTGGTCAGCACCGACGGCCGGTGCTCCCGGTCGCTGAGGGCGACCGCCAGCACGCGGTGGTAGTCGCGCAGCGAGTAGTCCTTCGAGCCGGCGTTGTAGACGACGACGCGCGCCGCCGGACACACCGCGGCCACCAGCTCCACGTCCATGGTGACCTCCGCGTCGGAGGCCGTGTTGAGGACGCTCGTCTTGTTCGGCCCCACGTTCACCACCGGCGCCGTGCGCTTCACCCCCACGGACTTCAGCGACGCCTCCAGGTCCGCCGGCCTGTAGCCACCCGCCAGCTCGATGATGCCCACGCACTGGCCCTCCCCCTCGTTCCGGGGATAGCGATAGAGGCGGGCCACCTGCGGCGCCGTGTACGAGCGCACTCCAGCCCGCAGCGCCATCTCCCGGGAGAGCGGCAGGGCCGCCACGTTGTGGGTGACGAGCGGCCGGGTGTCCAGGCCCAGGACCCACTCCGCCACGCCCTCCAGCGCGCGCGGCAGGGTCACCGGCTTCGTGTGGGTCAGGTAGGACATCCGCCCGTGCGTGATGCGCCGCAGGTCCACGCCAAAGGCCTTGCGCATCGCGGCCGTGGAGCCGCGGAGCGTGACGCAGGCGCGGTCGCGCTGCTCGGAGGTGACGGTCAGGCCGTGGGACTTCGCGAAGCGCCGCACGGCGGCCAGGTGCCTGGGGTTCGCGCCGTACTTCGCCTCGAACTCCTCGTGCGTGAGCGGGCGGCGCGGAGGACTCGCGCACAGCTCCTTCACCGTGGGCAGCGGCGAGCCGTGGCGCAGGAGCAGGGTCACCTCCAGGGTGCCGGTGGCGACGCGGCTCCGAAGCGGGGGGTGGAGGGACGCCGGGGACACACGCGCGCTCTGCGCCAGGGGGATGCGGGGGGCCATGGGCGTCGTTCTATCACGCGGCGTCCGGGTCCCCGGCAACCGGCCCCCCCGTCGTATCCAGGGACGCGGGCCCCGGTTAGGCTCGCCCGCCTGCTCATGGACCGCGTCCTCCGCATCAAGCCCCACCTGCGCGCCGAGGTGCTCGACTCGCGGCGCGTGTTCCTCGTCGGGGAGCGCGCCCAGTTCCTGCTGGAGGGCGAGCTGCACGCGAGCATCGTGCCCCTCCTGGATGGCAAGCGCACCCTGGCGAGCGTCATCTCCGCGCTGTCCGGGCGGGCCTCCGCGCCAGAGGTGCTCTACGCGCTGTCGCTCCTCGAGGAGCGCGGGCACGTGGAGGAGGCACATGACGTGTTCGACGCCAGCGTCGCCGGCTTCTGGGAGTCGCTGGGCGTGGGCGCGGCCACCGCCGCCGGGCGGCTCCTGGACATGTCCGTCGCCGTGCGCGCCGTGGACGGCGAGGACGCGGAGCGGCTGGCCGAGGCGCTGCGCGACACCGGCCTGGACGTGCGCGACGACGCCGGGCAGCACGCGCTGCTGGTGGACGACTACCTGTCGCAGGAGGCGCTCGCGCTGGCCCGGGAGGCGCGGCGCGCGGGCGCCGCGTTCCTCCCGCTGAAGGTGTCCGGCACCGCGTGCCACGCGGGCCCGGTGGTGGGCCCCGAGCGCGCCTGCTGGGCGTGCCTCACCGCGCGGCTGTCGGACAACCGCCCCATCGAGAAGTACCTCGCGCGCAAGGGCCTCTCCCCGCGCGCCACCCGCCCACCGCGCACGGGCCTGCCCACCACCGCGCAGGCGGGGCTGTCCTTCGCGGCGACGCTCGTGGCCCGCTGGGTGGTGGACGGCCCCGGCGGCGCGGGGCAGACGCGGCTGTGGACGCTGGACTTCGCCACCTGGAAGCTGGAGTCGCACGGGGTGACGCGCCGTCCGCAGTGCCCGGACTGCGGCGACCCACACTGGATGGAGGCGCGCGCGCGGGCGCCCGTGGAGCTGACCTCGCGCCCCAAGCGCTTCACCGACGACGGCGGCCACCGCATCCTCACGCCGGAGGAGACCTGGGAGCGGCACCGCCACCTCATCAGCCCGGTGACGGGCGTGGTGAGCGACCTGCGCGCGGTGCCAGGCGACGCGCTCCTGGGCCACATCCAGTCCGCCGTCTTCCGCGTGTGCCCGTGGACGGACGCGCCGGCCCCCGACGACTTCCACCGCGTGGCCAGCGGCAAGGGCCGCACGGAGGCCCAGGCCCGCGCGGGCGCGCTGTGCGAAGCGCTGGAGCGCTACAGCGCGGTGTTCCAGGGCGACGAGCCCCGCGTCCACGCCACGGCGTCCCAGCTGGGCAGCCAGGCCGTGCACCCGGACCTGCTCCAGCACTTCAGCGCCGCGCAGCTCCAGTCGCGGACCGAAGGCGGGGCCCGCCGCGACATGCGCACCGCGGTGCCCCGTCCCTACGCGGATCAACCCATGGACTGGAGCCCCGCGTGGTCGCTCACGCACGGGGTCCACAGGTACGTGCCCACGTCGTTCGCGTACCTCTTCGCGCCCACGCCCGCGGACGGGCCGTTCTGCCTCTTCAACTCCAACGGGAACGCGGCCGGCAACTGCGTGGAGGAGGCCATCCTCCAGGGCTTCCTGGAGCTGGTGGAGCGCGATGCGGTGGCGCTCTGGTGGTACAACCGCCTGCGCCGTCCGCGCGTGGACCTGCGCTCCTTCGACGAGCCGTGGTTCACCTCCGTGGCGGCGCACTACCGGTCGCTCGGGCTCCAGCTGTCGGTGTTGGACCTCACGCACGACCTGGGCATCCCGGTGTTCGCCGCGCTCGCGTGGTCTCCGGAGCACGGCCGGGCCTGGGCCGGCTGCGGCTGCCACTTCGACGCGAAGCTCGCCGTGCAGCGCGCGCTCACGGAGGTGGCCCAGTGCTACGACCCGAAGGACCTGTCCCCGTCGCCCTGGCACTCCGGCGCGCACGAGGACGTCACCTGGCTCTTCCCCGACGACCGGGTCCCCGCGCGCGTCCGCGCCGACTTCCCCCACCAGGGCCACGACGACCTGCGGGACGACGTGCGCGAGTGCGTGGCCCGGGCCGCGCGCGTGGGGCTGGAGACGCTGGTGGTGGAGCAGTCCCGGCCCGACGTGGGCGTCTCCGCGGTGAAGGTCATCGTCCCGGGGCTGCGGCACTTCTGGCCCCGGCTGGGCCCCGGACGGCTGTATGACGTCCCCGTGCGGCTGGGGTGGCTGAAGGAACCGAAGACCGAAGCGCAGCTCAACCCCGTGCCCTTCTACTTCTGAGCGATGGCATCGCTTCTCGAGCCCAGGCCCCGCATCCTCCTGGTCCAGTGCGGCCCCGACCGGCGCCACGTGGACCGCGAGACGGAGGACTTCGACCCCGAGCGCGGCCTGGTGAAGCGCGCGACGATGACGCCGCTGGCCTGCGCGACGCTCGCGGCGCTCACGCCGGACACCTTCACCGTGGACATCTGGGACGAGGAGCTGCACGGCCAGGTGCGCGCGGACACGGAGCTGCCGGACTACGACATCGTCGGCGTGTCGGTGATGTACTCGGCCCTCACCTACCAGGCGCGCTTCCTGGGCGGGCACTTCCGCGACCGGGGCGCCACCGTGGTCGCGGGCGGCCCCGCCGTCTCCGCCGCGCCCGAGGACTACCGCGGCTTCTTCGACGCCCTCTTCGTCAACGAGGCGGAGCGCACCTGGCCGCGCTTCCTCGCGGACTGGCTGGGCGGCGAGTACGCGCCCGAGTACCGTCAGCTGGACAAGCCGTCGTTGAGCGAGAGCCCCCTGCCCCGCTGGGACGCCGTCGCGGCGGACTTCCCGCGCTACGCGTGGGGCTCCGTGCAGACCACGCGCGGCTGCCCGTTCGACTGCTCGTTCTGCGACGTCATCTACCTGTACGGCCGCAAGCAGCGGCACAAGCCGGTGGAGCGCGTGCTGGAGGAGGTGCGCGCCCACGCGGCGCTCGGCGCGGAGGGCGTCTTCTTCGCGGACGACGAGTTCATCGGAGACGCGGCGTACGCGAAGGAGGTGCTCGCGGGGCTGGTGCCCCTCAACCGCGCCCTGCCCCGCCCGCTGCGCTTCTTCACCCAGGTGACGATGAACCTGAGCCGCGACAGCGCGCTCCTGGAAGGCATGGCGGACGCCAACTTCTACACCGTCGTCCTGGGCATCGAGTCCTTCGACCCCGCCGCGCTCAAGGAGGCGCAGAAGCACCAGAACGTGCGCGCGGACCTGGTGGGCGACCTGCTGCGCATCCAGGCGCACGGCATCGGGCCCCGGGGCAGCTTCATCGTCGGGTTCGACCACGACACGCCCGCCGTGTTCGACACCCTGCACGCGAACATCCAGCGCACGCACCTGCCCTGGGTGGTGGTGGCGCCCCTCCAGGCCCCGCGCGGCACGCGCCTGTGGACGCGGCTGCGCGCGGAGGGCCGGCTCGCCACGCCCCGGAGGGCGCCCGCCAAGGACCGGGGCGCCATCGTGCTCAACGTGCTGCCCCTGGGCATGACGCGGCCCCAGCTGCTCGAGGGCTTCCGCGACCTGGTGGAGCGCCTGTCCACCTGGGACGCCGCCTGCGACCGCATCCGCCGCTTCCTCGCCGACATCCAGCGCCCGCCCCGGGTGGAGGAGGCCCCCTGGCCGGAGGCCGTCACCGACCGCTTCCTGCGGGAGGCCACCGCCGCCTGGGCCCTGACGCCGCCGGAGCGCCAGGCCCTGGGGGACACGCTCGCGGAGGTGCGCCGCGCCGCCCCGGCGATGCTGCCGCGCGCGGTGTTCTTCCTCGCGCGCAACCAGAACGAGCGCCGCCGGCACGAGCGCCTCTTCACGGACTTCGACGCGGTGCTCGCCGCAGAACGAAGGGGCGACCTCGTCCCGGACACGCAGCCCGTCTACGTCCCGCCCGGCTTCGCCAGGGCGATGCGCGACGTGTTCCCGGATCTCTTCGTGCGCCTGAGCCGCGACCTGCCGGACCGCCGCGACGTGCCGGAGGCCTCGCGCGACGTGCTGGTGGACTTCGTCGCCCGCTGGGGCGAGGGCTTCCAGGCGCTCCAGCCGCAGCACCACGACTTCCTGCGCGAGCTGTGCGACCGCGAGGTGGCGGCGCGCGGCGGACAGCCGGGCACGCTGGAGGACGCGGAGGAGCAGGCCCTGCGCACCCAGGCCCGGCGCACCGGCCTGCTGGAGGCGCTGCTCAAGGACGTGCGCGACGAGCTGGCGAGCTGGGGCCCCTGACGCATGCGCGACGGCCTTCGCATCTTCGACGCGGACCGGCATGTCCTGGAGCCGCTCAACCTCTGGGCGGAGCAGCTGGAACCCGCCCTGCGCCGCCACGCGCCCCGCCTGGGGCGCCTCCCCGAGGAGCCCCTGGAGGCGCGGCTGGAGCGGCTGGGCCCCCAGGGCCTCCTCCCCGTGCTGCCCCTGCCCGAGGTGGACGGCAAGCCGCTGTGGAACCACATGCCGGAGAAGGCGTGGGTGGAGTTCTCCGCGCGATCCTACGCGCAGCTGGGGCGCAATGAACTGCTGCAACGGCCGGACGTGTACCTGGCCCAGATGGATCGCGACGGCGTGGACATGGCGGCACTCTTCCCCACCTATGCGCTGCTCCTGGAGGGCTTCTCCCCGCTGAAGCCCCACGTCGCCACCGCGTTCGCGTCCGTCTACAACACGTGGCTGCACGGCTTCTGCGCGCACGCCCCCGAGCGCCTGCGGGGCGTGGGGCTCATCAGCCGACACGAGCCGGAGGCCATGGTCGCGGAGGTCCGCCGCGTCGCCGGCTTCGGCTGGCGCGCCGTGATGGTCCGCCCCAACCCCATCGGCGGCCGGCTCCTGTCGGACGCCGCCTATGAGCCCTTCTGGTCCGAATGCGAGCGGCGCTCACTCGCGGTGGTGCTCCACGGCAGCGGCCACGTCTACGTGCCGTCCGCGGGCGCGGACCGCTTCGACACCCGCTTCGCCAACCACGTCTGCGCCCACCCCCTGGAACTGATGATGGGGCTGCTCGCGCTCCTCCAGGGGGGCGTGCTGGAGCGGCACCCCGCGCTGCGCATCGGCGCCATGGAGGCCGGCTGCGGCTGGCTGCCGTATTGGGCGTGGCGGCTGGATGAGGAATATCGCGCTGTGGGTGCAGAGGTCTCCGCCACCATCCGACAGCTCCCTTCCTCCTACCTGCGCCGGCACTGCTTCGTTTCCGTGGAGCCGGATGAGCCGTACCTGGCTGACGTGGTGCGCCACCTCCCGGAGGACCGCCTCGTCTTCGGGAGCGACTTCCCGCACCTGGACCACGGCGAGGACGTGCTGGGGTCCCTGCTGTCATTGCGTGACGTGATGACCGAAAGTCGTCTACGAAAGGTTCTCTGGGAAAACCCGACTCGGTTCTACGGTGTGGAACCGTGAGGCCGCACGAATGAGACTGTCGCTCGCCGAAGGTGTGGCGCTGCGTTGCCCTGACGCGGAGGACGCGCGCGTGGAGGGTCCTGGCCGCTCGCTGCGGCTGGGGCCGCTGGCCCCCGGTGTGCGCGCCGTCTTCGAGTCGCTCGCGGACGGAGGCATCCATGAGTCGGAGGTGCCCGACGTCGCGGGCCCGGACACGACGCTCGCGTGGTACTGGCTGGACCTGGCCGGCGACGGCGGCCTGCTGTCGTGGACGGTGGAGGAGCGGGGCAACCTGCTCCTGACGCTCACGCCCGCGTCCGCGTCCTTCGTGCGCCACCGCGCGACGTTCGACGCCACCCAGGCGCTCCAGCTGTCCCGCTTCGCGCACACCCGCATGGCGGAGGGCTGCGCGGTGCTGGACTGCCCCACGGTGCACGCCACCGCCGCGCTGCATGACCGGCGCGTCGTGTCGCTGCTCTTCGACATGGCCCGCCCCACGCTGCTGGCGCGGCTCAACCAGTTCAACACCGGCATCGAGTCCTTCACGCTGCGCGAGCTGGTGCGCCTCCTGGCGGAGACGGGCATCCTGGTCCCCAACGGGCTGGACGTGCCGGCGTCGGAGGAGACGCAGACGGCGCTGAAGCAGTGGGAGCCGCACGACCTGCTCTTCCACCTGCGCTCGCGGGGCTGGGGCCACCAGACGCGCGCGGGCGCCACGTACCGCTTCCGGGGCGAGCTGCCCAACCCGCCCGCCCTCAAGCCCTCCGTCATCCAGGAGGCGGTGGAGCTGTACCGGCCGGACATGGAGGCGCTGCGCGCCGCGGACCGCTCCTTCACGGAGGTGCTGGAGGCGCGCCGCAGCCTGCGCGGCCGGGGCGCCAGCCCCCTCACCGTGCGACAGCTGGGGGAGCTGCTCTACCGGGCCGCGCGCGTGCGCGACGTGCGCACCACGCAGGACGGCGAGGTCACCGACCGGCCCTACCCCGGCGCGGGCGCGGTGTACGCGCTGGAGCTGTATCCGCTGGTGGGCGAGTGCCAGGGCCTGGCCCCCGGCGCCTACCACTACGACCCGCTGGGACACCGCCTGGAGAAGCTGAGCGCCCCCACGCCGGAGTTCCACGCGCTGATGGACGAGGCCCGCGCGCCCGCGGAGCCCTTCGAGCGGCCGGAGGTGCTGATGGTGGTGGCCGCGCGCGTGCCCCGGCTCGCGTGGAAGTACGAGACGCTGGCGTACTCGCTGGTGCTACAGGACACGGGAGCGCTGGTGCAGACGCTCTACCTGGTGTCCACCGCGCTGGGCCTGCGGCCCTACGCGCTGGGCCGGAGCGACCCGGACTTCTTCCAGCGCGTGGCGGGCGTGGACGGCTTCGGCGAGGCCTCCGTGGGCGCCTTCGCGGTGTCGGGCGGAGACGCTCCCGCCCTGGGCCGCTGAAAGCGCCCCGCGGCGCCCTCACGCCGGTGTCAGCAGCAGGGGCTGCCGCAGCAGTGCGAGCGGCCGTAGGTGTCGGTGAGGCTGGAGAGCGCCACGGCGTGGTCCGCCACGTCCGCCGGCTTCTTCGGCAGGTGCAGCTCCACCTCCGCGCTGTTCACCTTCCAGGTGCCGTCCGTCGCCGCGTTCTTCTCCGTGGACGGGATGACCTTCAGGTGGATGCTGGCCGGCAGGTCGAAGTCGAAGCGCTTCTTGAGGGCCTCGCGCGGGTTCTTCTGCAGCGCCGCCTCGAACTCCGGCTCCTTCCACGCGAGCGCCACGGCGCGCATCCACACGGCCTGCCAGTCATTCACCGAGGCCTGGGCCCCCGTGCTCCGCGTGGGCTTGCGCGCCACCGGACGGGCCCGGGCGGGCGCGGCCTTTGACTCCGGCTTCTTCCTGCTCATGTCAGCACTCTCCTCCCAGCGCTCCCAACAGCGCGCGGGCCTCCGAGATGGGCGGGGTTCCCCAGCCTTCGGAGAAGGTACTGTAGACCGTTTGCAGCCGCCGCCGGGCTTCTTCCTGCCGTCCGGACGCCTGGAGCAGCCGCGCCAACGCGGTGACGGCCTGCAGCTCCCGCATCCGAGCCCCCTGCGCGTGCGCCACCTCGGCCGCCTGCCGGAAGCACGTCTCCGCGGAGAGTGCAGTGTTTCCATCCCGCTGGAGCAGCACCCGGCCCTTGACGCAGAGCAGCTTGGACTCGTGGTAGGCCTCGCCCAGGGCCTGCGCGCGCTGCCGGCCGCGCTCCACGGTGGCGAGCGCCGCCTCCAGGTGGCCCAGCTCCAGCTCCAGCTCCGCGAGCATGGCGTAGTAGGCCGGCTGGTCCATCTCCGTGCCGAACGCCTCGCGCAGCGCCACGCTCCGCCGCGTCGACTCCAGGTCCTTCATCGCCCACCCCCGCAGGATGCCCACGTAGGCGGACTGCTCCAGCAGGCCATGGCGGTGGGACAGCTCCGAGTGCTGCGCGATGAGCTGGAGCGCCTCCGTCCGGTCGCCGTGCTCCTGGGCCATCAGCAGCAGGTAGATGAACGACAGGCCGATGCTGGTGCCGTGGTTCAGCTCGCGGCCCCACGCCACCGCGGCCTCGCCGTGCGCCTTCGCCTGGTCCGGGAAGCCCAGCAGCCACAGCCCGCGGCACAGCACGGACTCGCCGCCCACGCGCGTGTCCTGGCCGTACAGGATGCGGTGCATCCGGTGCGCGACCGGGTCGAACAGCGCCAGGCACCGGTCCGCCTTCGCCTTCGCCTCGCCCAGGCGGCCCTCCAGCAGCTCGATGTTGGAGAGGATGGTGAGCGCCACCGCCTCCTGCCCCGCGTCGCCGGTGCGCTGCGCCAGCGCCACCAGCCGGTCCAGCAGCCCGCGCACCCGGCGCTGGTCTCCGCCCAGGTGGTAGTAGATGGAGAGGACCCACAGGGTCGGGGCCGCATAGGGGCTCTCCCCCACGGAGGAGAGCAGCTCCAGCGAGCGCTCGGCCACGGCGCGCAGGTCCTGCGAGCGCCAGCCCTGCGTGGACATCAGCGCCGGCGCGAGCACGCCGTTGAGGCTCAGCTCCAGCGGCGTGCGCTCCGCCGGCTCGTCGATGGCGTCCAGCCACGACAGGCCCAGCCGGGCGAAGAGGATGGCCTCCAGGTAGGCGGAGCGCACCAGCGCGGCGAGCGCGGCCTTCTGCGCGTAGACGATGGCCTTGCGCTTGAGGTTCGCGGCGGCCAGGTGGTGCGCGAGCAGGTCCGGCCGGGCCTCCACCTGCTCCGGGAAGTGCGCCTCCAGCGCCTCCGCCGTCTTCGCGTGCACCTGCTGCCGGTACCGCTTGAGCATGGAGTCGTAGGCCGCGTCGCGCACCAGCGCGTGCTTGAAGAGGTACACCGGCCCCTTCGGCCGGCGCTTGCGGTGCAGGAGCCCCGAGCCCACCAGCCGCTCCAGGTCCGCCTCCAGCGCCTCGGGCGTCAGCGGGCTCACGTGGCGCAGCAGCTCGTGCGTCAGCTCGCGGCCCAGCACGGAGGCCACCTGCGCGGTCTCCTTGGCGCGACCCAGCCGGTCCAGGCGCGCGACGAGCAGGTCGCGCAGCGTGCCCGGCACCGCGGGCCCCCCCTTGCCCGCCTCCAGCGCGATGCGCCCCTCGCGCTCCACCAGCGCGCCGGACTCGCGCAGCGTGCGCACCAGCTCCTCCACGAACAGCGGGATGCCGTCCGTGCGCGTGGCGATCTCCTCCAGCGCCTCCGGCGACAGCGGGCCGCCCGCGGCGGCGGTGGCCAGCCGCTCCACCTCCGCGCGCCCCAGGGCGCCCAGCTGCACCTGCGTCACCGACGACGCGGCCCAGGGCGGCTCGAACTCCGGCCGCGCGCTGAACACGGAGAGCAGGCGCGACGAGGACACCTCCTCCACCAGCGCCTTGAGCAGCTCCAGCGTGGACGGGTCCGCCCAGTGCAGGTCCTCCAGCGCCAGCACCACGGGCTGGCGCTCCGCCATGGCGGCGAGGAGCGAGAGCAGCGCGTCGCGCGTGAGCTCCCGGTGCTTCAGGGGCGACACGTCCAGCGGGGCCCAGCGCTCCGGCGGCAGCGGCAGGGACAGGAGCGGCGCGAGCAGGGGCACCGTCTCCGGCAGCTCGAAGCTATAGCCGGACAGGAGCGCCTCCAGGCCCGTGAGCCGGGCGTCCGGCGACAGGTCGCGGTTCGGGTCCAGCATCCGCGTGAGCAGGTCCACCACGGGGGCATACGCCTGGCCGGAGGCGTCCGCCGTGCAGCGGGCCTCCAGCCACGTGTGGGGCTCCGCGCCCAGGCGGTCCCCCAGCTCGCGCATGAGGCGCGACTTGCCGATGCCCGGCTCGCCGGAGATCAGCACCGCCTGCCCCTGCCCCGAGCGCACCTGCTCCCAGCGGGCCAGCACCAGGTCCAGCTCGCGCGAGCGCCCCACGAGCGCCAGCGCGTCGTCCGCGCCGCTCCACGTCGCGTCGGCGCCCTGGAGCACGAACGTCTCCAGGTCCGGGGGCAAGAGCTCGTTGGGGGCCGCGGGCACGCGCTCCAGCGGGAAGTGCTTGCGCACCAGCTGCTGCGTGTCGCCGGTGACGAGGATGGCCCCGGGCTGCGCGGAGGTGGACAGCCGAAACGCCAGCTTCGGCGTGGTGCCCACGACGAAGCCCAGGCCGGAGAGCGTGGGGTCCCGCTGCTCGCGCGCCACCACCAGGCCCGTGTGCAGGCCCACGCGGAGCTCCACCCGCGTGCCGCGCTCCGCCTCGATGGCGCGGCCGCGCCGCTTCACCTCGGCCACCATGTCCAGCGCCGCCTGCGCCGCGCGCCGCGCGTCATCCTCCCGCGCCGCCGGATAGCCGAAGTAGAAGAGGACGATGTCGCCCAGCGCGCTGGCGATGTGGCCGTTGTAGCGCCGGGCGATCTCGATGCAGACCTCCTGCTGGGCGCCCAGCACGTGGTCCAGCTCCTCGATGTCCACCGGGCCCGGCGCCGTCTGCGTGGCGGACAGCGTGCAGCACACCACCGTGAGCTGGCGGCGCTCGCCCTCCGCCCACCGGCGCGAGCGCGTGGACAGCGCGTTGGGCGTGCGGCTGGACAGCTCCACCGTCGCCGTCTCCGCGTTGGGGGCCGCGGGCTGGATGCGCACCGGCGCCGGCCGGCGCGGCAGGTTGGACACGTCCACCGCCTCCAGCTGGCGCAGGAGCACCTCCGCGGACACGGTGCGCTGGGACGGGTCCTTCGCGGTGACGCGCTGGAGCAGCCTCCCCAGCGGGTGCGCGGCGATGGCCGGCGGGAGGGGCACCGGCTCCGTGGACAGCTGCTGGAAGATGACCTCCGCCACGGTGGCGCCCTCGAAGACGCGCCGGCCGGTGAGGCACTCCAGGAAGACGAGCCCCCACGCGTACAGGTCCGAGCGCGGCGTGGGCGCCTGCCCGCGCAGCTGCTCCGGCGCCGCGTAGGACGGCGTGCCCAGCGACTCGTTGGTGGACGTGATGCGCGGCTGCCCCTCGCCGCGCGAGAGCTCGTCCGTCACCGACCCGATGCCGAAGTCCAGCACCAGGGCGTTGCGCCGGGCGCCGGTGGGCACGACCATGATGTTCGCGGGCTTCAGGTCGCGGTGCACCACGTTCTGCGCGTGCGCGCACGCCAGCGCGTCCAGCAGTTGGAGCAGCAGGTGGCGCGCCTCCACCGGATCCAGCACGCCCTCCTCCGCGAGCACCTGCGCCAGGTTCTTCCCCGGCACGAACTCGAAGATGGAGTACACGGCGCCGCCCTGCGTCCGGCCCGAGTCGATGAGCCGCACGATGTTCGGGTGGTGCATCTGCGCGCACAGCTTCATCTCGCGCTCGAAGCGCGCGCTGCGGCGCTCCACGGACTCCGGCGTCGCGCCGTCCGTGAGGCGGAGCAGCTTCACCGCCACGCTCTGGCCGGTGGTCACCTGGCGGGCCTTGTAGACGCGGCCGAAGCCGCCCTCGCCCAGCTCCGACAGGAGCTCATACCGGCCCTGGAAGGCCTCCAGCAGCGCAGGATCCATGGGGTTCTTCATCGCGTTCCCGAGCCTCGCTCCATTGCTGACCGTCCTCCCCGCCTGGGCAGGGTGATGACGAACTCCGTGAACTCACCCGGCGCCGTCTCCATGCGGAACGTGCCCTGGTGGCCCTGCACGATGATGTCATGACTGAGCGACAGCCCCAGGCCCGTCCCCTGCCCAGGCGGCTTCGTCGTGAAGAAGGGGTCGAAGATTCTTCCCGCGCTCTCCGCGGGGATGCCCGGCCCGTTGTCGCGCAGCCGGAGCTCCACCTGCTCTGGACGCGCGAGGGTGCGAACCTTGAGGACCGGCGCGTAGGTGGCGCCCAGCGCCTGGCGCTTCTGACGCATGGCGTAGAGCGCGTTGTCCACGACGTTGATGATGACGCGGCCCACGTCCGCGCGGCTGAGCTCCAGCCACCCCACGGCCGGGTCGTACTCGGCCTCCAGGCGGACGGCCAGGGGCTCGCCGCGCATGCCGCCCTGCCCCAGGGCCACGCTCTCCGCCACCAGGGCGTTCAGGTCCACCGGCTCGCGCGGGCCGGGGGAGCGGCGCGCGTGCTGGAGCATGCCCTGGATGATCGCGTCCGCGCGGCGGCCGTGCTCGCGGATCTTCTGGACGTTGGTGCGCAGGCTCACGAGCGCCTCGTCCACGTCGCGCACGGCGTCTGGCGTCAGCCGCTCGCGCTGCGGCTCCAGCACGCCGGCCAGGTCCTCCGCGAGGCCCACGGAGAGGCCGGCGAAGTTGCTGATGAAGTTGAGCGGGTTGCGCAGCTCGTGCGCCATGCCGCCCACCAGCGTCGCGAGCGAGGCCAGCTTCGCGTCCATGATGAGCTGCATGCGCTGCACCGTCTCCTGCTCGATGCGGCGGTAGAGCCGGGCGTTCTCCAGCGCGAGCGCCGCCTGCCCGGCGAAGGCGACGAGGAAGTCCAGGTCGTCCTCGGAGAAGCTCTTGGGCGTGGAGAGGTTGTCCACGTACAGCACGCCCAGCACCTCGTCGCGCGGCTTGAGCGGCACGCACATGGAGGCGCGGATGGAGCTGAAGATGACGGACTCCGCGGCGCCCAGGCGCGGATCATTCACCGCGTCGGAGAAGAGCGCCGCCACGCTCCGGCGCAGCACGAAGTCCACGATGTTCTGGCTGTAGATGGGCCCGCGCACGGCCGCGCCCTCCGCCGTCTTGGTGACGCGCGGCTCCAGCTTCCCGGTGGCCTCGTCCACCAGCAGGATGACGCCCCGGTCCACGTGGAGGATCTGGAACGCCAGGTCCAGCACCTTGCCGGGCAGCGCCTCCAGGTCGTCGGTGACGGACAGCAGCTTCGCCACCTCCTGGAGGATGCGCAGCTGCTCGCGCGAGCGCGCGGCCGCGCCCGGGGCCTCCACCGGGGACTGCTCCGCGCCGGACACCGCCTGCACCAGCGTCTTCAGCGGCACGCGGGTGAGCGCGCGCGTGAGCTGGGGGCGGGGCTCGTCGGGCGACGCGCCGGGCGGGCCCGAGGGCGCGGCCGGGGGCGGCTCGTAGGTGAGCAGGAAGACGAGCTCGCCCAGCGTCAGCGTGTCGCCGGGGCGCAGCTCCTTGCGGCGGATCTGCACGCCGTTGACGAAGGTGCCGTTCTTGCTCTGGAGGTCGGTGACGAAGAAGCGCCCGTCGGAGGGCTCGATGCGGGCGTGCTGGCGCGACAGGCTGCGGTGGGGGATGCAGATGCCCTGGTCGTCCGCGCGGCCAATGGTGATGGGCGCGTCCCCCAGCGGGTAGGACAGCTCATCCGGCTGCCCTGGGTTGTAGACGAGCATCAGCACGGCCTGCGGACCCCCTCCAGGGCCGCGAGCCTAGCCGAAAAGCGGCGGCCGTCTCAGGCGGCGCTCGCGGCGGGGGCCAGCAGCCCCCGGTCCCGCAGCGTGTCGAGGATGCGCTCCAGCCCCACCTCCACCGTCTCCGCGTCCGAGCGGACGATGATTTCGGGGGCCTCGGGCGGCTCGTAGGGGTCCGACACGCCGGTGAAGTGGGGGATCTCCCCGGCCAGGGCCTTCTTGTAGAGCCCCTTCACGTCCCGGGCGATGAGCGCGTCCAGGCTGGCCTGGACGTAGCACTCCAGGAACGGGATGCCGGCCTGGGTGGCCAGGGCGCGCACCTCGTCCCGGGAGCTCTTGTACGGGGAGATGGCGGCGGTGATGACGCCCACCTCGTGCCGGGCCAGCACCCGCGCCACGTAGCCGATGCGCCGGACGTTCTCCTCGCGGTCCGCGCGGCTGAAGCCCAGCCCGCGGGAGAGGTACGTGCGCACCTCGTCCCCGTCGAGCAGCTCCACGCGCTGCACGGGCGCGAGCTGCCGCGCCACCGCGGTGGACAGCGTGCTCTTGCCCGCGCCGGACATGCCAGTGAACCAGAGGATGAAGCCCGGACGCTGTTGCATCGCCACTCCCTACCTGTCCACCGCGGGGCCGTTGATCATCCCCGCGCCCACGGTGGCGTTGGTGCCTTCGTCGATGAGGATGAAGCTGCCGGTGCTGCGGTTGCGGCGGTACTCGTCGAAGAACAACGGCACCGTCGTGCGCAGCGTCACCCGGCCCACCTCGTTGAGCTTCAGGCCCGGGCTCTGCTCGTCGCGGTGCAGCGTGTTGACGTCCAGCCGGTAGTGCAGCTGCTTCACCATGGCGCGCGCCACGCGGGTGGTGTGCTTGATGGCCAGCCGCGAGCCGCTGTTGAGCTGCGTCGACTCGGACAGCCAGCACACCATCGCGTCGATGTCCTGGCTCGCGGTGGGGGGGTTGCCCGGGCGGCACAGCATGTCGCCGCGGCTGATGTCCAGCTCCTCCTCCAGCGACACGTTCACCGACATGGGCGGGAACGCCTCCGTCAGCGGCTTGCCGGCCAGCTCCAGCGCCTTGATGCGCGTGGTGAAGCCGGACGGCATCACCATCACCTCGTCGCCCGGGCGCATCACGCCGCCCAGCAGCTGCCCGGAGTACGCGCGGTAGTCGTGGAACTTCTTCGCGGACGCCGGCCGGATGACGCCCTGCACGGGGAAGCGCAGGTGGATGAGGTCCCGGTCGGACGCGATGTGCACGTTCTCCAGGTGGTGCAGGAGCGTGGGGCCCTGGTACCAGGGCATCTTCTCCGAGCGCGTCACCACGTTGTCCCCGCCCAGCGCGGAGATGGGGATGAACGACAGGTCCGTCACGTCCAGCTTCATGGAGAACTGGCGGAACTCCTCCCGGATGCGATCGAAGACGGCCTGGTCGAAGTCCACCAGGTCCATCTTGTTCACGCACAGCACCAGGTGCGGCACGCGCAGCAGCGACGCGATGAAGGCGTGGCGGCGCGTCTGCTCCAGCACGCCCTTGCGCGCGTCCACCAGGATGAGCGCCAGGTCCGCCGTGGACGCGCCCGTCACCATGTTGCGCGTGTACTGGAGGTGTCCGGGCGTGTCCGCGATGATGAACTTGCGCTTCTGGGTGGAGAAGTAGCGGTACGCCACGTCGATGGTGATGCCCTGCTCGCGCTCGGCCTTCAGGCCGTCCAGGAGCAGCGCCAGGTTGACGTACTCGTCGCCCCGGGCCTGGCTCGTGCGCTCCACCGCGGCGAGCTGGTCCTCGAGGATGGACTTCGTGTCGTACAACAGCCGCCCGATGAGGGTGCTCTTGCCGTCATCCACGGAGCCCGCGGTCGCGAATCTCAGCAGTTCCACTAGAAGTATCCCTCGCGCTTGCGGTCTTCCATCGCCGTCTCAGAGAACTTGTCGTCCGCGCGGCTGGCGCCACGCTCCGTCACGCGGGAGGCCGTCACCTCCGCGATGACCTGCTCCACGGTGGACGCGGTGGACGGCACGCACGCGGTGCACGTCATGTCCCCCACGGTGCGGAAGCGCACCGTCTCCGTCGTCACCGTCTCACCGGGCAGCATGGACATGAAGGGCGACCAGGCCATCAGCATGCCGTCCCGGCGGAACACCTCGCGCCGGTGCGTGTAGTAGATGGACGGCAGCGCCACGCTCTCCCGGCCGATGTACTGCCAGATGTCCAGCTCGGTCCAGTTGGACAGGGGGAAGACGCGCAGGTGCTCGCCCCGGCGGTGGCGGCCGTTGTAGAGCGCCCACAGCTCCGGCCGCTGGTTCTTCGGGTCCCACTGGCCGAACTCGTCGCGGAAGGAATACACGCGCTCCTTCGCGCGGGCCTTCTCCTCGTCGCGCCGGGCGCCGCCGAAGACGGCGTTGAAGCCGTTCTTCTCGATGGCCTCCAGCAGCGGCTGCGTCTGCAGCCGGTTGCGGGACGCGCGCGGGCCCTTCTCCTCCGTCACCTTCCCGGCGTCGATGGCCTCCTGCACGGACGCGACGATGAGCCGCGCGCCCAGCTCCGCCACCCGTTCGTCGCGATACTGGATGACCTCCGGGAAGTTGTGCCCCGTGTCCACGTGCATCAGCGGAAACGGCAGCGGCGCGGGCCAGAAGGCCTTCACCGCCAGGTGCAACATCACCGCGGAGTCCTTCCCACCGGAGAAGAGCAGCACCGGCCGGTCCAGCTCCGCCGCGACTTCCCGGATGATGAAGATGGACTCGGCTTCCAGCGCCTCAAGATGTGAAAGCTCGTAGCTCACGGCCCGGGAAGCTAGCACATCCCTCCCCGGGCCCAACCGTGCCCATGAAAGTTTCCGCGCCCTCCGGCCTTGAGACACCGCGGATGCGACATGCGGGAGGGGGCGGTGAAACATGGCCGGGCAACCCGCCGGGATGGATGTCTCACGCGGCCCCCGGGCCGCGTCCGGGGCCTTCTCCGGGAGCGCGGGAGGGGATTTTCGCGCGGGGGGCGCGTGGTATAGACGGCCGCGCCATGGCAAGCGCAACCCCTCCCGTCCTCGACCGCTGGTTCCCCTCCCGCAAGCCGCTTCCGGAGCCGCGCCTGCGCCTGTTCTGCCTGCCCTTCGCCGGCGGCAGCGCGGCCATCTACACGCCGTGGCTGCATGCGCTGCCCACGGGAGTGGAGCTGTGCGCGGTGCAGCTGCCCGGGCGCGAGCGGCGCCTGATGGAGCCCGCGCTGAAGACGCTGCCGGCACTGATGGAGGTGCTGATGCCGGCGCTGACGCCGCTGCTGGACCGGCCCTTCGCGCTGTTCGGCTACAGCATGGGGGCGCGCATCGGCTTGGAGGTGGCGCGGACGCTGCAGCGCCAGGGCGGTCCGAAGCCGCTGGGCTTCATCGCGGCGGCGGCGCCCCCGCCGGCGCACAACGACCGAGAGGCCATCCACACGCTGCCCGACGCGGGCTTCATCGCGAAGCTGCGCGAGTACGACGGCACGCCGGAGGAGGTCCTCCAGCACAAGGAGCTGCTGGAGCTCATCCTCCCCACGCTGCGCGCGGACTTCGCGCTGGCCTGGTCGGACAACGGCGCGGACACGACCCCGCTGGACATCCCGCTGTCCGTGTACGCGGGCAAGGGGGACAAGCACGTGGGGCTGGACATGATGGAGCACTGGCGCGAGGAGTCCACCGCCGACGTGCGCATCCGCCACTTCGAGGGCGGCCACTTCTTCATCCGCACGCACGGGCCGCCGGTGCTGGCGGCCGTGCGCGAGGACCTGACGCGCTGGATGACCGCGCAGCCCTAGGCCGTCTTGACGAGGGGGGCCATGTCCCCGGCCAGCGGCACGGTGTGCTGCCAGCGCACCGTGAACGGCCCGCCGCGGGGCCTGCGGAAGGCCACCGCCGCCTGATGCCGGGGGGACGGCCTGTGCTGCATGAACTGCCACACGTCCGGCAGGTCGTTCATCCGCGGGTCGAAGTGGATGCGGGGCATCTGCTCCGGCGCCAGGTCGAAGGCGAACTGATCCAACGGCAGGGACAGGCCCGCGCCGCGCGCCTTGATGTAGGCCTCCTTCAGGGTCCAGTACTCGAAGAAGCGCTCGCGCTGGCGCTCCTTCGGCAGCGAGCGCAGGGCCTGCACCTCCATCTTCGCGAAGTAGTGGTCGGCGATCTCCACGGTCTCGCCCGGCCGCTCCGCGTCCTCGATGTCCGCGCCCAGGTCCACGTCGCGGCCCACCGCGACCAGGGCCATGCCGTCGGTGTGGCTCAGGTTGAAGCGCAGCCACTGGCCCTCCGGGCCCACGATGGCGGGACGGCCGTACTCGTTGGGGACGAAGCGCCAGGCCTCCGGCGCGACGGGCGCGTAGCGGGACAGGGTCAGCCGCACCAGCGCATGGGACACCAGGTACTGCCGCTGGTGCCGCTCGAAGTGGAAGCGCCGCTGCCGCTCGCGCTCACCAGGGTCCAGCAGGGCCTTGTAGGCCTCCAGGAGGCGCGGGTCGTCGATGCGCTCGGGCTCGACGATCCACACGTGGACCTCGTCGGGACGCAGGTCGAGGGGCGTGGAGGAAGGGGGCACCGTCATGGCTCCCAGGCAATCAGGAACCGCCGCGCCTGTCACGGGGGCTGGCCCGGCCGCTCGGCGGGCGCGTAGGCTCCGCGGCCCGGGCGCGGACGCCGGGCGGAGCGAGGCTCCGGGGGAGAGACACGCATGGACCTGTCCACCGCGACGACGAAGCTCCAGGCGCTGCGCCGGGAGATGACGGGCCACACGGACCGCGACGACGAGCGCCGCATCCTGGACCTGCTGGAGGGCGCCACCCGCGAGGAGCTGAACCACCTCCTGTCCAACGTGGATCTGGTGCACCTCCTGTCGGACCTGGACGACCGGCTGGTGGGCCCGGCCCACCACACGGCGCTCCTGGACCTGCTGTGCACGCGCCGGGCGGCGGAGCTGTCCCTGCCGGTGCGCGCGTCGCTGGCCTCCGCGCTCCAGCAGGGCGCCACGCCCACGCAGGCGGAGCGCCGGCTGCGCGACCTGTTCCTGGGGCTGAAGGGCCGCGAGCTGACCGCGTTCAAGAACCTGCTGGAGGCGGGCGGCGAGTCCCACGACCTGCACAAGCTGGTGTTCGACGACGTGGACGACGGGGCGGTGCGCGCGGAGCTGCTCGCCCACTTCGAGCGCGAGGCCCGGGCGTTCCCCAGCGGGGAGAACAAGGTCCTGAGCGACATCGACGACACGCTCTTCGTCAACTGGGTGGACAGGCGCTACCCGCCAAAGACGGTGTACCCGGGCGTGCTCGCGTTCTACCAGGAGCTGGACCGGGGGCCGGGCATCATCCCGAGCCGCGCGGGCGACCTCGTCTTCGTGAGCGCCCGTCCGCAGGACCCGCTGGGCCTCATCGAGAACGCGACGCTGGACTCCCTGCGCGAGCGCGGCGTGCCGCTGGCGGTGATGCTCTCCGGCAGCTTCTTCTCCCTGCTGGGCAACACGCGCATCGCGCGGAAGAAGCTCGAGAACTTCGAGCAGTACGCCCGCCTCTTCCCCGAGTACGGCTTCGTCTTCGTGGGTGACAGCGGCCAGGGCGACGTGGAGTTCGGCGCGAGGATGCGCGAGGCGCTGCCCCAGGCGGTGCGCGCCGTGTTCATCCACGACGTGGTGGCGACGCCCCAGGAGCAGCGCGACGCCTGGCGCGAGCGGCACGTCTTCTTCTTCGACACCTATGTGGGCGCGGCGGTGGATGCCTTCCACGCGGGCGTCATCTCCCGGGACGGAGTGGACCGCGTCGCCGCCGCCGCGCGCGAGTCGCTGGCGGCCATCGCGTTCCCCTCCCCCGACCAGCGTCAGGCGCGGGAGGCGGAGCTGGAGCGCGACCTGGCCCGGGCGTCAGCGCTGCCCCCGCGTTGGCCTGACGGGCAGTGACGCCCGCCCCCCGCGCCCGCCTGGGGAACGGGAAATCGCGAGGATGAAGGCTCGCGGACAGCCCCCGGCCCACCGGTCCCGGACAGTTGGCGGGACGTACGAAGCACCCCAACCTTCCGGCGCTTCACATGGGTGGAGCGGCCGTCTGGGGACGGGAGGAAGGGCTCCGGGAGGTTCCCGGGGCCCTTCCGGGGCGTAGGGGGCGCGCGGGGCCGATGGAACTGTTTCCCATCCATTTGCTGTTCATCGTCGTCTTGATGAACCGCTACATCCTCGGCCCCTTCCTGCGGCGGCTGAAGGGGCGGCGGTTCGAGCGCGTGGACGACACCTACCGCCCGAAGGTCGCCATCGTCGTTCCGCTGTTCAACGAAGGCCAGGGCATCTACCACACCGTCAAGGCGCTGCTGGATCAGGACTATCCCCGCGAGCTGACGGAGATCATCGTCGTGGATGACTGCTCGCGCGACGACAGCGTCGCGTGGGCGACCAAGGCCGCGGAGGGCCACCCCAACGTCCGGGTGATGCGCAACCCGGAGAACATGGGCAAGCGCAAGGGCATCAACCGGGGCGTCCGCGCCGCCGAGGACGCGGAGATCATCGTCTCCGTGGACTCCGACGTGGTGGTGGAGCGCAGCGCCGTGCGTCAGCTCATCCGCCGCTTCGTGCACCCCAACGTGGCCGCCGTGGGCGGGCGCACCTTCGTCATCAACCGCCACCAGAACTGGCTGACGCGGATGATCGAAATCAAGTTCCACTTCGCCCAGAAGTGGCTGAAGGACCTGGAGCGCTCGTTCCGCCAGGTGATGTGTCTGTCCGGATGTCTGACGGCCTATCGCCGCTCCGTGCTGCTGGAGCTGGAGCCCATCCTGGAGGCGCGCGCCATCGCGGGCATCCCCATCAAGTACGGCGAGGACCGCTTCCTCACGCGGCAGATCGTCAAGCACGACTACGAGACGGTCTACACGCTGGACGCGTACTGCTTCACCGCCGCGCCGTCCACGCTCGCGGGCTACTTCAGCCAGCAGCTGCGCTGGCGGCGCTCCAACCTGGTGGACCTGATCTGCGGCCTGTCGCACGCGTGGCGGCTGCACCCCGTCATCACCGTGCACTACGTGTCGCAGCTGGCGCTGCTGCTGTCGTATCCGGTGGTCATCGTCCACAACCTGCTCAACGGCGAGTTCTGGGACATCCTCGCGTTCCACTTCCTGGTGATTGGCCTGCTGGGCTTCATCTACCGGATGGAGACGCGCTACCTGCCGGAGGACCGGCGCGTGCATCCCGTGAGCTTCCTGCCCATGGCGCTGCTCATGCCGGTGACCTACGCCCTCTTCACGCCCCTGGCGCTCCTGACGCTGGACTCCGGGAGCTGGGAGACGCGCGGCAGCGCCACGCCGGCCCCGACCCCGACCCCGAACCCGATGCCGGTCCCGAGGCCCGTCCCGGTCGCGGCTCCGGTCCCGACTCCGGCGCCAGCCCCGGCCCCCGCCCCCACCCCCGCGAACCTCACGTCCAACTCCGCAGGCGAGGGAACCCCGTCATGAACCAACAGGTCGCCAACCGGCTCAACTCCGTCGCGGTGTCCGCCTACAAGTTCATGGGATCGGTGCTGCTGACGCTGATCCTCCTGGGCCTGATGTCGTTCCTCGCGGTGCAGGGCTTCTTCCTGGCGAGCAACAGCTGGGCGGCGCCCACCATCCTGTCGCCCACCGACCCCAACGTGCTGTCCCTGAACGCGCAGGCGGCGCAGCAGGAGTCGGAGCGGGACGGGCTGGTGGCGAAGCGGCGCGAGGCGTCCGACCGCCTCCAGGAGGCCGAGCGCACCGCGAACACGGAGCGGTCCTTCCAGCAGCGCTTCATCGTGGCGCTGAAGGGAGAGAAGGCCTCCCGCGACCGGCTGGCGAGGCGGCTGGGCGCGCTGCGCCAGGAGTACCTGCGCGCGGGCGAGGAGATCGCCGAGTCCAACCGCGCGTACAGCGGCCTCGCGCGCACGCGCACGACCGCGCTCTATGGCGCGAAGCTGATGGAGCGCGAGGACGTGCTCACCACCAACCACCACCTGGCGCAGATGGCGCAGAGCAACCTGTCGCTGGCGCAGGAGACGGTGGACCTGGACATGCGGCTGGACACGCTCCGGCGCGAGAGCCAGGGGCTGACCGCCGCGGAGAACGGCCTGGGCCGCGACGACACCGCCGAGGGACTGACGACGGACACGCTGCTCCTGGAGCGGGAGTACACGCAGTCGGTGCTGGCGCTGGCCCGGGCGCAGGCGCAGCACAAGAGCCTGGAGGCGGACCTCCGCGCGCTGGATGACCGCATCCACCGCTTCGACCACCTGCTCCAGGTGGTGCACGCCTCGCCGTACCTGAAGGCGCTGGAGCAGAACCTCACCGTGGCCTTCGTGCCCTACGAGAACCTGCCGAACGCCCGGGCGGGCACTCCGCTCTACACCTGCGCGCTCAAGATCTTCTGGTGCCGCGAGGTGGGCGTGGTGGGGTCCGTGCTGGAGGGCGAGGTGTCCCAGCAGCACCCCATCCGCCAGTACCACTTGCGAGGCGTGATGGTGGAACTCCAGCTTCGCGACGCTCCCAGCGCGCGCGAGCCGCTGCTCCACCTGGGCCGTCCTCCGTTGATGCTGTGAGCCCCGTCGTCGAACCGGAAAGGAAGCGGAGGATGCAGACGAGCCTCGCGAGGGGAGCCCTGCTGGGGCTCGGGTTGTGGGCGGGCCTGGCACCGGCGGAGGAGGAAGCGGAGGCGGTGCGGGCCCGGGGCGACCTCGCGAGGGGCTACTGTGAACGCATGCGCGGCACCGCGAGCGCGGAGGCCGCCCTGGAGTTCGCTCCGGAGGTCTTCGCCAGCATCGGCGCGGTGAACGCGGGCGACGCGGTGGGCGGCGCGGACGAGACGCCCCTGGGGTCACCCAAGCTGCGCCTCACCGCGGGGCTGGGCTACGACTTCGTGGGCATCTATCGCGGCCGCACGCTGCGCTCCCGCGCGGAGGCCGAGTGCCGGCGCTACCAGGCGCTCGCCGCGCTCCAGGCGGCCGTGGAGCAGGGCTCGCGGCTGGGGGAGGCGTCCGCGCTGGACGCGCGGGCCCGGGCGCTGGCCACCTCCCTGCCCCGCGCGGAGGAGCTGGTGTCCCAGCTCCGGGACGAGCTGCGCGACGGCAGCGCGACGCTGGAGGAGCTCAACGCGGTGCAGGTGCGGCTGGACCATCTGCGCTCACTGGCGCATGACACGGCCAGGGCCCGCGAGCAGCTGGCGCTCGAGCCCGCGCTGCCGGAGGGACAGACGCTGAGCGCGCTGCTCAGCGACTTCGAGGCCGCGGACGATGAGGTGGAGTCCCTGTCCGGCGGCCTGCGCAGGGCCGGCGCCTGGCGCCTGAGCGTGCGCGGCGGCTACGACGAGGTCTTCGACGTCCAGCAGGACACGCCCCTCTTCGGCCAGCTGACGCTGGGCTACAACCTGGGTCACCTCTGGCAGGGCCGGGCCAACGCCCAGGCGCGCGAGGGCCGGCGCCAGGAGGCGCGCGACGCGGTGGACGGCGCGCCCCGGCGCGTGCGCCAGTTGCTGGGCGAGCTGCGCATCACCGAGCGGAGCGAGCAGCAGCGGCTGGGCGATCTGTCCACGCTGGTGTCGGACCTGGAGGGGCAGCTGCGCGAGGTGGAGCAATTGCAGACGCACCAGGTGCGCCGCTTCCGGGGCTACCTGCTGCTGGAGCTGGCGAGGCTCCAGGCCGAGCAGGCCTACCTGGGCGCGCACGTGGAGACGCTCCGGACGCTCCTGGGGGGCACGGGGCCATGAGGGATGCGAGACACCGGCGGTGGGTGGCGCTCGGGACGTCGGGCGCGTTGATGCTGTGGGCGGGAGCGCTGCTCCTGAGCCACGGCGCCTGCAGCAGCGCGAGGCCCCCCATGGAATCTCCCGCGTCCTCCAGCGAGCGAGCGCCGCGCTCGGACCCGCCCGCGTCCAAGGGCCTGGCCCCCGTCACGCGACAGCAGCTGCACGTCACGGAAGGACGGGTCGTGAGCCCTCAGGACGAAGCGCCGGACGGGACGTGGTTCACCATCGAGGGGCCGAGGCAGCGCGCCATCGCCCCGGAGACGACGGGCGACGAGGCGGAGCTGAGCTTCACCTGGCTGGGCGTCACCTCGGACGTGATCCCCCTGGCGTCCGGTCAGCGGCGTGAGCAGGTGGGCCTCAAGCTGCGCGCCCGGGATGGCTGCAACGTCATCTACGCCATGTGGCGCATCGCGCCCTCCGCGGGCATCGTGGTCCAGCTCAAGTCCAACCCGGACGACCACGAGAGCAGCGAGTGCGGCAACGCCGGCTACACCACCGTGCGGCCGCGCTTCATGGAGCCGCTGGACCGGCTGTCCCCCGGTGACTCGCACGCGCTGCGCGCCCGCATCGACGCGAACGTGCTGACCGTGTACGCGGACGGCCAGCGCGTCTGGGAGGGCGTGCTGCCCGCGGACGCGCTCGCCCTGGAGGGCCCCGCGGGGATGCGCACGGACAACGCGCGCATTCGCTTCGAGCTGCTCGTGCCGCAGGCGGCCGGCCCCACCTCCCGTCGCTGACCCGACCGCGCCTCCACGCGGCCGGCCCACCTCGCGTCGTGGACCCGACCGCGCCTCCACGCGGCCGGGACCGGCTGGAACCTCAGACCCGCGGCGACTCGACGGGCGCCTTGTCCACGGCGGGCACCGTGTCCGCGGGGGCCTTGTCGCCGCCGCGCTCCACCTTCTCCGGCTTGTCCGCGACGGGCTCCGCGCAGAGCGAGGAGTTGTTCGTCTTGCACGTGCCGCCGTTCTCCAGGTCGAACTGCCAGCGGTGGCGCGGGCACACCACGTAGCGGCCCTCCTCCACCCAGCCCTCGGACAGGTCCGCGCCCTGGTGCGGGCAGAAGCGCAGGATGGAGAAGCGCTTGCCGCCCGCCTCCACCACGGTGCGCTCCTTCTGGGACTCCGTGGCCCGGATGCCGTCGCAGAACTCGCGGATGTCCTCCACCTCCACGCCCAGGAAGCCGTGCAGCACGGGCTCGTAGACGTCCGGGTTGCGAGAGAGGCGCAGGCGGAAGGACAGGAGGAAGTCCTCCCAGTTCAGCTTCCTGTCGAGCACGCGCACGATGTCGCACGCGTTCACCGTCATCGCGTAGCGCGTCTTGTCGCGCATCTCCGTCACCTCATCCACGCGGCGGCTCTTGAAGTCCACGCGCAACAGCCGCGTGGGCGCCTCCGTCAGCTCCACGTAGAACGGCATGCCCACGCGGTCGTGCAGGTCCAGCAGGTCCAGCTTGCGCTGCAGCTCCACGCGCAGGCGGGCGTGGATGTCGTCCACCTCCTCGCGCATCAGGTTGCGGCGGCGCTCGCGGAAGACGTAGGCCATGTCCTTGGCGTAGGCGTGGAGGTAGTCCTTGAAGTTCTCCGTCGTCACGCGCTCTGGCACCTGGGACACGAACTCCAGCGAGCCCGCGTCCAGCACGTCCCCGGGCATGGGCTCCAGGTAGCGGGTGGGCAGCGCGGGCACGCGCTTCTCCAGGTAGGAGAAGAGCACCGGCGCGCGCGGGAAGATGTTCACGTCCTCGAAGTTCAGGCGGAAGAGCGCGGGATCCAGGAAGGCCGCCGGCCCCGCCGCCGCGATGTACGCGCGGGGCTGCACCACCTCCAGCGCGCGCGCCACCGCCTCGAACTTGCTGTCGCGCTTCTTCAGGCTGATGGCCGAGTACGTCTCCTGCGGGTACTCGTAGCAGGTGGGGTGCCAGATGGCGCCGGAGAACTGGGCGGAGAAGACGTCGATGGGCCCCTCCTCCGCGATGACGCGCGCCAGCCGGTCGTGCATCTTGCAGTCGTTGATGTTGAGGAAGCACTGCCCGTCGCCGCGCACCATCACGCTGGAGTCGCGGTTGGTGCCCTGCTCGGACACGAAGAGCTTGATGTAGCCGCCCTTGATGGGGATCTCGCGCGAGTCCTCGCACGCGATGACGCGCTTGCAGCCGTACTTCTCGAAGATGTCGCGCAGCTCCGAGCGCCGGAACTTCGGCACCAGCACGGTGAAGTCCCGCCTGGCGATGGTGGCCAGGAACTCCGGGTCGAAGTGGTCCTTGTGCTCGTGGCTGATGTAGAGGAAGCGCTCCTTGCCCGGCGTCTCCAGGAGCTCGCGCACGCGCGGCGCCAGGTGGTGGTTGCGCGGCAGCTGCATCCACGCGGAGTCGAAGGCCCCCTGGGACGTCAGCCACGGATCCATGACGACGAGCGCTCCGGCGGTCTCCACCGCGAAGCCCGCATGACCCAGGAAGGTGATCCGCATGAACGTCGTCCCTCGTGTGGAGGACACGGCCGGGACGGCCGCGCCCTGGAGTGGCTGTGCGCGGGCGGCCCAAGGCCCCGCCGTCAGCTAGGCTGCGAAGCTAGGGCGTCTCCCGCCAGCGGCACCCCGGCGCCCCCCTGCTGTCGGAAAGCCCACGCGCGCCACGTCGGGCCGCGAACAAAAAAGAGGGAGGCCCCGCGAGGCCTCCCTCTCCACTCCAGGCGGCGCAGCGTGCGGCCCGCCTAGGGCTGGATCTCCCGGACGCTCAGCCACTTGAAGTCCACGTCCGTGGCGTTGTCCCAGCGGAACGTGGCGATGGGGCCCCCCCACGTGATGGGCATGGCGCTCACGGAGCCGCCGCAGTGCTCGGCGTCACCGCCCCAGGTCCCGTCGTCGGTGTGGTCGTAGACCTTGGTCCACGTCACCTTGTCGGCGTTGTCATTGAGGTACAGCTCCAGCTTCACGGCCTCCGCGCCCGCGGCGCCGGGCACGTTGCGCATCACCGCCTTGAAGCCCACCCAGCGCCCCATCAGCGCGGAGGTGGCCGGCTTGTAGGGGGTCTGATCGTAGGACACGTGCCAGGTCTCCTTCTCCCAGCGCACGCGCCCGTCGTAGTGCAGGCCGCCCTTGTAGCTGCTGCCCTCGCAGCCGGAGTGGTTGTCGTTGTGCTTCCCGCCGCGCGCGTACCACGCGAAGTTGTCCTGGCTGTTGTTCACCGCGTTGACCTTCACGAAGCCGGTCATCTCGATGTTCTTCCAGTCGTTGGGCGCCTGCATGTAGCCGCGGCTCGCCAGCACGTCGCGGTTGTACGTGTCGATCTTCTTCGCGTCGTAGCCCGAGGACGGGAAGGCGCTCATGCGCACCTTCGTGCCCTTCATCTTCCAGGAGCCGTCCGCGTTGCGGGTGATGGTGGCCTGCGGATCGAAGCGCGGGTCGGCGGTCGCGTCGTCCGCGAGCGCCCAGGCCTCACCGTTGGGCAGCGAGGGGTAGAGCATCGTCACGCCGAAGCCATCCACCCCCGTGGGCGTGGGAGCCGGCTCGGTCTCTGGCGGGGCGGTGGGCCCGGGCGTGGAGGGGTCCTGCGGGGGCTCCGTCTCCGAGGGGAGGGGCTCGGGGGTGCCCTCTGGCTCCGAGGGGGCGGGCTCGGGCGTGGTGCCGTCCGGCTCGGGGGCCGGCACGGTGGGCGTGGGGAGGCCAGGCGCGGGCGGGCTCACCTCGCTGGTCGGGGGCGTCGTGTCGGCTTCGGGGCTCGCGCCACAGCCAGAGGCATGGAGCGCCACCAGGAGCGCGCTGGACGTGAAGACAAGTCGGTTCCGCATCGGGCAGGGGGTTTCCGTGCTCGGGGGCCCTCGAGGTTGGGCAGCGGCCGCGACGCCTTCGCCAGCGGCGCGCTTCACCCACGCCCAGGCCTCCTGGCTCACGGGCCACGGGAGGTTCGGGCGCTCGGCTGGTCTCGTGGGCCCGGTGAAAGCGTCGTTCAGCCGGGACGGGTGAAAACGCTAGCCGAGGTGAACACTTCCCCTGGCGACAAGGGCCCCCAAAGCCCCCGGCCGGCCGGCTCCCCTACCCCCGGGTGTCTCCCGCTTCACGTGAGACTTCCGTTTTCCCGAAGCGTCGCGTCCGGATTCTCTATTTGTCGAAGATATCCGGGGCTCCTATTTGAGGGGGGTTGGCTCCCCGTGCCTTCCCCAGGTGAACGCCTTGGACTCCTTCCAATCGATAGGAAGCCCCCTCATGTGGGGCGGCTTCATTGCCTTTGTCTTCGCGATGCTCGCGTTGGACCTGGGCGTGTTCCACCGGAAGGCGCACACGGTGAGCTTCAAGGAGGCGGGGGCCTGGAGCGCGGTGTGGGTGAGCCTGGCGCTGACGTTCAACGGCCTCCTGTGGTGGCGCTACGGCGCCGGGCCGGGGATGGAGTTCCTCACCGGCTACCTCATCGAGAAGTCGCTCTCCGTCGACAACATCTTCGTCTTCGTCGTCATCTTCTCCACGATGAAGGTCCCGGCGCTCTACCAGCACCGGGTCCTCTTCTGGGGCATCCTGAGCGCGCTGGTGCTGCGCGCGGCGATGATCTTCGCCGGCGTGGCGATGCTGGAGCGCTTCCACTGGCTCATCTACGTCTTCGGCGTCTTCCTCATCCTCACGGGCCTGAAGCTCTTCATCCAGCGCAACCAGGAGGAGCACCCGGAGGACGGCTGGCTGATGCGCACCGCCCGCCGCGTCATCCCCTCCACGCCGCACTTCAACGGCCAGCACTTCCTCACGGTGGAGAACGGCCGGAGGCTGGCGACGCCGCTGCTCATGGCGCTGATGCTGGTGGAGGCGTCCGACGTGCTCTTCGCGCTGGACTCCATCCCCGCCATCTTCGCGGTGACGCGCGACCCGTTCATCGTCTTCACGTCGAACATCTTCGCCATCCTCGGCCTGCGCTCGCTCTTCTTCCTGATGGCGGGGGCGATGGAGAAGTTCACCTATCTGAAGGTCGGCCTGTCCGGCGTGCTCGTCTTCGTGGGCGCGAAGATGGCGCTGGTGGACGTGGTGCACCTGTCCCCAGCCATCTCGCTGGGCGTCATCGCGCTGGTGCTGGGCGCCAGCATCGTGGCGTCGCTGGTGAAGGCGAAGCACACGCCCCCGCAAGCGCCCACCGGTGAGGCGTCACCGGCCGCGCCGCGGGACACGCCGACTCCGGCGAAGAGCTGACGCCGCCCCGTCAACGAAGAACCTTTCCGGCTGTGGGTCCCATGGGGTGTGGGGCTCCGGGCCCGGGCCCTCGAAGCGCATGAGGGCTCGGGCCTCTTTCTTCCGCCGCCCCGCGCGCCGTCAGTGGGCGCGCGACAGCTCCATGAACTCCAGCCAGGAGCGGATGGCGTCCTCGAACTCCTCCAGGGGCAGGTCCTGGGAGCGGCCGGGGATGGCCACCTCGCTGTGGATGGAGGCCCGGGCCCGGCTGAGCTCCAGGCTCCAGGTCTCCCCGGTGACGTCCCACCGCTCTCGCCGTCCCTGCCGCAGGGCCGCCAGCACGTTCAGCATGCCGTGCGCCCGGCTCGAGTCCGGCCGCAGCTCCTGGGCGAGGTAGTCCGCCAGCACGTCGTCGGGCGGCAGGCCACTCACGACCGCCCGTCCCTGCTGATCCCACGTGAATCGCAATGTCCTGGGCACGCCGTGAAGGTCGCACAGTCCGTGGATCACGGGCCACGCCCCGCCCCTGCCGATTGCTCCGGAACCCGACACTGCGGCCCCGCCGCGTGCAACAGCCAACGGGCGTCTCCGCCCGCCGAACGGCGACTGTTCGGAGGTGGAAAAGAAAAAGGCCGTGAGCCCCTGGGGACTCACGGCCTTTTCCGAGTGGGCGCGGCAGGTTTCGAACCTGCGACCCCTGCCGTGTGAAGGCAGTGCTCTACCGCTGAGCTACGCGCCCTGCTGTCTGCCGCCCGCCGCGCCACCGCTGCGCAACGAACGCGGCGGTAAATGCCATTCGCTCACGCGGGTGTCAACGCATTTTCGAGGAGGACTCTTCCGCGAGCGCCTCCAGCTTCTCGTCCAGTTCGCGCAGGCGGCGCTTGAGGCCCGCGAGCTGCTTCCCCACGGCCTTGAAGTCCCCCTTCGGCGCGAAGTGCAGGGCCTTCATGACCTCTTCCTGTCCCCGGTCCAGGGCCTGTTTGCCGCGCTGGACCCGGCCAATGGCCTGGGCCACGGCCATGGCGCGCTTCTCGTCGGCCATGAGCTTCTCCATGGCCAGGCTGGACAGCCCCAGCGCCTGCTTCTTCAAGTCGTCCCGGATGCCCATGGTGGCGGTGTCCTCTGGTGGCCCCGGCTCAGGCGCCGTCGGGGAACTCGGTCTTCAGCGCGGCGAAGACGCGATCGGCGATGCCCTTGTAGCGCATGCGCTCGATGAGCGGCTGGAGGTCCCCGCGCATGGAGATGCGGCGCTTGAGCACCGCCTCCACGGGGTCCAGCGTGCCCAGCAGCAGCTGCTTCCAGACGGAGTACGGCGCGCGGGCCAGGTACACCGGCTCCAGCTCGTCCAGGTCGTCCGGATCCGACAGCACGCGGGCCCGCTTGATGTTGCAGTCGCCGGGCTCCACGTGGATCACGAAGGGCTTGTCCAGCTTGCCCTTCTCCGCCTCGATGATGGCTCCGAAGTCGCCCTTCCAGCCCTTGCCGGCGATGGCGCACTCCGGATCTGCGTTGGTGAGCCGGACGGCCTCGTCCAGCCACTCCTTCGACGGAAACTTCGGCATCGCGCCTCCCTACCCCCTGCGGAAGATGCTCTTGATGCTGGAGAAGATCCCGCGGTCATCGCTCGGCCCGCTGCTGCTCGACGGAGCAGCCGGCGTGTTGCGCGAGGCGACCTCCTGCAGGGCCTTCTTCAACTGCTCCGGCGTGTCGCGGGTGGCCAGATCCACCTTGCGTGACATGCCGCTCGCGTCCTCCACCTGCACCTGGAGGAGACACTCCTCGGTGAGGCGGAAGTCGATCTTCCGGCCCGCCGCGGCGGCCGGCACGCGGACGGTGCCCAGGTACTCGTTGTCCACCATCAGGTCGCTGTCGCCCTGGTAGATGTCCAGCTCGATGAACTGCGCGCCCGGCTGCTGCGGCGGCGGCAGGCGGAAGCTCTTCACCATCGGGATGAGCGAGTTCTTCTCGATGATGCGCTTCACGCGGCCGTTGGGCATCGCATAGCCGATGGGCATGGACAGCGCGTCCAGCAGCGTCACCGCGTCGATGCTGCCCAGCGAGTCCCCCAGCAGCGCCGCGCCCAGGGCCACGCACTCGTCCGGGTGGACGCCCTTGCGCGGGGCCTTGCCGAAGTGGGCCTGGATCTTCTGCTGCACCAGCGGCATGCGGCTCTGGCCGCCCACCAGGATGATCTCGTCGATCTCCGAGCGGCTGATGCCCTTCTCCGCGAGCACCCGGTCGCAGATCTCGAAGGTGCGGTCCACCAGGTCGCCGGTGAGGTTGTTGAGGTAGTCGCGGGTCAGCGGGATGCGCAGGTCCAGCGGCTTGCCCTTGCGCTCCTCGATGTAGGGCAGGTCGATGACGACGTTCGGGATGAGCGTCAGGTCGATCTTCGCCGCCTCGGCGGCGTTCTTGATGCGCTGGAGGGCGATGGGGCTCTCGGCGAGGTCGACCTTGGTCTCGTCGCGGAAGCGCTCCAGCACGTACTCCATGATGCGGTTGTCGAAGTCCGCGCCGCCCAGGAACGAGTCGCCGCCGGTGGCCAGCACCTCGAAGACGTTGCCGGCCAGGTGCAGCACGCTGACGTCGAAGGTGCCGCCGCCCAGGTCATAGACGAGGACCTTCTGATCCAGCCCCCGGTTGAAGCCGTAGGCCAGCGCCGCGGCGGTGGGCTCGTTGACGATGCGCTTGACGTCGAAGCCGGCCAGGCGCCCCGCCTCCTTCACCGCGTTGCGCTGGTTGTCGTTGTAGTAGGCGGGGACGGAGATGACGGCCGCGTCGATGGGGCCGCCCAGGAACTGCTCGGCGATGGTCTTCAGCTGCGACAGCACGAAGCTGGAGACCTGCGGCAGCGTGTAGAGCTTGCCGCCCATGGTGACGGCGGCGTCCCCGTTGGCGTCCTCGACGATCTCGTACGGGAAGTACCCCTTGAGGTCCTCCACCGCCTTGGAGTGGTACTTGCGGCCGATCAGGCGCTTGGTGCCCCAGAGCGTGTTCTTGGGGTTGGTCACCATCTGGTCCTTGGCGACGCCGCCGACCAGCAGGTCGTTCTTGGCGGACAGCGCGACCACGGAGGGCAGGATGAGGTTGCCGCGGTCCGTGGGGACGATCTTCGGGATGCGGTTGCGCACGGACGCCACCAGGGTGTTGGTGGTGCCCAGGTCAATCCCGACGATGCGAGGTCTGTCCGCCATGAAGGTCTACGTGCACGGCTCAGGGGGAGGCCGCGCCCGTCCTCACTCTCTAGCACGTCGTGCCGTCGCGTGCGCGTTTCTAGGCGGATGCTTCCTCCCTGACTGTAGTTCCGGCCAGCCCGCCCACCAGGGGGGCTGATTCCGGCCGCGCCTACGGCTCCCGGTCCGGATCCGGCCCCAGGTCGCGCAGGCGGATCGGCCCGTCGGGCTCCGGGGCCGGGTGGGCCTCACACACCGCGTCAGGCCCCGCCGGCAGCTCGGACAGGAAGCGGGACGGGGTGAGCAGCAGCCGCCCGTCCTCCCGGGGGAGCGAGGTGTGGGGGTACACCAGCCACAGCGCCTCCCGGGCCCGGGTGACGGCGACGTAGAAGAGGCGGCGCTCCTCCTCCTCGCGCTCCGGGTCGCGCGTGGCGAGCGACAGGGGGAAGCGCCCGTCCGTGAGGCCCAGCACGAAGACGGTCCGCCACTCCAGCCCCTTGGCCTGGTGGACGGTGGTGAGGGTGAGCACGTCGTCGGCGGGCTCGCCGTCCAGGGCCGCGCGGGCGGAGACCCCGGCCACCAGGGCGATGTCGGACAGGAAGCGGGGCACGTCCTCGAAGCGGCCGGCGAACTCCTGGAGCTGGCGCAGGTCCTCCGCGCGGGAGTCCTGCGCGCCTGGCTCGGCCGTCGACGCGCGCGCCGCCAGCACGTCCGCGAGCAGCGCGCCGGGGCCGCCGGGCCGTCCGGCGGACAGGGTGCTCATCAGCGCCTGGAAGCGCTGGAAGCCGGCTTGCGCCTTGCGCGGCACGTGGGCCTGGACGTCCGGGTGGGCCAGCGCGGCCGCGAGGGACAGCTCCGGGGGCAGCGCGGCCAGGGAGGTCCACAGGCGCTCCGTGCTGGCGGTGCCCACGCCGGGAATCCGCCGCGCGAGCCGCTTGAAGGCCAGCTCGTCCGCGCGGTTGTGCGCCCAGCGCAGGTGGGCGAGCGCGTCCTTGACGTGGGGCTGCTCGAAGAAGCGCACGCCGGAGCGCACGTGGAACGGCAGCCCGTGGCGCGTCAGCTCCAGCTGGAGCTCCAGCGAGTGCAGGTGGGCGCGGTAGAGCACCGCCATGGACTCCAGCCGGTGCCCCCGGGCGCGCAGCTCCAGGATGCGCTCGGCGACGAAGGCGGCCTGGGCCTTCACGTCGCGGGTGGGCACCACCTGGGGCACCGGTCCGGGCGCGCCGTCGGACACGAGCGCCTTGGGGAACTGGCGGGTGTTGCGCGCGATGACGGCGTTGGCCAGCCGCAGCACCTGGGGCGTGGAGCGGTAGTTGCGCGTGAGCGGGTAGATGCCGCAGCCGGGGTAGCGCTGGGGGAAGTCGATGATGTGGGTGAGCTCCGCGCCCCGGAAGCTGTAGATGGACTGGCAGTCGTCGCCCACGGCGGTGAGGTTCTTGCGCTCGCCCACGAGCAGGTCCACGAGGTCGCCCTGGAGGCGGTTGGTGTCCTGGTACTCGTCCACGAGCACGCCCTGGAAGCGCCCGGTGAGCTCCGCGCGGACGGACGGGTGGTCCTCCAGGAGCCGCTTCAGGTGCGCGAGCAGGTCGTCGTAGTCCATCAGGTGCAGCTGGGCCTTGCGCTGCTGGAAGCGGCGCGCGGTGGCGAACACCTCCGGGGCCACGGGGAGCAGTTCCCTGCGCCGCTCCACCAGCACCTGCGACACGGGCTGCTGGAGGTTGGTGGCCAGGGAGACCAGGTCCAGCAGCGCGTCCGGGCGCGGGAAGCGCTTGTCGCTGCGCAGCTTCCGCTCCGCCAGGCAGGTGGCCATCAGGTCGCGCGCGTCCTCGCGGTCCAGCACCGTGAAGCCGGTGGAGAAGCCCAGCGCCCCCGCGTGCTGGCGCAGGAGCACGTGCGCCGCGTGGTGGAAGGTGCCGCCCAGGAGGCGGCCCACGTCCGCGAAGCCGCCGGCCAGCGCCTCCACGCGGCGGAGCATCTCGCGCGCGGCCTTGTTGGTGAACGTGAGCAGGAGCAGCGAGGACGGCGGGACGCCCCGCTCCAGCATGCGCGCCACGCGGTACGTGAGGGTGCGCGTCTTGCCGGAGCCCGCCCCGGCGATGACCAGCACGGGCCCCTCCCCCGCTTCGACGGCCGCGCGCTGCTCGTCGTTGAGCGCGCCGTCCAGTTCCAGACGGCGCGCGGGCGCTCCGGCGGGGACGGCGTGGCTCAGCGGCAGGGGGGCGGCCATGGGGGGCTGGGACTCTAGCCGCCGCCGTCCGCTCCGCCAGTCCGTCTCAGGGAGGGGTGGATCCAGCCAACCGGGAGGCCGCCGCGGCGCGGACCTCCGGGGACGGATCGCGCTCACGGGCCAGCTCCAGGAGCAGCGTGCCCACGGGCTTGGGCAGCTTGCCGCTCGCGGCCTGCTGGAGCGCCTGGGTGCGCTCCCTCACGCCCTGCGACAGGCGCTCGGCGACCTGCTGATCCGCGCAGGTGCGCACGCCCGGGTGCTGCTGGCGCAGGAGCAGCTCCGCGTCCGCGAGCTTCGCCTCGGCGAGCCGCACGGCGTCCTGGGCGGTGCGCTCGTAGGTGTCCAGGTCCTCGGGGAACTCCGTCTTCTCGCCGCGGACCCGGGAGATGGCCTGGGCCGCGAAGCGCGCGTCCACCACCGCCGCGCAGAGCTGCCGGGCCGACGCCAGGGGCACCCCGCCCTCCGCGGACACGAGCTCCTCGCGCGCGGTCGTCTCGGCCCACACCGCGAGCTGCCGGGCCGCCACCGCCGAGGAGAACGCCTGCCGGCGCTGCTCGCGCAGCTGCACCCAGCGCCAGAGCACCAGCGGATCCGTGCCGCCGGCCTCGTAGACGCGCTGGTACTGGCTGGCGGCCTGCTCCAGCTGGCCGCTCAGGTCCAGGAGCGCCGCCACGGTGATGTAGAGCTCCGGGCTGCTGGCGCGCTCGCGCAGCGCCTCCAGCCGCACGGCGACCTCGTAGCCGGCCACCGGGGCTGGCAGCGCGGAGAGCACCGAGCGCAGCGCCGAGAAGGCGTTCTGGCGGATCAGCGGGTTGCGCGCCGTGCGCAGCGCCTCCAGCAGCGGATCCACCGCGCGCACGGAGACGTGCTGGCCCAGCTCCTCCGCCGCCTGCCAGCGGTCCAGCGGATCCGGCGCCACGAGCGCGCGCTTCAGGTCGTCCAGGTCGCGCAGGTAGTGGCCCGGCTGCATCGCGCGGGCGGCGGGCTCGGTGCGGGCGAGGGCGTCCTGCTCGGCGCGGGCGCGGGCCAGGCGCGCGGGGAAGCCCGTCAGCTTCGGCCCCAGCGGGTGGGCCTTCACCTTCGCCTCGGCCTCATCCACCAGCCCGGAGACGAGCAGCCCCTCCACCTCCAGCTCCAGCAGCTTGACGCGGACCTCCTCGCGGTGCGCGCCCGCGGGGAAGTCGCGCAGGTAGGCGAAGAGCCTCCCGGCGTCGCTGGCCTGGGCGAAGGTCGCGTCGTCCAGCTTGCGCTCCAGCTCCTCGCGGCGCGCGCCCGCGGTCTCCCCCTGGAGGAGCTGCGTCACGCGCCGCGGATCATTCGTCGCCTGGAGCTCGCGCTCCTGGGCCGCCTGGAGCCGGGCGCGCGCCTCGTCGCGGTGGGCGCCGTCGGGGTGCTCGGCGAGGAACTGCCGCCACGCGGCCTCCGTGTCCGCCTCCTTCGCCGCGTTGAAGCGCAGGCCCTCCAGCAGCGACTGCGCCCGCTGCCGCTGCGGCGCGTCCGGGTACGTCTCCAGGAAGCGCTTGTAGGCGATGACCGAGTGCAGCCGCTTCGCCTCGTCGAACTCCAGCCCCTCGATGCGCCCCTGGGCCGTGGTCGCTTCGGGGTCATCCGGGTTCTCCCGCAGGAAGTCCCGGTAGGCCTGCACGGTGTCCTGCTCGCTGGCCCTCTCGAAGGACATGTGCGAGCAACCGGTGGCCAGGAGCGCGAGGGCGAGGACGCGTCGGAAGGTGGGCATTCGCCTCCAGCAATACCCCACCCGTCCCCGCTCGAAAACCCGAGCCGCTCCGCCCGGTTGCCTGGGTGGTTTTCTTGCCTACACGCATCAGCGGAGGGAGCCTCTGTCCCAGGACGCTACAGGACGAGGTGGCCATGAAGCTGGGCGCGTGGATGGCGATGCTGGCGATGATGACGGGCTGTGCGACCGGGAGCCCCACGGGGGCCTGGGTGGCATCGGATGCCGTGCGCTACCGCTCCGCCTCCCCGCCGGCCTTCCCGCGCGCCGCGCTGTCCGACGAGGTGGCCGTCCGCGAGCGCGCCCCCGCCAGGCGCCCCGCGAAGGCCCCGGCGCCGAGCAAGGCCCCGGCGGTGGCGAAGGCCCCGTCCAGGGCCAGGGCCCCGGCGAAGCCGCGCGTCACGCCCGCGAAGCAGACGGTCGCGAGCCCGGCCCCGTCGGACACCCCTCGCGAGCGCGTGCTGGCCACGGCGCGCGCGCTGGTGGGCCAGTCCACGGTGCAGGTGAACGGCAAGCGCTACCCGGCGGACTGCACGGCGCTCATCGAGGCCACCTACGCGCAGGCGGGCGTGAAGTTCCGGGGCACGCTGAAGCCCGGGGACAACGGCGTCACCGCGATGTACCGCTACGCCCGGGCGAACGGCCGCGTCTACACGGAGGGGCGCCCCGTGCCGGGCGACCTGGTGTTCTTCCGCGAGACGTACGATCAGAACCGCGACGGCCGGCGCAACGACGGCCTCACCCACGTGGGCCTGGTGGACGGCGTGGACGCGGACGGCACCGTCACCGTCATCCACCGGGTGAAGCGCGGCGTGGTGCGCTACCGCATGAACCTGGCGCGCCCGCACCTGGCCCGCGATCCGAAGACGGGCGAGGTGCTCAACGACATCCTGCGCAGCCCCGCCCCCGGTCAGCCGCACGTGCTCACCGGCCAGCTCTTCGCCGCGTTCGGCAGCGTGCTGCCCTCGGGCCCGGCGAAGCCCCTGGCGGTGGCGGCCCGGTAGGCCTCCGGCCCTCGCGGGCGCTGAAAGAAGAGGGCCCGCCGGTCCCAGCCGGGCGCTTCCGGAACCAGCCGGAGCGCCGCGGGGAACCGACGGGCCTGGACTGCTCGAAGCGTTGAAGCTCAGGTCGACGAGGAGGTCGGCACGCGGGCGGTGCGGTCCCACGCGGCGCGCTGCGTGTTGCGCAGGAAGCGCCAGAAGCCCACGGCGATGGCCGCGTTCATGGTCACGAAGTAGTACGCGATGGACGTGGCCTTCTTCGCGGCGCCGCGCTTGAAGACGCCAGCCCGGCCCAGGTACGCCAGCGCGTAGAAGCCCAGCTGCGCGCCCAGCGTGAAGCGGTAGAACAGGCCGTCCAGCAGGAACAGGTTCGCGAGGAGCGCCACGGCCATCAGCGCGGGCGCGCACCAGCGCAGCAGCTTGTGCGACCAGAAGGCGAACGCGGCGAAGCCCGCCGTGGGCAGCAGCAGCCCGGGCACGAGGCGCAGGCTCTGGAAGTTGCCCGCCGCGATGCGCGCGCGCCGGCCGAACTCCTTGTCGTAGTCCTCCGTCGTCTCCTCGTGGGCGACGGCGCCCTCCTCGTAGACGACCCTGTAGCCGCTCTCCAGGATGCGCAGCGGGATCACGAAGTCATCCACGATGGTGGACGGCGGCAGCTGCGTGAAGAGCGAGCGCCGGATGGCGTAGAGGCCGCCGTTGGCCCCCACCACCGCGCCGCGGCGGCCCTCGTACATCTTGATGAGGGACTCGTAGCTCCAGTAGGCGCTCTCCTCGTAGTCCTGCTTCGTGGGGTTGTAGAGGCGCAGCTTGCCGCAGACGGCGCCGACCTCCGGGTCCTCGAAGTGGCGGATGAGCTTCCGGACCGCGTCCTGTTCGATCATCGTGTTCGCGTCCGAGAGGAGCACGATGTCGCCGTGCGCGGACGGGATGCAGCGGTTGAGCACCGTCGTCTTGCCGGCGCGAGGCGCGGGCGACAGGCGCACGCGAGGGTCGCCGCACTGCTGCACGAGCGCGTCCGTGCCGTCCGTGGAGCCATCCGAGCCGATGACGACCTCGAAGCGGTCCGCCGGGTAGTCCAGCGCCAGGCTGTTCCTCAGCTTCGACTCGATGCAGTCCGCCTCGTTGTAGGCGGCCACCACCAGGCTCACCGAAGGCAGCGGCCCGGCCGCGCCGGCCGCACGGGCGCCCTCCCCGCCGCGCGTCCTCCGCAGGTTCTGGAAGACCTGGGCCCCGCCCTCCAGGGCGAACAGCACCAGGGGATAGAGAAAATACGTGTGCACCAGCGCCAGCGCCGCGCACCAGAAGAAGACCTCCGCCATCGACCTGCCCTCCGAACCCTGAGTCCTCGTCGCCCCAAACCGAAGCAAGGCGCGTGCCCGGACGTTCCGAGGGCCTTCAGGGCGAGGAGCCCCACGAGCGCCCGGGGAGGACTGGAGTTTCTCCAGGGTCGGCCGGAGGTGATCCGGTCAACGCTTCAGGGCGAGGGCTCGGCCTCGGCGGTCTGGGCGAGCATGCGCTTCGCCAGCGCGTGCTTCGGGTTGAGCGCCACCACTTCGTCCAGCAGCTTCCGGGCCGTGTCCGGGTCGCCCAGGCGAACGGCCAGCCGAGCCCCCAGGACGAAGGCGCGCAGGAGGAGCCGGTCCTGCGCGCGCAGCGCCTCCAGCTCCTCGGAGACGGTCTTGAGCGTGGCGGCGGGTGAGCCGGAGCTGAGGGCGTACTCGGCGCGGGCCATGACACTCCAGGAGTGTGCGAGCTCCACCTGGCGAAGGCGCTCCGCGAGGGCCAGGGCGTTGGGAGCGGCGGTCACGGCGGCATGGAGGGCCTGGGCCTTGATGCGCGCGGCGACGGTGGCGGCGGGCTCCACGTCCGGAGCCGCCCGGAGGGTCTCGATCAACGCGTCGAGCGCCTTGCGCCGCTCGGCGATGGTGGTGCGCAGCGGCTGCATGCCGCGCTCGAGCTCGCGCATGTCGTCGCGGAGCGCGTTCACCTGCCCCACCCACCCCTGCGGCGACTTCGCGCGGGTGAGCTCGTCGCTCCGACGCTTGATGGCATCCGACCGGAGGCGCAGCCGGTCGAACTCCGCGTTCAGGTCGCTCAACTGGAGGGTGTAGGCCACGGCAAGCTCGGCCTGGACCTCGGCGTACTGGGGGTGGGCGGTGGCCAGGGCCTGGAGGCTCTGGATGGCCTGTTCGCGCGCGGGGGCGTCATCGCGGCGAAGGAGCATCATGGCTTCGTCCTTCTTCGCCACGGCCGCTTCGGGCATGGCCGCGTTGCGGTCACGGAAGGCGGGATAGGCCAGGTACCCGGCCAGGACGATGCCCAGGAGCACCGCGAGCACGAGGAGCCCCCGGATCAGCATCGATGGCCGGTGGGAGCCGTCCTCGATGACGAGCGGGGCGCTGCGGGAGGAAGCCCCGAGCAGTTCGGGAGGCAGGTCGCCGCCGGGCCTCCGGGGAGGGAGGGGCCGGTCCAGGCCGCTCCCGAGCAGCGACGCGTCGGAAGGAGGAGCCGCGGGCTTGGAGGGCTCGGTCCGCGCGAAGGGCGCGTCGTCTCCGGGCAGCGAGACGATCCCGGTCGGCGCGGAGCCCGCCCAGGGCGCATCACCGTGGCCCTCGGGAACGAGCCTGGGGCGTGAGCCGCCAGCCCCCGACCAGGGCGGATCCGAGGGCTCACCCGCGGGCGAGATGTCCTCGAAGGACCGGGGGGCGGCGCGGGCAGCGGAGGACTCCGCCGCGCCGGACGCCTGCGTCGAAGCGCTGGCTTCACTGGGCCCCGACACCGCACCGAACGCACGCGTCGATCCACTGCCGACGTCAGCGGCTTCCGAGGGCGCGGGCCCCGACACCGCGCCGAACGCACGCGTCGCGCCCCCAGCCTCCGCGCCTCGCGATGACGAGCCGGGCTCCGCGAGGCGGAACGACCCCGAGGACGACGCCGAGACCGCGCCGAACGCACGCGTCGTCGCGCCGGGGGCCGGGGCAGGCCCTGTCCCCTCCCCCATCGGAGCCACGGGCGGAGCACCCACTCCGGGGCCCACGGCCCCGAAGGCACGGGTCGTCCCCATCGGCGCGGGAGCCTGCGCACCGGACGGCACGGGCGCCACCGGAGCCACGGGCTGCGCCGCGACCGGCGCGATGGACGGAGGCGGAGGAATCACACCGGACGACGACAGCGCGCCCGAGGGCGGCGTCGGCTGCGGAACGAAGGCGCCGGGAGCCGTGGTGGTACCCGCGAACAGCTGCGTGGACTTCAGGCCGGACGCGCCCTCACTGCCGAAGATCTGCGTGGACGACTGCGCGCCCGCGTGCTCCGCGCCACCCGCGGGAGGGAGCTTCGGCGCGGGAGCGATGACGCCGGTGGGCGACGCCATGAACACATGGCCACACCGCGTGCACTGCACCGAAGCGCCGCCAGGCGGCAGGAGTCGGGCATCCAGCACGTACTGCATCGGGCATTGCGGGCAGGCGATCTGCACCGGCCGTGCTTACCACACGCTCCCAGTGGCCGCCGCCGCGTCCAGCACCGTGGCAGCCCGAAGGGTCTCCAACCTGGCAGCGCCCACACCGGGCACCGCGTCCACGTCGTCCCAGCTCGTGAACCGGCCCTGCGCTTCACGGGCGTCCACCAGCCGACGGGCCAGGTCACGGCCCACGCCGGGCAACAGGGCCAGCTCGGACTCGGAGGCCGCGTTGAGGTCCAGCTTGAGCCCCAGCGCGAGCGCCTGGGCTCCCGTGGGCGCCGTCCCCGGGCCGCAGGTGGCGAGCCCGGCAGGGTCCAGCCGCACGGCCTCTGGCGGGCAGTCGAGCGACGGCCGCGAGTCCGGCCACCGAGCCCGGGCCGTGAACCCCAGGGCGAGCAGCCCCAGGGCCAGCGCCGCGAGCGCGGACGTGCGCCCGAAGCGCCTCAGGCCTTCTGCCCCTGGAGCGCGTCCACCTCGGACACGGTGGGGTTGGCCTGCACGGGGGGCGGCGCGTCCAGCCCGAAGGCCGTGTGCAGCGCGCGCACCGCCAGCTCCGTGTACTTCGTGTGGATCACGCAGGAGGTCTTGATCTCCGACGTGGAGATGAGCTGGATGTTGATGCCCTCCTGGGAGAGCGTCTGGAACATCCGCGCCGCCACGCCCGAGTGGTTGCGCATGCCCACGCCGACGATGGACACCTTGGCGATGGCGTCATCCACCTCGACGCCGGTGGCGCCCACCTCCTGCGCGGCCTGCCTCACGACCTCGTGGGCCTTGGCGAAGTCGGCCTTGGCGACGGTGAAGGTGACGTCGGTGCGCCCGTCGCGGGACGGGTTCTGCACGATGAGGTCCACCACGATGTGCTTCGCGTCGAGCGCCCCGAAGAGCTTCGCCGCGGTGCCGGGCTGATCCGGCACGCCCACCACGGTGATCTTCGCCTCGTTCCGGTCGTAGGCGACCCCTCGAACCAGCACGTCCTCCATGGATGCGTCCTCCTCGCAGACGAGCGTGCCCGGATCCTCGGTGAAGGAAGACTTCACCCACAGGGGCACCTTGTACTTCATGGCGAATTCGACCGAGCGGATCTGCAACACCTTGGCGCCCAGGCTGGCCAGTTCCAGCATCTCCTCGTAGGTGATGCGGTCCAGCTTCTTCGCGGCCGGGCAGACGTTGGGGTCGGTGGTGTAGACGCCGTCGACGTCCGTGTAGATCTCACACGCGTCGGCCTTGAGCGCCGCGGCCAGCGCGACGCCCGTGGTGTCGGAGCCGCCGCGGCCGAGCGTGGTGACGCTGCCGGACTCGTCCACGCCCTGGAAGCCGGCGACGACGACGATCTTCCCCTGCTTCAGCGCGCCGCGGATGGGCTCCGCGTCGATGCTCTTGATGCGCGCCTTGGAGAAGGTGCTGTCGGTGACGATGCGCACCTGGTGGCCGAGGAAGCTCACGGCCTTGCCGCCCTGCGCCTGGATGGCCATGGCGACGAGCCCGATGGACACCTGTTCGCCGGTGGCGACGACGACGTCCTGTTCCCGCTCGTCGGGCCGGTCGGTGATCTGCGACACGAGCTTGAGCAGGCGGTTCGTCTCACCGGACATGGCGGAGACGACGACCACGACGTCATGGCCGGCGCGCTGGGCGGCGAGGCAGCGGCGCGCGACGTTCTTCATGCGCTCGGTGTCACCCACCGAGGTACCGCCGTACTTCTGGACGATGAGCGCCACGGGGCTTGCGACCTCCCTGCACGGACGGGCACGGGCTATATGAGCGCCGGGGCCCGGGTGTAAAGGGCCCTCAACCTGTCCGCCGCGAATCCGCTAGCGTTCGTGGCCCAACGACTTCAAGCCGCATTCCCGGAGTAGCCAGAACATGTCCCGCCCCCGCCTCCTCATCGATGGTGACACCCTGAAGCTGGAGGAGATCCTCCAGGTCTCCCGCCACGAAGTCACGGTGGAGCTCGCCCCCGAAGCCGCGAAGCGGGTGCAGGCCTCCCGGGCCTTGGTGGACCGGGTGGCGGCGGGCGACACGCCGTCCTACGGCATCAACACGGGCTTCGGGACGCTGGCGGAGGTGCGGATCGACCGGAAGGACCTGCGCGACCTCCAGCGCAACCTCATCCTGTCGCACGCCTGTGGCGTGGGGAATCCGCTGCCGCTTCCGGAGGCGCGCGTGCTGCTGCTGCTCCGGGCCAACGTGCTGGCGAAGGGCTTCAGCGGCATCCGGATGGAGACGTTGCAGCTGGCCATCGACATGCTGAACCGGGACGTGGTGCCGGCGGTGCCCGAGCGGGGAAGCGTGGGCGCGTCCGGAGACCTGGCCCCGCTGGCGCACCTGGCGCTGGTGCTGATCGGCGAGGGCGAGGCGTTCTTCGAGGGCGTGCGGATGCCGTCGAAGCAGGCGCTGGAGAAGGCGGGCCTGAAGCCGGTGGTGCTGGAGGCGAAGGAAGGCCTGACGCTGATCAACGGCACGCAGGCGATGTGCGCGGTGGGCACGCTGACGCAGCTCCGGGCGGAGCTGCTCGCGGACGTGGCGGACATCGCGGGAGCGATGACGGTGGAGGGCCTCCTGGGCAGCCACAAGCCGTTCCTGCCGGAGATTCACGCGGTGCGCCCGCACGAGGGCCAGAAGGCGGTGGCGGAGCACCTGCGCCGGATCCTGAAGGGCAGCGAGTTGGTGGAGACGCACGTCAACTGCAGCAAGGTGCAGGACCCGTACAGCCTGCGGTGCATTCCGCAAGTGCACGGCTCCGCGCGAGAGGGATTGGCGTTCGCCCGGCGCATCCTGGAGGTGGAGGTGAACAGCGGGACGGACAACCCGCTGGTGTTCGTGGACACGGGGAACATCATCTCCGGAGGCAACTTCCACGGTCAGCCCATCTCGCTGGCGATGGACGTGGTGGCCATGTCGCTGACGCAGCTGTCGAGCATCTCCGAGCGCCGCGTGGAGCAGATGGTGAACCCGAGCCTGTCGGGGCTGCCCGCGTTCCTGGCGAAGAACTCCGGGCTCAACTCCGGGTTCATGATCGCCCAGGTGACGGCGGCGGCCCTGGTGGCCGAGTCGCGCATCCTGAGCCACCCGGCGTCGGTGGACTCCATCCCCTCCTCCGCGGGCCGCGAGGACCACGTGTCCATGGGCATGACGGCGGCGCTGAAGGGGCGCCAGGTGTCTGAGTTCGCGCGCTCGTGTCTGGCCATCGAGCTGCTGGTGGCGGCGCAGGCGCTGGACTTCCGTCAGCCGGTGAAGCCCGGCAAGGGCGTGCTGGCGGCGTATGAGCTGATCCGCGGCAAGGTTCCGCACATGGACCGGGACCGCGAGCTGCATCACGACATCTCCGCGGTCACGGCGCTGGTGGAGTCCGGGGCGATCCGTGAGGCGGTGCGGTCGGCGACCGCTTAGGAGCTGCCGTAGCAGTTGATTGGCACGACTCCACCCGCTCGCCCTGCCGAACGCCAGGGCGAGCCAGGACTTGAGCCCCGGGGGGGGAGCGCGCCCGCGGCCCGGTGCCGACGAGCTGTCGCCGTTACACCGCATGGGCAATGTGTAACGAGGGGGAGGCTCCCCCCTCGACCTGTCGTCGCGGCAAGCCCACGCGAAAGGTCGTCCCCGCTTCCGCGGTCGACTCCACATCGAGGGTGCCGCCGTGAGCCTGGACGATGCTCTTCGCGATGAAGAGGCCCAGGCCCAGGCTTTGACGTGCGGTCGACGCCTCTTGCGCCCCCGTCCCCCGGCGGAACGCGTCGAAGAGCGTGGGGAGCAGGTCCGCAGGGATGGGGGAGCCGCCCTCGTTGTGGACTTCCACCCAGGCGGTGTCGTCTGCCTGTCCATGCGTCGTGACTCTGACGGTGGATGTCTCGGGGCTGTACTTCAATGCATTGTCGAGCAGGTTGGAGACGACCCGTGACAGCCGCTCCATGTCCCAGACCCCCAGCAGAGGGGTCTGCTGGAAGTCGCATTGGATGACGCGCTCCTTTCGCACGGTCCTCATCTCATCCACCGCGCGAGCGCAGAGCTCGTTGAGGTCGCAGGGGGCAACGTTGAGGTGGATGCCGCCGCCCAGTCGGACCCGCGTGAAATCCATGAGCTGATCCGAGATGTGTTGGATGCGCTTGCCTCCACGCAGCACTCGCTCAAAGGCCTGGCGCTGGGGAGGCAGCAGGGCTTCCTCCAGCTTGAGCTGCCCCTGGGAGGTCATGAGGATGGAAGACAACGGGGTGCGGATGTCGTGGCTGGCCACGCCCGTGAGGTATTGCTCCAGCTCCGCCTGTCGTTGGAGCTCGGCGGCGGCGCGGCGCTCTCGCTCCCTGGCGAGCACCTGGTGCTTGAGGCGCTCGCCGCGCAGATAGAGCTCCACGAAGACAGAGACCTTGGTGCGGAGGATGTCCGGGTCCACGGGCTTGAGGATGTAGTCAGCGGCCCCTTGCTCGTACCCTCGTGTGATGTAAGCCGTCTCACGGCTGAGCGCGGTGATGAAGATGAGGGGGATGTGACTGGTGCTCTTTCTCGAGCGGATGAGCTTCGCTGTCTCAAGCCCGTCCAGGTCAGGCATCTGGACATCCATCAGGACGCAGGAGAACTCGCCCAGCATGAGCTCCTTGAGGGCGGCTGCCCCTGACTGCACGCAGACAATGTCTTGCCCAAGCGAGCTCAGGACGGCTTCCATCGCCACCAGATTGGCGGGGACGTCGTCCACGACGAGGATGCGAGTCCGCACGGGGGACGTGCTGCTTGCGTCGTCAGTGGGCTCGACGAGAGAGGACAAGGGAGCGGTGGGCTTCACGCTGCTCGCGACTCCATGCGGCTGAGTTGAGCGGATGGATGCGGCCAGCCGAGGACGCATCTGCTCGGAGGCTTGGTAGATTGGGGCGGGGCTTCCAACTTCCAATGTGTGGAACGCTCCGGAGTGGTGGGCCTCTTCCGCCGGATTCGGGCGGCTGTCGGGCGAGCCTCTCCTCACCTACGCGGGATCCGACGGGTCGTCAGTCGGGCCCCTACTCCGAGGCGCCTCATGTTCCTGAACCATTGCAAGCTGACCTTCCTGGGGCTGCTTGCCGGCCTCTTCGTATCGCTGCCCGCGCGTGCGGAGGACGGAGTCCGGGAGCGGGTCCGGCGGTTCGTCGCGGATACGCGCTTCAACGGCGTCGTCCTCGTGGGCAAGGGCGCGCGGGCCGAGTACGTGGAGGCGTTCGGCGTCAGGGACGCTGACGCGAAGAAGCCGCTCCAGCGGAACAGCCGCTTCTTCGTGGGCTCCGTGAGCAAGTGGCTCACGTCCATCGTCGTCCTGCGGCTGGTGGACGCGGGGAAGCTCTCACTCGACGAGCCCATCCTCACGTACCTGCCGGAGTACCGCGCGGACACGGGGAAGCAGCTCACCCTGCGCCACCTGATCAGCCATGGCAGCGGCCTGCCCAATGGACTCATGGACGCAGCCAAGAAGGACCCCAGCATCGAGCGTGAGACGCGGTCCCCGGCTGAAGCCGTGACCCGGTACGCGAGCGGCGACCTGGTGTTCACGCCGGGCACGCGCTTCGACTACAACATCACCAACTGGATCCTCGTGCAGGCCATCCTGGAGCGCGTCTCCGGGCAGCCCTACGCACGGCTTGCACAGCGGCTCGTGTTCAAGCCCTTGCGCATGGCGGACAGCGGAATCTCGGCGGGCGAAGCAGGGGGCCTCCCGAACCTGGCCCTGGGCTATCGCTCCCTGGAGCCCAAGGTGGAGCGTCGCGTGTACACGCTCCCGAACTACCTCGTGACCGCGGGAGGCTTCTACAGCACCGCTGACGACATGCTCCGCCTGAACCACGGCGTGCTGTCGGGAAAGCTCTTGTCGCCCGCGTCCAGGAAGGCGCTGCTCACCATCGAGCGCCCCGAGTCCAACTACGCGCTCGGCGGTCGCGTCCAGACCTTCGAGGCCGCCCGCTCCGTCGCGACGAACGATGGGACCTGCGGCGCCTATCGCACCATCACCTGGCGGGTCCTGGATGACGGCAGGACCGTCATCCTCCTGAGCAGCCTCCGGCCAGATGACGAAAAGCTCTTCGCCTTCACCGAAGCGCTCCTGGGTCTCCAGCGCGCTCAAGAAGACAACTGATCAGGCCCCCTCAGGCATGGCGCCTGCTGCTCCTGCTCGGATCGTCACAAGGGGTCTGGGCCGCCCCAGGCAACACGGCAGGACATCCTGGTGGGACGGACCGTGGGCCAGTCCCGGAGGCACCGCGAGGTCGCCCACCGCGGAGGGCCCGCGCTCTCCGCTGATACCAAATCAATGTATTGAGCTATATTGCACGGTCTCCAGGACAAAACACCGTGCCCGACTTGCGACACGCGTTCGAGTGTAGCACCACGATCAGCCATGACGATCCGCTGGTCCGGGATCACCGGGTCCACGGAGTCCGCATCTTGCCGGGAGTGGTCTTCCTGGACCTGGTGCTCCGAGCCCTGAAGGCCCGCGGCTTCGACCTCCCGGCGGTCGAGCTTCACAACGTCCTCTTCAGCGAACCCGTTGCCACCACGGAGCAGTTCGACCGGCGCGTGCGCCTGCGGTTCGAGCCCCTCGACGCGGACGCCCGGCACTGGCGTGTGGTCGCCGAGAGCAGCCCCCTCCCTCCTGGGAGCACGGCGGACGCCGTCGAGAATTTCCGCTGCGACGTCCACATCACCGCGGAGCCCTTCGAGGGCCGGCTCGACGTGGAGGCCTTGATGAAGCAGGCCACGCGCACCTCGGACGTGGACGACGCATATGTGTACGCGCGCGGCGCGGCCATCGAGCACCTGGAGTTCATGAAAGGCCAGGGACGGCTCTACTTCCATGAGGGGGGCGTGCTGGCGGCACTCCATCTGAGCAAGCCCGCCCGTGAGCACCTGGAGGACTTCCTCCTCCACCCCGTCCTCCTGGACAGCTCCACGCTCCTGCCGTTCCTCTTCATGCAACAGCGGCCAGAGCTGGCCCTCCAGCCGTTCATCCCCATCCACATCGAGTCGTTCCGCGCCGTGCGCTCCCTGGGCGAACGTGTGTTCGTCCACGTGCGTGAGGCCAGCACCGGGCTCGTGGCGGACGACCTCTTCCACAGCGTCATCGACTTCTACTCACCGGACGGCCACCGGCTCGCCTCCCTTCGCAAGCTGTCCACCAAGCGCATCCGCTCCGAAGCCCTCATCTCCCGCCTGCAGCGCCCCGCAGGCGAAGCCCGGGCCCCGGAGCCTCGGGCCGCGCCAGCGCCCCCCACGACAGGGACTCGCGCGCCTTCCGTCCTGGACGCCCTGCGCGGCCTGCTCGCCTCCGAGCTGTCGGTGGCGCCCGAGACGCTCGACGACGCGGAGAACTTCTACTCCCAGGGGCTGGACTCCACCCACCTGCTGCGGGTCGTGCGGCGGCTGGAGCAGGACCTCGACTGCAAGCTCTACCCGACGCTGCTCTTCGAGCACAGCACCCTGCGCGAGCTGGCGGCCTACCTCGAAGAGAACCATGCACGGAGCGTGGCGGGGCTCGCCCTCCGGCAGGCCCCCCCTCAAAGCGCGGAGGTGCCCTCGCCCGCGCGGCAGGGCGTCCCCGCCCCCGCGGCGCCTTCACTCCCACGCCTGGACGAACCCATCGCCGTCATCGGGATCGCGGGGCGCTATCCCCGGGCGGGAGACCTGGACACGTTCTGGGAGAACCTCCAGGCCGGGCAGGACTGCATCACCGAGATCCCCAAGGAGCGCTGGAATCACGACCGCTGGTTCGACCCCACCGGCAGCCGCCCGGGCACCACCCAGGGCAGGTGGGGTGGCTTCCTCCAGGACATTGATCAGTTCGACGCGCGCCTGTTCAACCTGTCGCCGCGCGAGGCCGAGCTCATGGACCCCCAGGAGCGGCTGTTCCTGGAGACGGCGTGGCAGGCGCTGGAGGACTCGGGCCAGCCGGGCCGGGCGCTCCGGGGCCGGCGCGTGGGCGTGTTCGTGGGCGTGATGTGGGCGCAGTACACGCTGCTGGGCCTGGAGGAGACGCTCCAGGGGCACCCCGTCGCGCCCTCCTCTTTCGCCGCGTCCATCGCGAACCGCGTCTCCTACTTCTTCGACTTCCGCGGCCCCAGCCTGGCCCTGGACACGATGTGCTCGTCGTCGCTGACCGCGCTGCACCTGGCCCGCGAGAGCCTGCTGCGCGGCGAGTGCGAGCAGGCGCTGGTCGGCGGCGTCAGCCTCATGCTGCACCCGAGCAAGTACGTGTTCCTGAGCGAGCACCGCATGCTCTCCAGCGACGGCCGCTGCCGCGCCTTCGGCGAGGGGGGCAGCGGCTACGTCCCGGGCGAAGGCGTGGGCGCCGTCCTGCTCAAGCCCCTGTCGCGCGCGGAGGCGGACGGGGACTTCATCCATGGCGTCATCCGCACGACCGCGATCAACCACGGGGGCCGCTCCAACGGCTACACCGTCCCGGATCCCGACGTCCACGCCACGCTCATCTCCGAGGCGCTGGAGCGCTCGGGCGTCGAGCCCGACACGATTGGCTACATCGAAGCGCACGGCACGGGCACGAGCCTGGGAGATCCCATCGAACTCTCCGGCCTGGACAAGGCCTTCCGAGGCAGGACCGCGCCGGGGTGGAGCTGCGCCATCGGGTCCGTGAAGTCGAACGTCGGGCACCTGGAGGCCGCCGCGGGCGTCGCGGGCATCACCAAGGTGCTGCTCCAGCTGCGCCATCGCAAGCTCGTCCCGACCCTCCACGCGCGGCGGCTCAACCCCTTCATCGACTTCGCGGCCACGCCCTTTCGCGTCCAACAGGAGCTGCGGGACTGGCCAGAGCCAACGACCCGCGCGGGCTCCCCCGCCCCCAGGCGCGCGGGCCTGAGCTCCTTTGGCGCGGGCGGTGCCAATGCCCACGTCATCCTCGAGGAGTACGTGGCGCCCCGACCCGCGCTCCCGGCGCCCGAGCGGCCCTGCCTGGTCGTCCTGTCCACCCTCAAGGAGGACCGCCTCCGCCCCTACGCCGAGCGGCTCCTGCGCTTCGTCGAACGGCAGGCCGCCTCTGGTGGCGCACCGCCCCGGGCCAGCCTGAGGCAGATCGCCTACGCGTCGCAGCTCCGCGGCGAGCCCATGGCCGCGCGGCTGGCGTTCGTCGCTTCGAGCCTGGAGGGGCTTCGCGCGCAGCTGCTGCGCTATCTGGAGGAGGGACCGTCGCTGCCGGAGGACTGCTTCCAGGGAACGGGCCGCGCCGGACAGACCACCGGAGCCCTGTCCGCGCGCGAAACGGACGCCCCGGCGCTGCGCGCGCTCGCGGCGCGCTGGGTGGAGGGGCAGGACGTGGATTGGTCCACGCTGTATCCCGAGGGTCCCCCCCGCCGTCACCCGCTGCCCACCTATCCCTTCGCGTGGCGCTCGTACTGGCTGCCCCGGACGACGGCGCAAGCCGGGCCTCCCTCCGGCGGAGTCCCTCCCCGGTTGCACCCGGTGCTGGGCCGCAACACCTCCACATTCGAGTGCGTGCGCTTCGCCACGACGTTCTCCGCGACGGAGCCGCTGCTCGCCGACCACCGCGTCCGCGGCCAGCTGGTGCTGCCAGGCGTGGTGTGCTTGGAGATGGCCCTCGCCGCGGCGCGGCTGGCGGGCGCAGCGACCGTCCACGCCCTCCGCGACATCACCTGGGCGAGCCCCGGGGTGCCGTCGCAGGACAGCTCGACGCTCGACGTGTCCGTCGAGCTCCAGGGAGACGGTGAGCGCCTGGGGTTCCGCCTCGTCGGAGCGGACGGGCTCCTCCACGCGCAGGGTTGGCTGTCGCGGACGGCAGAATCGCCCCAGGTGGCGCCGCTCGAGGCGCCTGGTGACATCCAGGCGCGGTGTCCGCGCCTGCTGTCCGCGGAGGACGCCTATCGCCTCCTCGCCGCGCGGGGGCTGGAGTACGGGGAGTCCCTGCGCCCCATCCGCGCGCTCCACGAGGGACGGGACGAGGCGCTCGCCGCGTTGCGCCTGCCCGGGCCCCATCCCGCGCCGCAAGACGTCACCCTCCCCCCCGGCCTTCTGGACGGTGCCCTGCAAGCCGTCATCGGGCTCCTCGCGCGGGAGCCCGCGGCCGGCGTCTCGTCCCCGGAAAGGACCTGGCTCCCGTTCTCCGTGGCGGCGGTGCACCTGCTCCAACCGCTGCCGCCGGAGTGCTTCGTCCACGTCGTCCGCAAGGCCCGGCGCAAGGACGTGGAGACCTTCGACCTCCGCCTGATCGACGCAGCGGGGACGCTGCTCGTGCGGCTGGAGGACTTCGCGCTCCGGGAGGTTCGCGAACCGGCGCGCGAGACCACCCGCGTCCTGGCCGAAGCCTGGGTCCCCGAACCCCACGGACGCCCGGCCCCCGGGGCGGCCGGGGCCCTGCTGCTCTTCGACCGGGACAGCGTCCTGCGCGATGCGCTTCGTGCCAGGACCCAACGGCCCGTGCTCCTCGTGCGGCCGGGGACGGCCTTCCGATCGCTCGGCGACGGCATCTACGAGATGGCGCCCGCCAACACCGCAGACGCCACGCGGCTGCTCCAGGCCCTGCGGCAGGAGGGCCACGTCCCCTCGTCGGTGATCCATGCCTGGACGGGACAACAGGTCCCTGGGACGGAGCAGTCAGCCCTGGAGCAGGCGCTGGAGCTGGGACTCCACACGCTGATCAGCTTCACCCAGGCGTGGCTCCAGACCCGGCCGGTGCCCCCGCTCCAACTGCTGTGCGTGGAGGCCGGCGACGAGACCTCGTCACCGCATGCCGCGCTGTCGGGGTTCTGCAAGACGATCAACCGCGAGCATGGCGCCCTCCGCTACCGCTCGGTGCGGCTCGGGGATGGAGCCGCGCGCCCGGCCGCGGAGCCGTTGCTCCTGGAGCTCTCCGCGGGCGACGCTCCGGATGATCTGATCCGCCTGGATCCGGCGGGCCGCGCTCGCCTCCGCCTCCGGCGGCTCTCGCTGCCCGAGCCAGACGCCACGCCTCTGCTGCGGCACCGCGGCGTCTACCTCATCACCGGCGGCCGTGGTGGCCTGGGGCTGCTCTTCGCGCGGTTCCTGGCCCAGCGCTTCCAGGCGCGGATCGTGCTGGCCGGACGCGCGCCCGAGGACGCGGCCATGCGCGAACAACTCCAGGCGCTCGGGGCCCATGGCGCGGAGGCCGTGTACCTGCGGGCGGACGTGGCCCGCGGGGACGACGTGGAGGCGCTCGTCAACGAAACCGTGCGCCGCTTCGGCGCGCTTCATGGAGTCATCCACTCCGCTGGCGTGTTGCGGGATGGCATGGTCGCGCAGAAGCGCCCGGAGGACGTGACGGAGGTCCTCCGCCCCAAGGTGGACGGAGCCATCCACCTCGATCACGCCACGCGGGAGCTGCCGCTCGACTTCTTCGTCCTGTTCTCCTCGCTGGCGGGCGTCATCGGCAACGTGGGGCAATGCGACTACGCGTTCGCCAACCGCTACCTCGACCAGTTCGCGCGGAGGCGCGCGGCCCAGGTCACCCAGGGCCAGCGCCACGGCCGCTCGCTCTCCATCGCCTGGCCGCTGTGGCGCGAGGGCGGGATGCGCGTGGACGCGCACGTCGAGCAGCACCTGCTGCGGACGCTCGGCATGAGGCCCTTGAGCACGCAGGCCGGGCTGGACTTCTTCGTGCGGGCGCTGAACGCGACCGAGCCCGTGCTGGCCATCGTGGAAGGCGACCTCGCTGCGATCGACAGGTCCTTCGCGGTGGTCCAGGCTCCCGAGGCAGCTCCCGCGCCGCGGCCCGCCACCTCCGCGCCCGCCAACATGGACGCGGTCGTCTCGACGATCGCGGAGGTGCTCCGCGTAGAGCGGTCGGACGTGGATCCGGACGCGAGCCTCGAGGATCACGGCTTCGATCCCACCACGCTCGCCATGCTGAGCGCTCGGCTGGGTGAGCACATGGGCCGCACGCTGAGCTCGCGCAGGCTGGCGGAGCACGCGTCGGTGCGCGCCCTCTGCCAGACGCTCGCCGCGGCGGAGACGTCGTGCCCGCCCGCGCCGGTGTCCGCCCCCGCCCTGGAGCCTGAGCTCCGCTCCATGGCCCAGGACGGACACCTGCGCGAACGGGTGCTGGGCCGGGTCGTGGAGACCGCAGCGTCGATCCTCAAGATGGACGTGGCGGACGTGGATCCGGATACGGACCTGCGCGACTTCGGCTTCGACTCCATCTCCATGACCCGGCTCGCCAACCAGCTGCGCGATCAGCTGGGCGTAGACCTCACGGCCGCGATGCTCTTCGAGCACGACCGGCTGGGCGCGCTCGTCGGCCACCTGCTCGCCACGCAGGGCGAAGCCCTGAGCGCACGGTTTCCAGGTGCCCACCCGCCAGCGGCCTCCCCGGCCCCGGCGGATGTGGCCTCCGCTCCGGCGGAGCAGCCCAGGCCGCGGCCCCCGACAGGCACCGCCCCTTCGGGCGGCGCGCATGCCCCGCCGGAGCCCATCGCGATCATCGGCATGGGCGGCCTCTTCGCCCGGTCCCCCGACCTGGACAGCTTCTGGCGCAACCTCGAGCAGGGCCGTGACCTGATCGAGGAGGTTCCGCCCACGCGGTGGGACTGGCGCGCGCTTGAAGGCAACCCGCTGACGGAGCCGAACCGCACCCACGTCCGGTGGGGCAGCTTCATCGACGGGGTGGAGCACTTCGACGCGGCGTTCTTCCGCATCACGCCCCGCGAGGCGGCGTTGATGGACCCCCAGCACCGGCTGTTCCTCCAACTGGCGTGGAACACCCTGGAGGACGCCGGCTACCGGCCATCCTCCCTCGCGGGCAGCCAGACCGGCGTGTTCGTGGGGATCGGCACGACCGACTACCACGACCTGCTGCGGGACTCCGGCATCGCCGCGGACGCGCACACCGCCACCGGCAAGGCCCACTCGGTGCTGCCCAACCGGCTCTCCTTCCTGCTCGATCTGCACGGCCCCAGCCTCCCGGTGGAGACCGCCTGCTCCAGCTCGCTGGTCGCCATCCACCACGCGGTCCAGGCGCTGCGCTCGGGACAGTGCACGCTGGCGCTCGTGGGCGGCGTCAACCTGCTGCTCAGTCCACACCTGTACTTCGCGTTCAGCCGCGCGGGCATGCTGAGCGAGGATGGACGCTGCAAGACGTTCGACGCCTCGGCCAACGGCTACGTCCGGGGCGAGGGCCTGGGCGCCCTCCTGCTCAAGCCGCTGTCACGCGCCGAAGCCGACGGGGACACCATTCACGCGGTCATCCGTGGCACGGCCATCAACCACGGCGGTCGGGCCCAGGCGCTGACGGCCCCCAACCCGAGATCCCAGGCCGAGCTGCTGGTGGCCGCCTACGAGGATGCCCGGGTGGACCCGGCGACCGTGGGCTACATCGAAGCGCACGGGACGGGCACCAGCCTGGGCGACCCCATCGAGGTCGCCGGCCTGCGCATGGCCTTCGAGCGGCTCTCCGCGCGCTGGCCGCGGCCCCTCCCGCCCGAGCCCTCCTGTGCGCTCGGCTCGGTGAAGACCAACATCGGACACCTGGAGACGGCGGCCGGCATCGCGGGGGTCCTCAAGGTGGTGCTCGCCCTGCGCCACCGCACCCTCCCCGCCAGCCTGCACTTCCAAACCCCCAATCCTCAGCTGAGGCTGGAAGGCGGGCCGTTCTACGTCAACGCGCACACCCGCCCGTGGCCCGCCCCCGTGGACGGGGAAGGCAGCGAAGTGCCCCGGCGCGCGGGCGTGAGCTCCTTCGGCTTCGGCGGCACCAACGCGCACGTCGTCCTGGAGGAGTACCGTGCCGCGCCCCGACCCGCGGAGGTGTCCCAGCGGCCCCAGTTGGTGGTGCTCTCCGCTCGCGACGCCGCCATGTTGCGGACCAGCGCGGAGCGGCTGCGCGAGGCCCTGCGCGCACCGGAGCCGCCGCGCCTGGAGGATCTGGCCTACACGCTCACCGTGGGACGCGAGGTTCTTGACGAGCGCCTGGCGACCGTGGTGCGCAGCCTGGATGAGCTCGCCGCGCGGCTCGACGCCTGGCTCGAGCGCGGGTCCGCCGAGCACGTGCACACCGGCGACGCGGGGGGAGCGCGCGCGAACGATGTGCTCCTGGGCGGTGCTGCGGGCGCGGCCTTCCTGGACGCATTGATCTCCGGAGGCGAGCTGGACCGGCTTGCCCGTCTGTGGGTGGGTGGGGCCACGGCGGACCTCTCGCGGCTGTTCCCACGCCCGGCGCGTCGCGTGTCCCTGCCGGGCACCCCCTTCGCGCGGACGCGACACTGGCTGCTCACGGGGCCGGTGGAGCGGCTGTTCGTGACGGGCATGGCGCCAGCAGCCACCGCGACCGTCGAAGCCGCGACGCCACAGCCTCCTCGGCGAGAGGAGGCCGGGGCGGAGGCCGCGGACCCCTGCCGCGACGTGCTCCACTTTCTGACCCGGGAGCTCGCAGCCACGGCGCGGCTCGATCCAGCCAGCGTCAACCCCACGGCCGACTTCGAGAGCTACGGGATGAACTCCATCCTCATCGCCGAGCTCCACCAGAAGCTGGAGGCGGCCTTCGGCAAGCTCCCGATCACCCTGTTCTTCAAGTACAAGAGCCTCGCGGACCTCTCGACCTACCTGGGCCGGGAGCACGGCGTGCGGGTGCAACAGCTCACGCGGCAGGCCTCGCTCCCAGCCGAGCCGGTGCCGGCGCGGCCCATCGTGCCGGCGCCGGAGGACGCCGCCGCCGGGGACATCGCCATCGTCGGGATGAGCGGCCGTTATCCCCAGGCGGAGGACCTGGAGCAGTACTGGCACAACCTGGAGACGGGCCGGGACTGCATCGAGGAGATCCCGATCGAGCGCTGGGACTACCGTCCCCTGTTCGATGCCACGCGCCGCGAGCCAGGGTCCCTCTACGCGAAGTGGGGCGGATTCCTGAAGCGGGTGGATCGCTTCGACGCGGCCTTCTTCCAGATCTCCCCGCTGATCGCGCGGTACATGGACCCGCAGGAGCGCCTGTTCCTGGAGACCGCCTGGTCCTGCATGGAGGACGCGGGCTACACGCGCGCGGGGCTGGCGAAGGCGGAGGCGGGAGATCAGCGCGCGCCGGTGGGCGTGTTCGTCGGCGTCACCTACAACGAATATGCCCTCTTCGGCGCGCAGGAGTGGGCGCGCGGCAACCGCGTCCCCTTCAGCACCCAGTCCTTCTCCATCGCCAACCGGGTCTCCTACGCGCTCAACCTGAGCGGTCCGAGCCTCACCGTCGACACCGCCTGCTCGTCGTCGCTCAACGCCATCCACCTCGCCTGCGAGAGCCTGCGCTCCGGAGCGTGCGAGGTGGCCATCGCGGGCGGCGTGAACCTGTCGCTGCACCCGAGCAAGTACGTGATGCTCTGCGCCAACCGCTTCGCGTCGAGCGACGGCCGTTGCCGCAGCTTCGCCGCGGGAGGCGACGGCTACGTCCCCGGCGAGGGCGTGGGGGCCGTGCTGCTCAAGCCCCTGGCCAGGGCGCTGCGCGACGGAGACACCATCCACGCGGTCATCAAGGGCAGCGCGCACAACCACGACGGGAAGACCCACGGCTACACGGTACCGAACCCCGTGGCGCAGACCGAGGTCATCGCCACGGCACTGCGACGCGCCGGGGTGAATGCGCGGACCCTCGGGTACGTGGAGGCGCACGGGACGGGCACCAGCCTGGGCGACCCCATCGAGGTCAGCGGGCTGACGGACGCGTTCCGGAGCCACACCCCGGACCGCGGCTTCTGCGCCATCGGCTCGGTCAAGGCCAGCATCGGGCACCTGGAGTCAGCCGCCGGCATCGCCCAACTCCACAAGGTCCTCCTGCAAATGAAGCACCGGCGGCTGGCGCCCACCCTCATCCACGGCGGGCAGCTCAACCCGCACATCGACTTCGCGAGCACCCCCTTCCACGTCCAGCGCGAAGCCGCGCCGTGGCAGGCGCGCCCCGGCGAGCCCCTGCGCGCCGGCATCAGCAGCTTCGGCGCGGGCGGCGTCAACGTGCACCTCGTCGTCGAGTCCTGGGAGGCGCCCGTTCCCCGGGGCCCTCCGCGCCCCGCGCGGCCCCACGTCCTGGTGCTCTCCGCCCGCACCACCGAGCGGCTGAGCATCCAGGCACGCCGGCTGCTCGATTTCCTCGATGCCCGGCGGGACTCGGGCACGGTCGAGCTCGAGGCGCTGGCGTTCACGCTGCAAGAGGGACGAGAGGCGATGTCCGCCCGGCTCGCCTTCGTGGCTCCGGACCTGGCCACGGCTCGCGAACGGCTGCGCGCCTACGTGACGCACGCGGAGGATCCGGTGGCGCTCCAGGCCCAGGGCCTCTTCACGGCCAGCCTCCCGCCATCGCACGTTGCGGGCGCAGCCCCCACCGAAGCCGAGCTGCTGGCGCTCGTCGCCCGAGGCGAGCACGCCACCGTCGCGCGCGCCTGGGCCGAGGGCACGCCCTGGCCCTGGCGCGCATTGCACCGGGATCCTCCGCCGCGCAGGCTGAGCCTCCCCACCTATCCCTTCGCCGGGGAACGGCATTGGATCGAGCCCTCGGGACCGGCGCCGACGACGCCCCCCTCGGGGTCCCCCCCTGCCCCCTCGGCACCCGCGCCCCTGCGGCCCCGCCTGACGATGCGGGAGCAGCTGCGCGACGCCCCCCAGGCCGAGCGGCACGCGCTCCTCGTCCAACTGCTCGGCGAGGTGGTGGCCCGCGTCCTGGCCTACGCCCCGTCCACCCGGCCCTCGCCGGACGAAGGCTTCTTCGACCTGGGGATGGAGTCGGTGCAGGCAACGCAGCTCGTGGAGCAGTTGGAGGGCGAGCTCGGGATCGAGCTCCATCCCACGCTCGCATTCGATCACCCGACGCTGCGCTCCCTCGCGGACTTCCTCCTCGAGCGGCTCCCCATCGGGGCCGAAGCACCGGCCGAGCTCCGCGCCGGGGGCCCGACGGAAGGGGTGGTCGCCCGTCAGGAATGGCGTGACGCCCCCTCCACGCCGACGCGTGGAGCCACGCCTCGCGGCGTCCTGCTCGTGGGCGGAAGCGAGGCGCACGTCAGGGCCTTCCGCGAACAGCTACACGCGCGGGGACTCGACGTGCCGGTGGTGGGAGCGCGCCTGGGGCGGCGCTTCGCCGACGCTGGCGCGGCGCTCGAGTTGGACCCCGCCGACGCACGACAGGTGCAGCAGCTCCTCGCCTCGCTGGATCGCCGGGGGCTCCAGCCCAGCCACGTCTTCCATCTCGGGGCGCTCGACGCGGCGTTCGGGGAGGAGCCCAGCCGCGGCTTCACCCACCTGCTGGGGCTCGCGAAGGGAATGCTCACGCACTCGTCCAACGGCGCGCTCCGCCTGAGCTACGTGCACGCCACGGTGGACGGGGTGCGCCATCCCGCCCACGCCGCCCTGGGCGGCTTCTGTCGCACGCTCGGCCTGGAAGCGCCGCGGCTTGGCTTCCAGAGCCTGGCGCTGGAGGCGGAGGCGTGCGCGCCGTCCGACGTGGCACGGCTGGCGCTGGCCAACAGCGAGCACGACGACGTCGAGGCCCGGTACCTGGCGGGCCGGCGGCAGGTGCGCGAGCTGGTGGAGCTGCCGCCCGCGACGCCGCGGCCGACACCGCTGCGGCAGGGCGGGGCCTACCTCATCACGGGGGGAGCGGGCGGACTGGGCCTGCTGCTGGCCGAGCACCTCGTGCGCACCGTCCAGGCACGCATCGCGCTGCTGGGACGGGGAGCGCTGGACGAGGCCCGCCGCCTCCGGCTGGAGGCGTTGCGCGCCACGGGCGCGGAGGTGCTCTACCTCCGCGCGGACGTCAGCGACCGGGCCGCGGCCGTGCGCGGAGTCCGCGAGGCCCACGAGCGGCTGGGGGCGTTGCACGGCATCATCCACGCCGCGGGCGTGACGCGGGACTCGCTCGTCACGGCCAAGGCGCCGGAGCAGTGGGCGGCGGTGCTCGGCCCCAAGGTGCACGGCACGCTCCACCTGGACGAGGCCAGCCGTCACCTGCCCCTGGACTTCTTCGCCCTGTTCTCCTCCACGGCCGCCATCACGGGGAACGTGGGCCAGGGCGACTATGCCTTCGCCAACGCCTTCCTCGACGCCTTCGCCGAGGAGCGCGAGGCGATGAGGGTCCGAGGAGAGCGGCACGGGCGCACGGTGTCGTTCAACTGGCCCTTGTGGGCCGAAGGTGGCATGCGGGTGGATGCCAGCACGCTGCGCTTCATGGAGCGCCGCGGCGGTCTCACGCCCCTGCCCACCGCGCTTGGGCTGTCGGTGTTCGAGGCGGGGCTGGCCCAGGAGGGCTGCCAGCGCGTGGTGTTCCACGGCATTCGTGACACCATCGTGCGGCGCTTCGGCGTCCAGAGCGGGGCCGCGCCGGGCGAGCCCGTTCCCGCTCCCGCCGCCGGGCCCTCCGCGCCCGCCCCGGAGACCAGGACACGCCCCGAGACAGCGGCGCAGGAGGGTCGGGAGGCCATCGCCATCATCGGGATGGCCTGCCGGTTCCCCGGTGGGTGCGACAGCCCCGAGGCCCTGTGGCGCTTCCTCCTGGAGGGCGGCGACGCCATCGTGGACGTGCCCGGAGCGCGCTGGGACCCGGAGGCCTTCTTCCACGCGGATCCCGACACCGCTGGGAGCGTGTACGTGAGGCAGGCGGGCTTCCTGAAGGAGGCGCCAGCGCTCTTCGACGCACGGCTCTTCGGCATCTCTCCGCGCGAAGCCGCGGACATGGACCCGCAACAGCGCCTGTTGCTGGAGGTGTCGTGGGAGGCCCTCGAGCGCGCGGGCCTCGCGCCTGACAGCCTCGCGGGCAGCCCCGTGGGCGTCTTCGTGGGCATGGGCAGCGCCGAGTACGGCCTGCTCCCGCGCGCCGCGCGGCAGTTCAGCGCCTACGCGGCCACGGGCCTGGCGGCCAACATCGCCTCGGGCCGCATCGCCCATCGGCTGGGGCTCCAGGGGCCCGCGCTCACCGTGGACACGGCGTGCTCGTCGTCGCTCATGGCCGTGCACCTGGCGTGCGACAGCCTGCGCCGGGGCGAGTCCACCGTGGCCCTGGCCGGCGGCGTCAACCTCATGCTGTCGCCGTACCCCTTCGTCTCGCTGTGCCGCTTGCGCGCCCTGGCGCCGGATGGACGGTGCAAGACGTTCGACGCCTCGGCGGACGGCTATGGCCGCGCCGAGGGTGGCGGGATGGTGGTGCTCAAGCGGCTGTCCGACGCACGGCGGGACGGCGATCCCGTGCTGGCCGTGCTCCTGGGCTCGGCGGCCAACCATGACGGCGCGAGCAGCGGGCTGACCGTGCCCAATGGGCTCGCCCAGCAGGCGCTCCTGCGCAAGGCCCTCGAGGCCGCGGCGCTGGAGCCCCAGCGCATCTCCTACGTGGAGGCCCACGGCACGGGCACGTCCCTCGGAGATCCCATCGAGATGCAGGCCCTGGGCTCCGTCTACGGGCAGCGCCCGGCCTCCGCCGAGGCCTTCACGGTCGGCGCGCTGAAGGCCAACCTGGGGCACCTGGAGGCCGCCGCGGGCATCGCGGGCCTCATCAAGACCGTGCTCTGCCTCCAGCACCGGGCCATCCCGAGGCAGCTCCACCTGCGCCAGCTCAACCCCCACATCCGCCTGGACCGCATGCGCGCCCGGCTCGCGTGGGACACGCTGCCGTGGGACGCAGAGGGACGGATTGCCGGCGTGAGCGCGTTCGGGTTCTCGGGGACGAACGTCCACGTCATCGTGGCCGAGCCCCCGACCGCGCCCGACACCACCGCCCCGCGCCCGCGGCCCGTCCACCTGCTGCCCCTCTCGGCCCGAGACGACGCCGCGCTGCGCGCCCTCGCGCGCTCCTGGCGGGAGTACCTGTCGCGGGAACCCGAGCACGGCGTGGCCGCTGCGTGCACCGCCGCCGTCTCCTCGCGCGGCCAGTTGGAGCACCGCGCCGCGGTGGTGGCCTCCGACGGCGCGGGGCTGGCCGCCGCGCTCCAGGCGTTCGCCGAGGGCGGGAGGGCCGAGGGCCTCCTTCACGGCATCGTCGAGCAGGCCGCCGTCCCCCGGCTCGCGATCGCCATTCCCCACGCGGGAGACCTCCGCGCCACGGTGGCGGCGCTCTACCCGGTGGAGCCCGTCTTCGCGGCGGCCTTCGACGCGTGTGGCGCCGTGGCCCGGGAGCTGTCAGGCGGGGACCCCCGCGTGTTGGAGGCACCGGAGGTCACCACCTTCCGCGCCCGGTACGCGCTGCTCAAGCTGCTGGGGCACTGGGGCTATCACCCCGACGCGCTCCTGGCCGACGGTCGTGGCCTCCATGTCGCGGCGTGCGAGGCCGGGGTGATGGGGCTCCGGGACGCGCTGCGATGCCTCCTGCGCGACCTGGGCTCGCCTGGCGCCTTCCGCCTGGAGGAGGAGCGGCTGGCCGAGCCCCGCGTGCGCCTGCTGCGAACGACGGCCGACGCGCTCATCGATGCCCGGAAGGCGCTCCATCCCGGCACGTGGGAGGCACCCGCCGAGGCGACCGAGCGCTGGGACGCGGCCCTCGCGGGCCTCGGCTCCACGGAGCGCCGGATCATCGTCGCCCTGGGAGACACGGGGCGCCCCTGGCTCCGCGCCACCTCGGAGCACGCCCCCTGGCGCACGCTGATGGAGTGCGTGGCGGACCTCTACACGAAGGGGCTGGGCCCGGCCCGACGCGCCTTCACCGAGGCGAGGCCCCGTCCGGAGCGCCCACCGCCGACCTATCCGTTCCAGCGCAAGCCCTACTGGCTGCCCGGGCTGCCCGTGGAGGCCGCCCCCGCGTCCGTGTTCGACGGCACGCCGCTGCACTCCCCCCGCCGCGAGCGCGAGTTCGCCTATCGGATCAGCCACGCGCGCCTGCCGGAGCTGGCGGACAACCACGGCATCGCCCACGTCGGCCACCTGCAGGAGCTGCTGACCCGCGCCATCCGCCAGCACCTGGACTTCACGTCGTTCGCGCTGCGCGACGTGCGCTACCTGGCCGCGCTGCACGTGGAGCCCGGCGAGGAGCGCGAGGTGCGCCTGGGCGTCGAGCCGCTGGAAGCGGACCGCGCGAAGCTGCTGCTCCACGGCCGCGTGAACGAGCGGGGCCCGTGGACACTCCATGCCCAGGCGGTGCTGGAGCGCGCGGCGCCCACGCGGCAGGCCCCGGACACTCCCCCGGGCCTGGAGCAGGGCACCCACTGGGACGGCGCCACCTTCTACCAGCGGCTCGCCGAGCTGTCCTTCGACCTGGGGGAGAGCGTGAAGTGGGTGGACGCGGTGAGCTTCCGCGATGGCGAGGCCGTGGCCCGCTTCCGGCGGCAGCCCCGCGCTGAGCGGAGCGCACACGCCCTGGGCTTTCACCCCGGCATCCTCGATGCGTGCGCGCAGCTGTTCGCCGTGGCGGGCGCCGCCCACCTGGGCAGGCGCATGAGGTTCATGGTGGTGGGCTGGGAGTCCTTCCAGCTCCACCACGCCCCGGCGGGCGACACGCTCCAGTGTCACATCACCTTCCCCGAACCTCCCGACGCGAACGGGCACGTCACCGGCCACTTCCGGCTCCTGGACGAAGCGAACCAGCTCATCGCCGAGGCCCGTGGACACCAGCTCCGGCTGCTGAGCGCCGAACGGGTGGAGGCGCTCGAAAGGGCCCTCCAGGAGTCCCCCTCGCCGTCCCGGCCCCAGGGCTCCCTGGCCCCAAGGGAGCTGCCCACCCGGCGAGAAGAGGTCGTGGCCTTCCTGACCGCGCGCGCCGCGCATCACCTGCACCTGGAGCCGGACGCGCTGACCCGCCAGGTCCCGCTGCGGGACCTGGGGCTCGACTCCATCATGGGGCTCTCGTTGCGCCGGGACATCGAGGAGACCCTGTCGCTGCGGGTGCCCGCGGAGCTGCTGCTCGAGGGCCCGAGCATCGACAGCCTCGCCCAGGCCCTGTTGCAGGACCTCGCCTCCGCGCGGCCCGCGCCGGAGCCCGCGGCGTCCGACGCCTGGTTCAGCCACGCGGTGCGCCGGCCCCGGCCCCGCGTGCGCCTGTTCTGCTTCCCGTACGGCGGCGGCGGAGCCTCGCTCTACCTGGACTGGGCGCGGCTGCCCGAGCACATCGAGGTGTGGCCGGTGCAGCTCCCGGGCCGCGAAACCCGCATCCATGAGCCGCCCCTCCACCGCCTGGACGACCTGCTGCCACGGCTGGAGGCCGCGCTCTCGCCCCACCTGGACCTGCCCTTCGCCTTCTATGGGCACAGCCTGGGCGCGCTGCTCGCGTACCTCCTCGCCAGCCGGTTGCGCGCCCAGGGGCAGCCCCAACCCGAGCACCTCATCGTGGGCGGCGCCAGCGCGCCCTTCCTTTGCCCCGGCCCCTTCCTGGAAGGGCTCCAGCAGCGCTTCCGCGACGCCGGTTTCGCGGGAGTGCCGGCCCCGGACACGCGCGAGCCGCTGGGGCCGTTGCTCGACATCACGCTGAACACGGCCGAGGGCCGGATGATGGCGGGCCGGGATGCCGACTTCGCGCGGGCGCTGCTGCCCATGCTGCTCGCGGACCTGAAGCTGATGGAGGGGTTCCGCTACCAACCCGAGCCGCCCTTCGCCTTCCCCATCACCGTCCTGCACGGCAACGCCGATGACCGCGTCAGCGCCGAGGCCGCCGCGGCCTGGCGCGCGCTCACCCGGGGGGCGTTCCACCTGCACGTGACGCAGGGGGATCATTTCTTCCTGCGCGCGAACCAGGCCCAGTCCTGGCTCCTCCAGCGGATCGCCGCCGCCCTTCCCCTCCACCCTCCGATGCAAGCCCCCGCCCCCTCTCCCTGATCACCAGCCCCGGACGGCCCCTCATGCGACGCGCCCACCTTTTCGAGTTCAACGACCTGCCGTGGCTGCCCTCCCCCCTGCGCAGGACGATCATGGAGTTCCTGCACCACATGTCCGTGCGGCTGCGGATGTATGACAACGGCTTCGACGCCCTCGCCCGGCTGATGGAGCAGCGGGGCCTCACATCCATCCAGGCGCTGTGCGCGGGGGACGGGGGGCTGATGCTGGCCCTGTCCCGGCGCCTGGGCGGCGAGGGCGTCCGCATCCAGCTGTCGGACAAGTACCCGTCCCTGGAGCGGTTCGCCGAGCTCGAGCGCGAGAGCGCGGGCCGCGTGAGCCACGTCCAGGGGTCCGTGGACGTGCTGAACGTCCCCGAGCAGTTGTCGGGCCTGCGCCTCATCGTCAACGCCGTCCACCACTTCCAACCCGACGCGGTGCGGGGAATCCTGGCGGACGCGGTGGCCAAGCAGCAGCCCATCGTGTTCCTGGACCCCGTCCAGCGGGACCTGGTGTCCGTGCTGCGCTTCACCGCCGCGACGCCGCTCATCAGCGCCTGGCTGAGCCTGGGCGGGATCCGCCCCCTGAGCCTGCGCCGCGTGCTGCTGGGCGTCGTGGCCCCCCTGGGCTCGCTGTGCTTCCTCTTCGACGGCGTGGTCTCGCACCTGCGCGCCTACCACCTGGAGGAGTGGCAGGCGCTCATCCAGCAAGTCGAAGGACACGAGGGCTACGACTGGGACCTGCGCATGCTGCCGGGCTTCATGGGCGCGCGCGTCTCCTTCCTGGCCGGCGTGCCGAAGGCGCTGGCCGCGGGGAGGGCCGCATGAGCGCCGCGGAGGTGTTGATCGTGGGGGCCGGTCCGGTGGGGCTCTGCCTCGCGCTGGCGCTCGACCAGCAGGGCGTGCGGGTGCGCATCATCGACAAGGAGCCCTCGTTCTCCGGCGAGTCCAAGGCCGTGACGATCCAGCCCCGGACCCTGGAGCTCTTCCAGATGCTGGGCGTCGCGGAGCGGCTCATGAAGGACGGGGTGGTCAACCCCGTCATGAACATGCACGTCGGGCGCAAGCGCGTCACCGTGCTGCGCTACGACCGGCTGGAGACCGCCTTCGCCTACTACCTGCACCTGCACCAGGGGCAGACGGAGCGGGTGCTCGTCCAAGCGCTGGAGGAGCGCGGCATCACCGTGGAGCGCTCCACCGCGCTGGAAGGGTTCGAGCAGGACGCGGCGGGAGTGACGTCCCGGCTGGTGCGAGCCGGGGGCGAGCCGGAGGTGGTCCGGGTGCCGTTCCTGGTGGGCTGCGACGGCGGACACAGCCGGGTCCGCGCGGTGCTCGACCTGGGGTTCAAGGGCGCGCGGTACGACGACAACTGGATCATGACGGACGTGCGCATCCCCAACATGTCGCTCGCCCGCGACGAGCGCCACGGCTTCATCCTGGACCGGTTCCCCTTCGTGGTGCTGAACCTGGGCAAGGACTACTACCGGCTCATCGCCGCGCGTCCCCCCGGCTCTCCGCTCGCGGGCCAGGCGCCCACGCTGGAGGAGTTCCGCGCGCTCATGACGCCGCTGGGCCTGGGCCACTGGAAGCTGGAGGACCCCCTGTGGCTCACCCACTACAACCCGAGCCAGCGCCTGGTGTCGCACTACCGGGTGGGGCGCGTGTTCGTGGCGGGAGACGCGGCGCACGTGAACACCCCCATCGCCGCGCAGGGCCTCAACACGGGCGTGCTGGACGCCGTCAACCTGGCCTGGAAGCTGCGGCTCGCGACCCGCGGCAAGGCGAGCACGGCCCTGCTCGACAGCTACCATGCGGAGCGCCACGCCGCCGCCGTGACGATGTTCGCGCAGAACGACCGGCTCACCCTGCTCGTCTTCGGCGCGAACCCGCTCCTGCGCTTCCTGGCGCGCAAGCAACTGCACCTGCTCAACGTGCCCGCGCTGAACCTGAAGAACGTCCTGGCCACCTCGCAGCTCGACCTGCACTACCGCCGCAGCCCCGTGGTGCAGACGGCGCTGGATCCGTCCGGCGCCCGCGCCTCCCTGGCCGCGTTCGAGTGGGGCCGGGCCCGGCCCGGGGATCGCGCGCCGCACTGCGTGCTGGACGGGGAGCAGCGCACCGCGATGTACGAGGTGCTCCAGGCGACCCACCACACCCTCCTCATCCTGGGCGGAGCGAGGCCCGACCCGGCGCGGATGCGCGCCGTGGCCATGCATGCCCGAGAGAAGCACGGCGAATGGCTCCGCCACCACTTCATCTTCCACGGACAGGTCCCGCGGGGCTTCGACGCCGGAGACAGGGGCACCGTGTGGAGTGACGCGGACGGGAAGGCCCACCACGCCCTGGGCGCGAAGGGCGCGGGCTGCGTGCTGATCCGCCCCGACGCCTACGTCGCCGCGCGCTTCCCGCTGGACGCGGCGGCGGGGCTGGATACCTACTTCAACGCGCTCCTGGCGTAGGCTCGCCCGCAGCGGGAGGACGCGCCTCAGGTCCCCCCGCGCATCGCCTGGAAGCGCTCCTCCAGCCAGGTGGCCGTGGCCTCCATGAGCTTCACGCCAACCTCATCCACGTGCCGGTTGCGCCATGAGGACAGGGGAGTCCCGCGCACCCACTGGTTGAAGGCGCCCATCGCCGGCCCGCAGTGGACCTGGTAGTCGGTGCGCTGCTCGCGGCTTCCGCGCAGGGCCAGGCGCGAGGTGTGGACGAAGTACCAGCGGAACACGAGCGCCATCTTCTTCCGGGGGTTGCGCTCGGCGAGCGCCACCACCTCGGGCTCGACGCGCAGGTAATGCTGGCGCGTCTCCTCCCAGACCTCGTCGAAGCCGCGGCGGAAGACCTTCTCCTGGAGCTGCTTGCGGGTCTCCACGTCCAGCGCCTCCAGGGACGGGTGATGTTGATAGAGCGCGTACAGGCGGTTCGCCCTGGCCGGGAAGAAGAGCCCCTTGCGAACCACCTGGATCTTCGCGCCGAGCTCGAACATGTCCCCCGCGGGCGCGCACGTCACGTCCTGCACGTCGAGCGTCTCCAGCAGGTCCTTCACGGGCTCGCTGGTCCCCGCCTCCACGGTGCACTGGTTGATGGACCCCGTCACGATGAAGTCCGCGCCCATCAGGAAGGCCGCGCCCGCCGCGTGGGGCGTCCCGATGCCTCCGGCTGCGCCCAGGCGGATGCGGGCCGGGTAACGGTGCTCGGCCATCATCCGGTCGCGCAGCAGGCTCATCGCGGGGAACAGGGCGCCGGCGACGCCCTGGTCCGTGTGGCCTCCCGAGTCCGCCTCCACGCAGACGTCCTCGGCCATGGGCAGCTCCCTCGCGACCCGGGCCTCCTCCTGGCTGAGCAGCCCCGCGCGCACCAGCCCCTCGAGGAGCTCCTGTGGGGGCGGGCGCATGAAGGCCTCCGCGACCTCCGGCCGGGACACCTTGGCGATGAGGCGGTTCGGGGCCTCGGCCTGGCCACCCTCGCGCCGCCGCGCGCCCGTCATGCGGAAGCGGACCAGGGCAGGCGTCAGCTGCAGGAAGGCGGACGCCTCGACGGTGCGCACGCCCCTGCGCAGGAACAGGTCCACCAGCCCCGCCTCGCGCTCCGGGCGCTCGGGGCTGTGCAGCAGGTTCATGCCGTAGGCCTCGCCCGGGCGCAGCGCGGCCTGGATGGCCAGCAGCTCCTCTTCGACGCGCGCCAGCGGGACGCCACCGGTGCCGAAGAACCCCAGCAACCCCGCGCGGCCCATCCGCACCACCAGCTCCCGCGAGGAGATTCCCTTGTACATGGAGCCCGCGACATAGGCGAGGCGCACGCCATGGGCGTCACGGAAGGCCTTGCTGCCCAGGAGCTCCGCGCGCAGCCCTGCGACGGCGGCCGGCGCGGGGGCGCGGACGGCGGGAGGCACCTCCAGGGTGGCCATGGACGCGGGCGCGGGCGCCACGGCGGTGGGGGTCGCCTGACGGATCTGGTTGATGAGGCCCGTGAGGACCCTGCCGTGCCCCACCTCCACGAACTCCTGCTCCCCCTGGGCGAGCAGGGCGCGCACGCCCTCCGTCCACCGCACCGGCGAGTCGATCTGCCGGGCCAGCAGCTCCGCCACGCGCGCGTCCTCGTAGGGACGGGCCTCCACGTTGGAGACGACCGGGAAGCGCAGCGGCGCGAAGGTGAACTCCCGCAGGAAGGTCGCGAAGGCGTCGCGCGCGGAGCGCATGTAGCGCGAATGGAACGCGGCGCTCACCTTGAGCAGGATGACAGTGCCGCCCGCCGCGCGCAGTTCCGGCGCCACCCGCTCCAGGTCCTCGCGCGGCCCGGAGAGCACCTGCTGGCTGGGCGTGTTGTCATTGGCCAGGTCCAGGGAGCGCACTCCCAGCCGCTCCAGCACCTCGACGATGCGCTCCACGGACAGCCCCATCACCGCGGCCATGCCGCCGCCGGTCGCCTGGGCCATCAGCTCCCCGCGCTTGCGGACCAGGAGGACGCCGGTGGCGAAGTCGAAGGCCCCCGCCGCGAAGAGCGCGTTGTACTCGCCCAGGCTGTGCCCCATGGCGTGATCGGGGTCACGCCCGTGACGCGCCCGCTGCTCCAGGTATGCAAGGGCATTCAGGACAAACAACGCGGGCTGGGTGTATCGCGTCTCGTCCAGGCGCGCGTCCTGACACACCTCCGCCAGCCGGAACCCGAGCAGGGCGTCCGCCTGGGCCACCAGCTCCGGATGTCTCGCGATCAGCTCGCCTCCCATTCCCCTTTTCTGAGAACCCTGTCCTGGAAACACGAACGCCGTCATCTTTCACACCCGATCTCTCCACGCCCCCCGGGAGCCCACGTGGGGTTCCGCCCCGGAGGGACGCGGCCCACGCCGATACATCCAGGGCGCAGTTTTACGCTGTTCCTGAGCTATCATAGTCGCGGTCGTGAGCCCATCCCGGGCCCTGTCCACGCTCGGTGCCCGCAGTCCTCCTGAGGAGACCATCCATGAGCCAAGACACGAAGCTGCACGTCAACGTCCTGAGCCCGGAGTTCAACATCAATCCCTACCCATTCTACAGGCAGCTGCGCGAGCAGGAGCCTGTGTATTGGAGCGAGGAGACGCGGCATTGGCTGCTCACGCGGTATGAAGACGTCCAGGTCGCGCTGAAGGACACGACCCGCTTCTCCAGCCAGAGCAGCGAGACCTTCGTGGTGAACGACGAGTTCATGAAACACCTGGGCCCCATCATCACCCACTTCTCCATGTGGGCCGTGATGAAGGACAACCCCGAGCACAAGCGACTGCGCGGCCTCATCAACCAGGCCTTCCGCCCGGACAACGTCAAGGACATCCACCAGCGCGCCCAGCAGACCGCGAACTGGCTGATCGATCAGGTCTACGACCAGGGGGAGATGGACTTCGTCAACGACTACGCCTACGCGCTTCCCGCCATGCTCTTCTCGGTGGAGATCCTGGGCATGAACCGCGAGGACCTGCCCACGTTCAAGGCGTGGAGCGTGGACCTCGCCCGGGCGACGGGCCGCATCGACAGCCTGGAGGTCATGCTGAAGGGCCAGGAGGCGCTGCTGAAGATGACGGACTACATCACGCGCGCCATCAACGACCGCCTCGAACGCCCGCGCGAGGACTTCATCTCCTACCTGGTCAAGGCGTGGCGCGACGACAACAAGCTCACGCTGGAGGAGGTGGTGGCCCAGATGGTGCTACTGCTGGCGGGCGGCCACACCACCACGCAGAACGTCATCACCACGGGCCTGCTCGCGCTGTTCAAGCACCCCGAGCAGTTGGAGCGGCTGAAGAAGGACCCGCGGATCAACCGGGCCGCGGGCGAGGAGCTCTACCGCTTCACCTCCCCGGCGCAGGCCCCCACCCGCATCGCGGCGTGTGACTTCGAGCTGGGCGGCAAGCAGATCAAGAAGGGACAGGGCATCATGCCCATGGTGGCCGCGGCCAACCGCGACCCCGCGTTCTTCGACCGGCCAGACGAGCTGGACCTCACGCGTGAGAAGAACCCGCACCTGGGCTTCGGCACGGGCATCCACGTCTGCCCGGGCGCCTTCCTCGCACGCGCGGAGGTCCCCGTCGCCTTCGAGACGCTCTTCAAGCGCCTCCCCGAAGTGCGCCCCAAGAGCGACCACGAGGACTGGAACATGAACCTCAGCTTCCGGGGCCTGTCCACCTTCCCGCTGGTCTGGAGCTGAGGTTGCTGTCCGCCTCCCCTGTCGTCAGCCCGTCGCGCCGAAGTCCAGCGCGACGAGCTTCCGCCGGGAGCGAGGCTCCACGCGCGCGGCGTCTGGGATTCGCGCCGCGCGGGCGAGCGGAGCCTCCAGCCAGTAGCGCTGGCGCGTGAAGGCCACGGGAGGCAGGGGCGCGCGCGTGGGCTGCTGCTCACCGGGCGCCTCGCTCACGAGCGCGTGCGCGTTGGTCCCGCCAAAGCCAAACGCGCTGAGCCCCGCGCGGCGCACCCCGAAGCGCGGCTCCCACGGCCGGAGCGTGGTGTTGGGGAAGAGCGGCGAGGACTCGAAGTGGAAGCGCGGGTTGGGCGTCGCGCAGTGCAGCGTGGGGGGCAGCTCGCGGTGCATCAGGGAGAGCACGACCTTGATGAAGCCCGCGACCCCCGCGGCGCTCAGCAGGTGCCCGAAGTTGCTCTTGACGGTGCCCACCGCGCACGAGCCCGGAGGAGCGCCCGCCGGCGCGAGCACCTCCGTCAGCGCCTTCAGCTCGATGGGATCTCCGAGCATGGTCCCGGTGCCGTGAGCCTCCACGTAGCCAAGCGTCCGGGGATCGACGCGGCCCTGGCGCAGGGCCTCCTCGATGACGGCGCGCTGCCCCGCGGGGTTGGGGGTGGTGGCGCCCATGGTGTGCCCGTCGTTGTTGACGGCCGTCGCGTCGATGACGCCGTAGACGCGGTCCCCGTCCGCGAGGGCCTTGCGCAGCGGCTTGAGCAGGAGGGCCCCCGCGCCCTCGCCGGGAACGAAGCCGTCCGCTCGCTCGTCGAAGGTCTTGCACCGGCCATCGCGCGACAGCGCGCGGCTCTCGCTGAGCGTCAGGTAGACGTTCTCATCGAGCAGGATGTCCACGCCCCCGGCGAGCGCCAGCTCGGACTCCCCCGAGCGCAGGCTCTGACAGGCCAGGTGGATGGCGACGAGGGAGGACGAGCACGCGGTGTCCACGACCAGCGCCGGCCCCTTCAGGTCGAGGAAGTGGGACACGTGCGCGGCGATGAAGTTCTGCCCCGACCCGAGGACGCCATTGCGCGTGGGCTCCGGCATGCGCGCGGCATAGCCGCTCATCCGCGAGCCGACGAACACGCCCACGCGCCTCCCCGCCACCTCGTGCGAGTCATGGCCCGCGTGCCGGAGGCACTGGACGCTGACCTCCAGGAACTGGCGCATCAACGGATCGATGCAGGGGGCATCCGCCCGGGAGATCTGGAAGTAGTCTGGATCGAACAGCTCGATTCCCTCGATGAAGCCACCCCAGCGGCTGATGCTCCGTCCGGGCTGATGGGTGGGGGAATGGAAGTCCGCGATCCGCCAGCGGGCCTCGGGCACCTCGGTAATCAGGTCGCGCCCCTCGCGCAGCACGCGCCAGTACGCCTCCAGGTCGGGCGAGCCGGGGAAGTGACAGGCCATGCCAATCACCGCGATGGGCTCCACGCCTCCAGGAGTCGTCACTGGCAGGGGCGCGGGAGCGGCCTGCGCCGTCGACGCAGGAGGTGCCTGCTCCGGAGCGCTCCCGACAGACCGGGGCTCCAGGCGCCCCGCCAAGGGAGGCATGGCCCGCGCATGGGCCGCCAGCACGGCCTCCGGGTACGCCTCCACGAGCTGGCGCGTGAGCGCCGTCAGCGTCCGGTGCAGCAGGGGGAGTGACGGGTCGAGCTTCACGCCCAGCCACGCATCCAGATGCGTCACCAGCTCGATGACGAGGATGGAGTCCAACCCCAGGGCCTCGAAGTCCGCGTCGGGGTCGAGCTGCTCCGGGGCCAGTTGGAGCTCCCGTGCGAACAACTGGCGGAGCCACTCCGCGGTGAAGGCGCGGAGCTCCGCGTCCGTGGAGCGGGAGGGAGCGGACGCGGGCGCGAGGACCGGCGCCTCGGGCACCACCAGCGTCGAAGGTTCAACGGGCGCGGGGGGCTCGGCGGGTGTTGGGCGCCCGGCCCACGCGCTCGGGCGCGAAGGGTCTCGGCCAGGCTGCGGCCTGCTCCGCGTCCTCAGCAGGGCGTCGGGCGCGAAGTGGCTCGGGTTGATCACGGCGGGCAGGAGCACGGCCCGCCCGGAGGCCATCGTCGCGTCCAGCAGCGCCAGCCCGTCCGGAGTGGAGTGCGCCATCAGGCCGAGTGACTGATACGCCGGGCTCTTCACCTCGCCCATGCCGACGTCCCTCCAGTTGGGCCAGACGACGGACTGGTGGGAGACCCGGCCCGCGGCGCGCCGGTGCTCGACCCACAGGTTCATGAACGCGTTGGCGGCGGAGTAGTCCAGCAGGCCGACGGCCAGCGACGGCACCTGCGCCGAGACCGACGAGAACACGACGAAGAAGTCGAGCGCATCCGCGGCGAGCGCACGTTCGAGCGCAAGCAGTCCCTCGACCTTGGGCTCGAGCACCTTGCGCCACTGGCCCAGCGGCTTGCTGGTGAAGGCAGGCGGCGTGAAGAAGACCGCTCCCGCGGAGTGGATGCAGCCCGCGATGGGGCCGAGGGACGCGCGGACCTCGGAGAAGAGTGCAGCCAGCGCGGCGGAGTCCGTCAACGCCCCGCAGTGAACGCGCAGGCGCACGCCACGGGACTCCAGGGCCCGCAGGGAGGCCAGCCGCTCCCGCAGGGCTGGTGCGCACCCAGGGTCGGCCACGAGCGCGGGCCATTGCTCCCGAGGCGGCAGCGGCTGCACGCCCATGAGGACCAGCCGCCGGGCGCCTCGGGCCGCCAGTCGGTGGGCGACCTCCAGTCCGATGCCGCGAACACCGCCCGTAATGACATACACCTTGTCGGCGGACAGGCGCGGCACGAGAGCCGGCGAGACGAGCAGGGGTTGCATCTGGGGGACGTAGCGGCGCCCCCTCCGGTGGAGGACCTCGCCACCGGAGTCCCGGTCGCCGAGTTCCTGCCGGAGCAGCGCCTCCAGCGCGCGGGCATCCGCCGGAACGCGCTCCAGGTCCACGGTGCGGGCATGCAGGCCCGCGAGCTCCGCGCCCAGGTTGCCTGCCAGCGCCGCCATCACGCCACCGCCGAGATCCAGCGGGCCGGTGCTCATGAAGGTGCGCAGGCCACGGGTGAAGTGCAGCAGCGCGAAGCGCTCCGTCCGGCCGCGCTTCAACAGCGTCTGCAACAAACCGATCCGGCCGAACGTCTCCATCCGCGCCGACGCGTCCTCCGCTTCCTCTCGCGGCGCGGTCCGGAGGTCCGAGAGGTCGACGATCCCAGCCAGTGGCTCGCGGCGGGCGTTCAGCTCCTCCCCCAGCCGGACACCGGCCTCATGGCGATCGAAGTCGAGCAGCGCATCGACGCCGGAGGCCGAGCTCCCGCAGCTCGCGATGAGGAACAGGCGGGTGTTCCGAAGGGGCGCGAGCGCCTGCCGTGCCAGGGCGGTCGTCTCGTCGTTGACGAGCACGACCAAGGTGCCCTCCAGGTCCAGCGGCTGCGCGGTCCCCTGCTCCTCCACGATGCGCCACCCCTTCTCCAGCAGGAGCGCGTTCTCTGGGAGCATCGTCACGTCGGGGGGCGCCTCAACGCTCGCGATGCGCTCCAGCGAGGCGGCTTCCGGCACGGGTGCGTGGCTCCAGCAGCGCTCGCGGGCGAAGGGATAGGAGGGCAGCGGGACGCACCTGTAGACGCCCTCCGGAAACAGCGCGGCCTGCTCCAGGTCCACGCCCAGCGCGTACAGCTCGGCCGAGGCACGGAGCGTGTCGCGCCAGGCGGAGGCCGGCGTCTCCAGGCCGAGACCCTGGAGCAGGCGGACGTTCACCTCACGCAGGAGCGCCCGGGAGGCCTCGGAGAGCCCTCGCGGTTCGGCGCTCACCCGTGAGGCAGCGGGCGTGTCGCGGAACCGCGTCAGGAGGAGGATCAGCTCCTGGAGATCCGCGGCGACGAACGCCGCGCGCCGCTCCAGCGTGCCCCGCCCGCGCGCCAGGGTGAAGGCGACGTCTCCGGGATGAGGGGCTTCGCCGTCCGCCAGCGAGCGCTTCAGGCTTTCGATGAGGTTCGCGGCGATCCGGCCCAGCGCCTCATGGGTGTGCGCGGACAGGACAAACAGGTACGCGGGGCGCTCGGGCGCGGCCGCACGAGGCTTGGGAGGCGGTGCCTCCTCCAGCACGAGGTGGCAGTCGGTGCCGCTCGAACCGAAGGCGCTGATGGCGGCCCGGCGTGGCGTCCCCTCGGTCCCCCTCCATGGCGCGGACTCCGTGTCGATCCGGAAGGGCGTCTGCGCAACCAACTCCGCGCGCGCGTGCAGCGAAGGAGGGAGCTCCCGGTGCTCGAAGGCGAGGAGGATCTTGAACACCCCCGCCATGCCCGAGGCCGCGCCAGCGTGCCCCACGTTGCCCTCGACCGATCCGATGGAGCAGAGGCCGGTGCGGGCCGTGCGCGACTGGAAGACCCGCCTGAGGGCCTCCAGCTCCACGTCATCCTGACGGCGGGCGCCGCTGCCGTGCGCCTCCACATACGAGATCATCTCCGGGTCGATGCCGGCCTGCTGGTGGACCGCTCGAATGAGGTCGGCACGGCACCGCGCGTCGTCGGAGAGTGGCGCTCCCGGAAGCCGTCCGACCTGGACGCTCTCGCAGCCTCGGATGACCCCGAAGATGCGGTCCCCCTCGGCCAGGGCCCGCGCCAGGGGCTTGAGGACCACCACTCCCACGCCCTCCGCGGGGACGAACCCGCCCCCGCGCTCCGTGGCACGGAGCGCCGCACGGTACGTGCGAACGGTGGACATGATGGAGACGCCACCCGCCAGGGCCCACTCCAGGGAGCCCGTCCACAACTGCTGGCAGGCCAGTTGGATGGCGACCAGCGAGGACGCACAGGCCACGTCCACCACGAGGCCCGGCCCCTGGATGCCCAGCAGCCGCGACACCCGTGCCAGGAGCCGCGAAGCGTCATCCTCGGGGAGCCCGGCCGGGTAGTCCGAAGGGGGAATCCCCATGAACACGCCCGCCCTCCGCCCCTCCGCAAGCCGGGGCAAAGCGGCCGCCTCCAGGGCCAGCCAGCAGTGCTCCATCACGAGGCGGTGTTGGGGATCCATTCGCGCCGCCTCCTCGGAGGACAGGCCGAAGAACGCGGGCTCGAAGCCCTCGACATCATCGAGGAATCCGCCGCGAACCCCCGAATCGATCCCGGCCGAAACCTCCCGTGTCCAGCGGTGCAGTGGCGCACCCGACACCGAGTCCACTCCCTGGCGCAGGTTCTCCCAGAACGCCGCCAGATCCCTGGCCCCTGGAAAGCCCCCCGACATGCCGACGATGGCAATCGGTTCGTGGTGGCCCCCGTTCATTCCACGCAGCGTGCTGCCGATGTCACCCACTGGAATCCCCATTCCATGGTATTATTCCAGGCTGAGCGTACCCAACAGCCTTGGCGCGTCACAACGTCGTCGGAGTCCCAAGCGCGTCACGAGGGGACCGTGACCTTGGCGCTCCCGGCGGATGCGCTGCGCTCCGGCCAGCCCGGCGAGGCCCTCCAGCGAGAGAATGGCACCCGCCCTCCGCCCGTCCGCCTGCCCTCCCTGCACTCAAATCGCCAGGAAAGACGGGAAGTTGAGGGGCCAGCCGAGCGCGTGGTACGAACTCCCGTTCAGTCTCCCCCTCTCATTTCAAAGTGCCTGGAGCCGGCTTCCATGAGCGAGCGCAATGACGTCACGCGGCCTTCGTCCCCCGCATCGGAGCCTCCCCCGGGAGCGCCCGGGCCGGGGGTGAGCGCGGTCGAGACGCTCGCCCAGAACGTGAGCACGCTCCCCGCCCCCGCCCCCCAGGCCAGCGCCGAGGACGACGCCCGCGAGCGCATCGCCTCCATGGAGCGCGAGGCCAAGGCGCTCGCCACCACCGAGCCGCAGGTGGCCGCGCTCCTCTTCCACGAGGTCGGCCTGCTCTGGGAGGAGCCGCTCAAGAACCCCCGCAACGCCGCCGTCGCGTTCCAGAACGCGTACAAGCTGGCGCCGCGCTTCCTCGCCAACATCCGCGCCGCGCGCCGCCTCTTCGCCGACGTGGGCAACTGGCAGATGGTCGTGCAGCTCATCGACGCGGAGCTCGCCGCCTCCGAGGACCCCCGCCAGCAGGCCTCGCTCCTCTTCGAGAAGGGGCAGATCCTCGAGGAGCGCCTGTCCCGCGACAACGACGCCGCGGATGCCCTGCGCCAGGCCCTGGACCGCAAGCCCACCGACGTCACCCTCCTCACCCAGCTGGAGTCCGTCTACGCCTCGCGCAACGACGCGGCCGCGCTGGTGGAGATCTACCGGCTGCTCGCCAACGCCGTCGTCCCGCCGTCCCTGCGCGCCCACTACCTCACCTCCGCGGGCATGCTCCTGGAGGAGCGCCTCAAGCAGAAGGAAGCCGCCGCCGAGGCCTTCCGCGAGGCCTTCGCGCTGGACCGCTCCGACCCGCTGCTCCAGGCCGCCATCAAGCGCGTCGCCGAGCGCGAGGGCCGCACCGACGAGCTGCTCTCCGCCCTCTTCTCCGAGGCCGAGGGCCAGGGCTCCCAGGGCGCGCCCGCCTACCTCCACATCGCCAAGGTCCACGACCGCCTGGGCCGCAAGGACGACGCCCTGTCCGCGCTGCTCGCCGCGCGCCGCGTGAGCCCCCATGAGCCGCTGGTGCTGAGCGCGCTCGCCGGCATCTACGAGACGCAGGGGCGCTTCGAGGAGCTGGCCGACGTGCTGCTCGCGTGGGTGGGCTCCATCAACGACGAGAGCGAGCTGGTCGCCATCAACCTGCGCCTCGCCGCGCTGTACGAGGACGACCTCAAGCGCGACCAGGAGGCCGCCGCCCGCTACCAGGCCATCCTCGCCCGCATCCCCAGCCACGCCGCCGCGCTCGCGGGCCTGGGCAAGCTGTGCTTCCGGATGAAGAACTGGGAGGGGCTCGTCGCCGTCTTCGACGCGGAGGTCACCGCCGCCGAGGACGCCAAGGGCAAGGCCGCGCGCATGTACAAGGCGGCCGAGATCCTCGAGGAGCGCCTGAGCCGCCAGGAGGACGCCATCGCGCGCTACAACGCGTGCCTCCAGCTCCAGCCGGGCTACCTCCCCGCGCAGAAGGCCCTCACCCGGCTCTACGAGCGCCAGGGCCGCTTCGCGGAGCTGGTCGCGATGTACGAACAGGACCTGCTCCAGACGTCCGACCGCGACCAGGTCATCACCACGCTCAACAAGATGGCGGTCATCTACGAGGACCGCCTGGGCGACCTGGACCACGCCATCGAGTGCATGAAGCGCATCCTCGACCTGGCGTCGGATCACCTGCCCACGCTGCGCAACCTGGCCCGCCTCTACGAGCGCGCCGGGCGCTTCCGGGAGCTCTTGGAGACCAACGACCTGGAGGCGTCGTTCGCCGGCGACACCAAGCAGGTCCTGTCGCTGCTCCACCGCAACGCGGAGATCCTCGACGAGCACCTGAAGGACCGCGTGGGCGCCATCACCGCGTATGAGCGCGTGCTCGCGCTGTCGCCCTCGTACCTGCCCGCGCTCAAGGCGCTGGGCCGGCTGTACGCGCAGGACGGCCGGTGGGAGAAGCTCATCGACATGTACCGCGCGGAGTCGGAGATCTCTCCGTCCACCGACGCGGCCGCCGCGCTCATCTACAAGATCGGCGAGCTGTACGAGCACCGCCTCAAGCAGGAGAACGAGGCGCTCGCGTCGTACCAGGAGGCGCTGATGCTGGCGCCCAGCTACTTCCCGGCGCTGCGCGCCCTGGCCCGCATCCACCGGGCCCACGAGGCGTGGGAGAGCCTGGTGGAGGTCCTGCGCGCGGACGCCGCGAACCGCACGGATCCGCTGGAGCGCGCCAACGCGCTCTACCAGGCCGCCGCCATCTGGGAGGACCAGTTGGGCCGGCCGGAGCTGGCCATCGACGGCTACCAGGAGGTGCTGCGCCTCACGCCGGGCCACGCCGCCACGCTGCGCGCGCTGGAGCGCCTGTACGTCGCGCAGGACAACGTGAAGGAGCTGGTCTCCATCCTCGACCGCGAGACGCAGGTGGGCCAGACGCCCGCGGCCAAGGTGACCGCGTACCTCAAGCTCGCGCGGCTGTACCTGGACCGCTTCCAGGAGCCGTCGCGCGCCGCGCAGTGCTGCGAGGCCGTGCTCGGCCTGGAGCCCGGCAACCTCACCGCCCTGACGCTCCTGGAGCGCATCCGCGTGTCGGACCGCCCCCGCCGCGCGGAGCTGCGCGCCCGCATCGCCGAGCGCGTCACCGACGCGCGCCTGTCCAGCGCGCTGCGCCTCCTGGCCGCCGCGGATCAGGAGAAGGGCCAGCCCACCGAGCGCACCCTGGAGGTCTACCAGCGCGCCTTCGACGCGGATCCCTCCGACGCGCGCCTCGCCTTCGGCCTGGAGCGCGTGCTGCGCCAGAGCGGTGACACCGCGGGCCTGTCGCGCATGTACGGCATGCGGCTGGCCGTCACCACCGACGCCACGGAGGCGCTGGAGCTGCTCCTGCGCGCCGCGGACCTGGCGGAGAAGAACCCCGACCCGGAGCAGGCCGCCGCCCTCTACCGGCAGGCGCTGGAGCTCCAGGCGCAGTGCCTCCCCGCGCTCCAGGGCGCCCGCCGCGTGGCCCTGCGCCGGGGCGACTTCGCCACCGCGCGCGCCATGATGGAGGCCGAGGCCCGCGCGAGCCGCGACACCCAGAGCGCCATCGAGGGCTTCGTCGCCGCCGCGAGGCTCGCGGCCCAGAAGCTCGAGGATCCGGACGGCGCCGCGGCCCTCTACCGCCTGGCGCTGGAGCGGGATCCGCTGCACCCGGGCGCCGCCTCCGGCCTGGAGGAGCTGCTCGCGCAGCGCGGCGGCTCCTCCGACCTCGCGGCCCTGCACGAGCGCCGCGCCGAGGCCCGGCTCGCGCAGCGGGACACGGAGGCCGCGGCGGCGGCGTACGTCACCGCGGCCCGCCTCTACAACGTGGCCCTCGGCGACCGGGCCCGCGCCCTCGCGGTGCTGGAGAAGGCCCTGGCGGCCCGGCCCGGCTACCCCGACGCGCTGGAGACGCGCGGCCTGCTCCTCCTGGAGGCGCAGCAGTACGCGGAGGCCGCGCAGCTGCTCGGCCAGCGCGTGCAGCAGGGCGGAGACCCGCGCGTGCTCGCGCAGCACCACCTGACGCTGGGCGGGCTGTACCAGCAGCACCTCAACGACCCGGGCCGCGCGGCGGCGCACCTCCAGACGGCGCTGGCCACCCTGCCCCGCCACCCGGAGGCGCTGGAGCGGCTGGCCACGGTCTACGCGCAGGGCCGCAACTTCGGCGGCGCGGTGGACTGCCTGCGGCGGCTGCTGGATCAGGACCTGCCCAACGACTCCCGCGCGCGCTTCACCGTGGAGCTGGCGCGCATCCACGAGGAGGGCCTGGGCGACGTCGCCTCCGCCACGGCGCTCTACAAGAAGGCGCTGGAGCTGACGCCGGGCGAGCCCGCGCTGGTGGACCGGCTGGTGGTCCTCTACGAGCGCCAGCGCAACCTGCCGGAGCTGGCGCAGATGCTGGAGGCCCAGGCGGCCGCCACCGCGTCCACGGACGTCAAGCGGGCGGTGTCCCTGCGCATGCGCGTGGCCAGCTTCTACGCGGGCCCCCTGGCGGAGCCCGCGCGCGCCACCGTCATCTACCGGCAGCTGGTGGAGCAGGACGCGCAGAACCTCCAGGCCCGCGCCGCGCTGGCGGACCTGTACGGCCGCGACATGGCCAGCTACCCGCTGGCCATCGAGGAGCACCGGCAGATCCTCCGCCAGGACCCGGGCCGCGTGGAGAGCCTGCACGCGCTGTTCAAGCTGTGGGAGGCGCAGAAGCAGCAGGACAAGGCGTTCGCCGTCGCCGCGGTGCTGACCTTCATGCGCGCCACCAACGAGGTGGAGCAGGCCTACTACTCGGAGGCCCGCGTCCGCCAGCCGCAGGAGCCGCGTGAGCCGCTGCCCGCCACGGACGTGGACACCGTCCTCATGCACCCGGCCGCGCGCGGCCCGCTGACGGACCTGCTCCGCGCCATCGGCGAGCACCTGGGCAAGGTGTACCCGCCGCAGTTCGAGATGCTCGGCGTGAACCCGAAGCAGGACAAGCTCAAGCCGGACTCGGCCGTGTTCAAGGCCGTGCGCGCGGTGGCGCAGACCTTCGGCGTGGAGGAGTTCGAGGTCTACCTCGCCCGGCGCGGCCTCTTGCAACTGGAGACGACGGAGCCCCTCTCCCTGTGCGTGGGCCAGGACGTGGTGCGCCGCTTCAACGCCCGGGAGCAGAAGTTCCTCATCGGCAAGGCGGTGCTGGGCCTGCTCAACAAGACGGCCGTCCTCTCCAAGCTGTCCCAGGGCGAGACGGTGGACCTGTTCGGCAACGCCATCCGCGTCCACGTGTCGCAGTTCAACGGCCTGGGCCGTCGCAACGACGACATGACCAAGCAGCTCAAGAAGGCCTTCAACCGCAAGGCGATGAAGGCCTCGGAGGGCCCGGCGCAGACGCTGTCCGAGCAGCCGAAGCTCGACGTCGCGACGGTGGTGGACGCGCTCGGCTTCTCCGCGGACCGCGCGGGCCTGCTCGTCTGCGGCGACCCGTCCGTGGGCCTAACCATGGTGCTGCGCGAGGATCCGAACATCGTGGCCAACCGCCAGGAGGGCAGTACCGACGCCATCCTCCAGGCGGTGCGCGAGCGCGCGGACCTGAAGGCCCTGCTGTCGTGGCTGCTCACGGACGACTTCTTCCGGCTGCGCCAGCGCATCGGGCTGGCGCTGTAGCCGTCATCCCCCGGGCCCGGCGACGGGCCCGCGCCTACTCCCTGCGGACGAGCGCGTCCGCCGGGAACCCCGCGAGCAGGCGGCCCACGGCGTCATCCACGTGGGCCCGCTCCAGGGACTCCACGGTGACCTTCACGCGGTAGTCGAGGGCCCCGTCGAACACGGGATACGAGCCGATGGCCACGTGGGGCATGTCCAGCGCCACGCGGTCCAGCACGGCGGCCAGCGCGCTCTCGCCCAGCTTGAAGTACAGGTTGACCAGGTGCACCGGCGTGCCGCTCAGCCGCGACAGCACGGTCTCCAGTTGCAGCCGGAAGAGCTGCGGCACCCCCGGCAGGAGGAACAGGTCGCCCACGGTCAGCACGGGGAACCACATGCCCGGCTGGGCGATGAGCACCGTGCCCTCGGGCGCGTCCGCCAGGCGCAGCGACTCCGGCGTCACGGGAGACGTGCCCGCGCGGGCCTGGATGGCCGACACCATCTCCGGCAGGCGCACCACGGGCTTGCCCAGCGCGAGCGCCACCGCGCGCACCGTGACGTCGTCGTGGGTGGGGCCAATGCCGCCGCTGGTGAAGACGTAGCGGGCCTTGCGCCGGGCGCGAGACACCGCGTCCACGATGGCGTCCACGTCGTCCAGGATGGTCTCCACCGAGACGAGCGGGATGCCCACCTCCCGCAGCCGCTGGATGAGGTGGGGGCCGTTCTCGTCCTTCACCTTCGCGGTGAGGACCTCGTTGCCAATGATGATCGCCGCCGCGCCGGTCCGCTCCATGGAGACGCCGACTCTACTCCAACGGACCCCGGGGGGTGGACCCGCGCGGTGCTCGAGCGTGGACCCGCCCTGCCCTGGAGTCAGCCCGAGGGGGCGGACATCCTGCGCCACGGCGACACGACGATTGGCCGGATGGACATCGTGTACCGCACCGGATTGTCGAGACACCAGGTTGGTCGTATTCAGGCCGCCTGCTTCGACTGCATCAACTCTCGCCGAGCCTGACTCGGTGAGAGGAACGGGTGGCGCTCCAACAGCCAGTGCTCGTTTGTGTCAATACGGGTGGAAGCGGGTCACGAAAGGCACGGCTTCGCTCTGTCCCTCCGGGACTCGCGTCCCGGTGACGCGCAGGAAGCCCTGTGCGTCCAACTTCGCGGCCGTGGGCTGCTCCTCCCCGGGCAGGTCCGTGCGGTGCGCGCGCACGATGCTCGCGCCATTCGAGGCCACGTGCACGACGCCCAGCCCGGAGGCCCCCTTCGCGTCCTGACTCCAGGTGGCGGCGACCAGGGTGCCATCCGCCAGCAGATCCATGCCCACGACCGCCTCCCGCCCGCCCGGGCGCCCCGCCGTGAAGAAGGCGTAACCCGCGTCGCCGAAGGACGTGTCCTGATCCCCGTACGCGCTCAGCCGCGCCACCACGGCCCGGCTGTTCCCATCGGAATCCACCGCCCTCCCCCCCACCAACCATTTCCCGTTCGACAGCCGGAGCAGCGTCCTCGGCGTGATGTCCGGCGAGCTGAAGGCCGCGGCGTAGTGGAAGGTGCTGTCCCGCGTACCGCTGGCGTTGAAGCGGCGCAGGGCCAGCGTATCGAAGCTGCCCGTGGAGGTCCCCGCCACGAGGATCTTGCCGTCGGGCTCCGCGACGACGCACAGGCCATCATCCTGGCGCCCCTCGTCCGCCGTCGCCACGCCGTCCCCGCTGAAGGTCGTATCCAGGGCGCCCAGCGCCGTCAGGCGGATCACCACCATGTCCAGGCCGTCGTTCTCGACCGTGCCCGCGCCGATGATCCGCTCACTCGCGTCGAGGGTGACCGCGTGAAGGGTGGCGACCCCCGTGGAGAGCTGGAAGGTGCGCACGCCCGTCCCCCCGAACGTGGTGTCCAACACGCCCGCGGGCGTGTACCTCGCCAGCAGCAAGCTCTGGTACTTCGTCCCCGCGCAGGTATTCGTGCCGGAGATGGCGCCGCCCGCGACGACGATGCGGCCATCCGCCTGCAAGGTGACGGCATCCACGTAGTCATCGCCCCCGCAGATGTCGCTGACCACCACGCCCCGCGTGCCGAACGTGGCGTCCGGCGTTCCATCCGGAAGCAGGCGCGCCACCAGCACGTCCCTCGCGCCCGTGTAGCCGGTGGAGCCGACGAGGATCCACTTGCCGTCCGCCTGCACGACCATGGCGTTGATCTTCACCACGGGCAGGCCGAGCGCCGGCGTCGCCACGCCCTCCGTGCCGAAGGCGCTGTCCAGCGCGGCCGGCGCGGGCTCCACCTTGAGGGTGAGCGGGAACTCCACCCGCGCTCCGCCCCCCACGCCCACCACCTTGAGGGAGAACTGGCCATAGGCGGCGAACTCGTCCGGGACGTAGCCCAGCGGCGTCGCGGTCGCTCCCTCGGGGATGACGACCGGCAGGGCCTGGGTGGTGCGCACGTGGGGAGGCAGGCCCTCCACCGTGATCGCGACCTCCCCGGTGAAGGACGGATCGCGGGTCACATTGATCGCCTGCGCGAACACGGGGGACAGCTCGAAACGGACCGTCTGCTCGAGGGGCGTCCACAAGGTGAACGCGGGAGGCGTCCCTCCCCCATCTGAAGGGAGAGGCTCGGTGCCGCCATCCTGCTCGCCCGCACCGCCATCCGCTCCGCCGTCCACGGTCCCCGCCCCCGCATCCACGCCCGCGTCGCGCGGCTGCGACGGGGAAGGACCCGCGGGCGCATCGGACCCGCCGCAGGCGCCCGCCACCAAGGCGGCCACCAGCAGCGCGAGCGTCGAAAGGCTTCGGAGGTGGAACCGCGAACGAAGGCCAGGAGCCGGGGGATGAAGGGCGATTGGGCGCATACCAGTCAGGAATGAAGGGTGCGCCCACCCGATAAGCGACCCGGGCCCCGGTGATAAATCGATCCGGAGATCCATGCCCCCGGCACGCCGGGAGCGCCCGGGCTCAGCGCTTGCGCGCGAGCACCCGCCGCACTTCCTTGAGGCACGCGTCCGTCACGGCCTCGACGGACAGCTCACCGTCGATGTGCACGATGCGCTCGCGCTTCTGCCGCAGCGTGATGGCCTTGAGGTACTGCTTCGCGATCCGCCGCTGGGCCTCGTCCGCCTCGAACAGCTCCGCGGGGCCTCCGCGCACGGCCCGGCGGTTCGCCGCGACCTTCGGATCCACGCCCACGAACAGGGTCAGGTCCGGCGACACCGCGTGCGCGTTCACCGTGTCCACCCACGCCATGGGCAGGCTCGCCCCCTGGTACGCCAGCGACGACAGCACGTAGCGGTCGCACAGCACCACCTGGCCCTGCTCCAGCGCCGGCAGCACCCGCGCGTGCAGGTGATCCGTCCGGTCCGCCGCGAACAGCAGCGCCAGCGTCTCCTGCGCCAGCGGGCCCCGGCCGTGCGGCAACCCCAGCCGGCCCGTGAGCGCCTGACGCAGCATCGTCCCCACCGGACCGTCGGACGGCTCGCGCGTCGTCACCACCGCGCGCCCCTCCGCCCTCAGCGCCGACGCCAGCCGCTCGGTCTGCGTGGTGGTGCCGGCGCCGTCCAGCCCCTCCAGCACGATGAACCGCCCCGGCAGGGCGACCTTCCTCCCGGCGCTCACCGGGGGAGGAGCGCCGCGGGGTTGTCGAGGTGCAGCTCGCGGCGCAGCGCGAGCATCGCCTCGTACTGGCTCAGCTCCTCCAGCAGCACGGCGCGGCCCTTGCGGTAGCTGATGAAGCCGTACACCAGCAGCCCCAGCGCCAGCAGCGACGCCCCCCAGGCCAGCAGCGGCGTGCGCAGCGAGTCGTAGAACAGCTTCCCCGCCGCCCCGGCAATCAACATGAAGGCGATGATGGACACGCCCGCGTGGGCGAAGTGTGTGGTGCTCTGCCGGGTCGCCAGGCTCTCCTGCAGCTGGTCGAACCGGGCCCGCTTGTCCTGGTTGTCTGCGCTCACGGAGCCGAGCACCCTACATCACACGCCCCAGCCCGTCGAGTCGCCGCCCCCGCCGGGACCTACCTACACGGACGCGCAGTCCAGGTGACGCTCATCCCAGCCATTGAGCGGACGCACGCTCGCTTCCCGGGCATGGCTTGCCACCCCACCCCCCTCGCGTTACATGCCGCGAACCATGCCTCTCCACGTCGTCAGCAGGATGAGTTCCCCCGACATGAGCCGTGACTCCGAGTTGAACACCATCGAGGAGGCCATCCGCGACATCCAGGCCGGCAAGTGCGTCATCGTCGCCGACGACGAGGACCGCGAGAACGAAGGCGACCTCATCATGGCCGCCGAGCTGGCCACCCCCGAGACGCTGGCCTTCATGGTGCGCCACACCAGCGGCATCATCTGCCAGCCCATGCTCGCCGAGCGGCTGGACGCCCTGCGCCTGCCCCAGATGGTGGCGGAGAACACCGAGTCCCACCGCACCGCCTTCACCGTCTCCGTGGACTTCCGCCACGGCACCACCACCGGCGTCTCCGCCAGCGACCGCACGAAGACCATCCGCGCGCTCGCGGACCCCCACAGCACCGCGGACGACTTCCTGCGCCCCGGCCACATCTTCCCGCTGCGCTATCGCGAAGGCGGCGTGCTGCGCCGCGCGGGCCACACCGAGGCCGCCGTGGACCTGGCGCGCCTCGCCGGCCTCCAGCCGTCCGGCATCCTCTGCGAGCTGGTGAAGGACGACGGCACCATGCAGCGCATGCCGGACCTCAAGCAGTTCGCGCGCGAGCACGACCTCAAGCTCATCACCATCGCGGACCTCATCGAGTACCGCAGCCGCAAGGACCGCCTGGTCCGCCGCGAGCCGGGCCAGGGCGCCGTGCGCACCCGCCACGGTGAGTTCACCGCCTTCACGTACACGTGGACGCCCGACGGCGCGAAGTCGCTCGTGCTGGTGAAGGGCGACCCGTCGAAGACCCAGCCCGCCCCGCTGGTGCGCCTGCACGGCGCCTGCGCCATGGGCGACGTGTTCGGCTCTCCCGACTGCAAGTGCCACCTGCTGCTGGACCGCGCGATGGAGAACGTGGCGCGCGAGGGCACGGGCGTCATCGTCTACCTGCCCGGCATGCACGGCAACGACTTCGGCATCCACCACAAGCGCACGGGCGACGGCGGCAACGCGGCCGCCAGCCGCGCGGCCAACGAGTCCCGCGACGTGGGCATGGGCTGCCAGATCCTCACCGACCTGGGCGTGAGCACCATGCGCGTGATGTCCAACACGGAGATCACCTACCGGGGCATCTCCGGCTTCGGGCTCACCATCGAGTCGCGCGTGGCGCTCGACGTGGAGTAGCACCGCCGGGAGACACGCGCGAGGCTTCAGCCCAGGTCCTGGAGGGCCTCGCGCACGGCGGACAGGTCCGCGGGCAGCTCCAGCGGCGGGTTCGCGTGCGCGGCCTTCACGTCCTTCAGCGCCTCCCGGTGGTAGCCCACCTTGAAGTCCGCGAACTTCAGCCCGTGCGCGGTGGCCACCACCGCGACGCTGGAGCCCTTCGCCATCACGCCCGACGCGGCCAGCTTCTCCACCGCAGCCAGCGCGACGCCCGTCTGGGGACAGGTGAAGGTCCCCTCGCGGTCCGCCCGCGCCGCCGCGTTGGCCAGCTCCGACTCCGTCGCCTCCTCCACCACGCCGTCGAACGCGCGCAGCATCCGCACCGCGCGGCGGAAGGACACCGGGTTCCCGATCTGGATGGCGGACGCCAGCGTCGCCCCCGCCTGCATGGGCACCAGTTCCTGGAAGCCGCCCCGGAAGGCGCGCGCCAGGGGGTTCGCCCGCTGCGCCTGCGCCACCGCGATGCGGGGACGGCGGGAGATCAGCCCCAGGTTGAAGAGCAGGTCCAGGCCACGGCCCAGCGCGCTCGCGTTGCCCAGGTTGCCGCCCGGGATGACGATCCAATCCGGCGGCTCCCAGCCCAGGTCCTGGCACAGCTCGATGGCGATCATCTTCTGGCCCTCGATGCGCAGCGAGTTCATCGAGTTCGCCAGGTACAGCCCCGTGTCCGCCGTCACCGCCTGCACCAGCTTCATGCAGCCGTCGAAGTCCGTGTCCAGCGACAGCACGCGCGCCCCGTTGGCGATGGGCTGCACGAGCTGGGCGAGCGACACCTTGTTCCTCGGCAGGAACACCACCGCGGGGATGCCCGCCGCCGCCGCGTACGCGGACAGCGCCGCGGACGTGTCGCCCGTGGACGCGCACGCCACCGCGCGGATGGGCGTGCCGCGCGAGCGCAGGTGCTTCACCGCCGACACCAGGACCGTCATCCCCCAGTCCTTGAAGCTGCCCGTCGGCGAGACGCCGCACTCCTTCAACACCAGCGAGCCCAGCCCCAGCTCCGCCGCCATGCGCGGCAGCGGCTTGAGCGGCACGCGGCCCTCGCCCAGCGAGACGATGTCCTCCGCCGGCAATTCGGGCAGCGCCCACTCGCGCTTGCCCCAGACGCCGGAGCCGTCCGGCAGCCGGGACGTGGCGAAGCGGGACTCGAAGCGGCGCTTCCACTCCGCCGCGGGGGTGGCGCGCAGGGCGGCCTCGTCGTGGACCACCTCCAGCAGGCCCTCGCAGCGCGGGCAGCGGTAGACGACGTCCCACAGCGAGGCGGTGAAGCCGCAGCCCTCGCTGCACGCGTAGCCCGCCTTCAGCGCCGGGCCCGCCGTCATGCCTCCACCTTCGTGCCGCACGCCACGCACGCGCGGCCCGGCCAGGCCGGCACGTGGCAGGAGGGACAGGGCACGCGCTCGCCCTCGTCCCGGCGCTTCGCCGCCACCGGCGCCGCCACGCGGGCCCGGGGCAGCCGCATGCCGCAGCCGTCACACAGGAGGCCCTCCGCCTGGACGTGGCGACAGTAGCGGCACGTCACCGCGCCCACGGGGGCGGCGGTGCGCACGCCGTCGTCCTGCGCGCGGCCCGTGTCCAGGTCCGCCATCTGCGCCACGGGCACGTCGCCCGTGACCCCAGAACGGGTCAGCTCCAGGTCGGGCACGGACATGGGCGGCAGGTCCGGCCCCGAGCGCAGCCGCGTCAGGTCCAGCTCCGGCAGCGCGGGCGCGTCCACCGGCACGCGCCCCCCCACGTGGTGCGTCAGCTCCAGCTCCGGCAGCGGGGCCACGACGGGCGCCGGGACGTTCAGGAGGCCGGGGAAACGCTTGCCACAGCCTTCGCACTCTTCGCCTTCCGACTGCACGTGGTCGCAGACCGGGCAGATGATCATGCCCGGGACGTTACCGGTCCCCTCTCCGCTCGGCAACGCGACCCGGGACGCGAGGAGTGGGCATGCGGGCGCGCGGCCCGTCGCCCCCCGCGCGGCCCTCAGCGCGGGGTTGAGCCCAGGCCCGTCATGGGAACGAAGCGCACCGGCAGCAGGTGGTCCACCCGGGGCAGCATCCCCGGCTGTCTCCGGCGGACGCGCAGCAGCTCCTGCGGCTCGTGCCTGGCGCCCACGGGGATGACCATCCGCCCTCCGGGTTTCAGCTGCCGCAGCAGCTCCCGGGGGATCTCCTCCGGCGCGGCGGTGGCGATGATGGCGTCGAAGGGGGCAGCCTCGGGCCAGCCCTGGGAGCCGTCGCCCTCCCGGAAGAACACGTTGGTGAAGCCCAGCCGGTGGAGCAGCCGCCGCGCGGGACGGGCCAGCTCGCGGACGATCTCCACGGTGAAGACCTCGCGGGCCAGCAGGGCCAGCACCGCCGTCTGGTAGCCGGAGCCGGTGCCGATCTCGAGCACGCGCTCACAGCCGCGCAGGCGCAGGGCCTCCGTCATCAGGGCGACCACGTAGGGCTGGCTGATGGTCTGCCCGTGGCCGATGGGCAGGGGGACGTCCTGGTAGGCCACCTCCCGCTCGCCCGCGGGCACGAAGTCCGCGCGGCTCAGGTTGGCGATCGCCGCGAGCACCTTCGGGTCCCGGATGCCCTGCCGCGCCAGATACTCCGCTCGGCCCCAATCTCCCATCGCGTGCATCCCCCAGGGTCCTCCAGCGGAAAAGTAAGCACGCCGACAGTGCGAGACAATCCGGGGGCCGAGGCCCCGCCTCCCCGGTCCTACCCCACCCGGGCGAGCGCGAGCCGGCCCTCCCAGCGCTCCTCCAGCGCCTTCACGAGCCCCTGGTGCTCAGGGTCCTTGAGCTGGGGGTCCGTGTCCATGATGCGCCGCGCTTCCGCCTGGGCGAGCGACAGCAGGTCGCCGTCGCGCACCAGGTTCGCCACGGCCAGCTCCGGGAGGCCGCTCTGCCGCGTGCCCAGGAACTCACCGGGGCCGCGGATCTCCAGGTCCTTCTCCGCGATGACGAAGCCGTCGCTGCTGCGCTCCATCACCCCCAGCCGCTCGGTGGACTCCCAGGAGCGCGCGGTGCCCGCGACGAGGAAGCAGTAGCTGGCCGCGGCGCCACGGCCCACGCGCCCGCGCAGCTGGTGCAGCTGCGACAGGCCGAAGCGCTCCGCGGACTCCACCACCATGACGGACGCGTTGGGCACGTCCACGCCCACCTCCACCACCGTGGTGCAGACGAGCAGCTGGATGCGCTTCTCGCGGAAGGCCTCCATCACGGCGTCCTTCTCCTCCGGCTTCATGCGCCCGTGCAGCAGGCCCACGCTGGCGTTGGGGAACACCGTCTGGAGCTTCGCCGCGCCCTGGGTGGCGTCCTCCAGGTCCAGCTTCTCCGACTCCTCCACCAGCGGATACACGACGTAGGCCTGGTGGCCCTTGGCCAGCTCCGCGCCCACGGCCTCGTAGACGCGCGCGCGCTGCTCGTTGTTGAAGACGCGCGTGGTGATGGGCGTGCGGCCCGGCGGGAGCTGGTCGATGATGGACACGTCCAGGTCCCCGTAGAGCGTCATCGCGAGCGTGCGCGGGATGGGCGTGGCGGTCATCACCAGCACGTCCGGCGTGAGCCCCTTGCTCATCAGCGTGTGGCGCTGGAGCACGCCGAAGCGGTGCTGCTCGTCGATGACCACGAGCCCCAGCTTCTGGAAGGACACCCCGCCCTCCAGCAGCGCGTGCGTGCCCACCGCGAGGTGGATCTCGCCCTTGCCCACGGCCTCGCGCACCTCGCGCTTGTGCTTCGCGGTGCCCGCCGCGCTGATGAGCCCCACGCGGTAGCCCAGCGGCTCCAGGATGCGGCGGAAGGTGCGCTCGTGCTGCTCGGCCAGGATTTCGGTGGGGGCCATCACCGCCACCTGGTAGCCGTCCTGGAGCGCCACCATGCCGGCCACGAGCGCCACGGCCGTCTTGCCGCTGCCCACGTCGCCCTGCACCAGGCGGTTCATGGGCTCCGGGCGGGCCATGTCCCGGGCGATGTCACCCACCACGCGCGCCTGCGCGCCGGTGAGCTGGAAGGGCAGCGCGGCGCGCGCCTTGTCCAGCCGCTCCGGGGTGACGTCGAAGGCGATGCCCTCCTCCGCCTTGATGCCCTGGCGCTTGAGGGCCATGCCCAGTTGGAGGAAGAACAGCTCGTCGAACGCGAGCCGCCGGTGCGCGGGGCTCTGGTGCGCGTCCAGCGCCTCCAGGTCCGCGTCGTCGGGCGGGAAGTGGATGAAGCGCAGCGCGTCCGGCAAGCCCATCAGGTGGTAGCGGCGGCGCAGGTCCGCGGGCAGCGGCTCCTCCAGGTGGTGCGAGTGCTGCTCGCTGATGCGCGCGGCCAGCTCGCGGAAGGAGCGCTGCTCGCCGCGCTCGAAGCCCGGGTAGATGGGGACGATGCGGTGGAAGTGGACGGAGGTGGAGCTCTCCAGGTCCTCGGCGGGCTCCAGCTCCGGGTGGGCCATCTCCCGGCCGTTCATCGAGGCGCGCACCTCTCCGGAGAGCACCAGTTGCTTGCCCACGGAGAAGCGGCTCTTGAGCCACGGCCCGGCGTTGAAGTACGTGGCCGCGATGCTGCCCGAGCGGTCGCCCACGACGGCGCGGAACATGCGGCGGCCGCCGCGCCCCGGGACGAAGTCGGCCGTCTTGACGGTGCCCACCGTCACGCCGCGCGCCCCCGGGATGAGCTCCGCGATGGTGCGCAGCCGGCGGCGGTCCTCGTAGCAGCGCGGCAGGAGGAACAGGATGTCGCCCGTGCGGCGCAGGCCCTTCTTGTCGAGCACCGCGACGAGGCGCGGCCCCAGGCGCTTGCCCAGCGACTTGAGCGGCGCGGACAGCGGGCCGGTGCGCGGCGCGATGGACAGGAGCCTGGCCTCGGAGCGGGACGCCTCCGCGCCCACGGCCTTGGCCTTCTTCTTCCGGGCCTTCTCCGCGGGAGCGCGGTCCGCGGGCGGCGCGCCCTTCACGGGGGGCTTCGCCCCCGGAGCCCGCGCCGGCGCGCTGTTGGGAGCGGCGGCGGCGTTGCGGGCCGCGGCCATGCGAGCGCCGTAGGGCTGGGCGTCGCCTGGAGCCGGTGCACCGCCCCGGGCACCCTGACCCGGCGCGGGCCCCGCGGCCCCGCCAGCGCCCGGTGCCGGGCTCGCGGCGCCCGCCCGGGCCGCGGCCATCCGAGCCCCGTAGGGCACGGGCTCCCCCTTCGCCGGTGCCCCCTGCGGTGTCACGGGGCGCGGGGACGCGGCCCCGCCTCCCAGCGGGGGGACGGGGTCCCGCGAACGCCACGGCGGCACGGTGTTGGCTCGCACCTCCGCCGTGCCCTGCGCGGGCGTCAGCCGGCGATGAGGCAGCGCGGGGACGAGCTCCCCTTCGAGGACGTGCGCGCGCTCCGGCGCCCGGGGGAACCCCGCCGCCACGGCGTTGAGCTCCCCGGTGACGACCACCCGCTCCAGCTCCTCCGGCAGCGTCACCCCGCTGAGCTTCAGCGCGCCCAGCACCTGGCGCAGCGCGGCCTTGCGGTGCTCCGGCGGCGCGGGCGGATCCACGTGCGGCAGCGCCGCCCTCAGGTCCTCCAGCGCCCGCGCATCCACGCCCCCAGCCGTCGCCAGGGTGCGCTCCATCAGCGTGCGCAGATCCCGCACGGTCCCGAGCTGGGCGAAGTCACGCTGACACGCGTACTTGAGAGGTCCAACGAGGCTGGCGAGCGGGTGGTTCACGCGGTGTTTCCAGCTTCCATCCTACGAAGCGCCCCTGACGCCACGGGGAAAACGAAACCGGGGGAGCGAGCCCAGGCCCGCCCCCCCGAAGGAACTCCAGCCAGCCGGCTTCAGCTCGCGCTGGAGGGCTCCTCCTGCGGATCCTCGAAGCGGATCGTCACGACCTCCAGCTCGCGCACGCCGCCGGGGCTCTGCACCGTGGCGATGTCGCCCACCTTCTTGCCGATGAGCGCGCGCGCCACCGGCGAGGTCACGGCGATCCACCGCTTCTTCAGGTCCGCCTCCGTCTCACCCACCAGGCGGTAGCTGATGGCCTTGTCGTTCTCCGTGTCCACCAGCTCCACCGTGGCGCCGAAGACGACCTTGTCCCCGCCCAGCTTCGTCGGATCGATGACCTCCGCGCGGGCGATCCAGTCGTTGAGGGTCAGGATGCGCCCCTCGATGTGCGACTGCTTCTCCTTGGCCGCGTGGTACTCGGCGTTCTCGCGAAGGTCGCCGTGCGCGCGCGCGACTTCGATTTCACGCGAAATCTTGCCCCGCTCCACGGACTGGAGGTGCTTCAGCTCGTCCTTGAGCTTCTGCAGACCGTAGGGGGTCATCGGGATGTTGTCGCTCCCGCTCATCGAACCACCGCTCCTTCCGTCACCTGCTGGCATCGGGGTCCGGCGTTCCCTCCTGGAACCCGGCCCGCGACTCGAAAGGATCAATGTAGGGAACGAGTGACTGGCCGGTCAACGAAAGCCGTACCGGCAACGTCCGGTAGTGGCTGGGCGCCCGACGGCCGACCCGTTAGGCTGCCCCACGTGCTGTCCGTCCAGGAATTGCGCGCGCTCGCCGCCGCCCTCCCCGTGGGTGCGTTTCAACATCAGCTGGGTCCCTTCGCGCTCGTGCAGCGTCCGCCGTCGGAGCTGTCCGCCGCCGCGCTCGCGCCCACCCGCATGGCGGACCCCGGCGACGTCGAGCAGGGCATGCTCGCCCTGCTCTTCGAGTTCGACGACCTGCTCGTCGCCACCCTGCCTACCCTCCGGGACTCGGAGGTGCTGCGCATCGGCCGGCGGCTGGACTGCGAGCTGGTGCTGGACGACGCGTCCGTGTCCAAGCAGCACGCGGAGCTGAAGTGGAGCCGCGCGGAGGCGCGCTGCACGGTGCGCGACCTGGGCTCCACCAACGGCACCTTCGTCAACGCCAGCACCATCGGCCAGCGCGAGGTGCCGCTGCGGGGCGGCGACATCCTCAGCTTCGGCAACGTGCAGTTCTGGTACCTGCTCACCGACGCGCTGCATGAACGGCTGCGCGCGGGCGCGGCCTCCGGCCTGGGCTCCCACTCCGGGTGAAGGCCGCCCCACGTTCACGTCACGGGCAGGCGCCGCAGTCCGCCGCGCACGCGTTGTAGGTGTTGGACGCGCCGCAGGACTCCGTCACCTGGCAGGTGCCGTCGCCGCAGACGGCCAGCTCCGCGGCGCGCAGGCGCGTGGTGAGCGGCTGGAAGGCCAGCCCTCCCGCCGTGCAACTGGTGAAGGTCAGCCCCACCGTTCCCTCCGGCGTGCACACGTCCGAGCAGCGCCCCACGTAGGTGAGCGGCGCGCACGTCATGCGGGGCACCCCGGAGCCATCCACCACCGCGCACGCGCGCGTGGTGCTCTGGGTCGCGTCCAGCGGCGGGTTCTGGCTGCCCGCGTACACGCCCTGGCCCTGGAAGAGGTTGCCGAAGAAGCACGACTCCGGCCAGGCGAAGGTGGCCAGCTCCTCCTCGGACGCGGGGATCTCCGTCCCCGCCCCATCCCGGCCCAGCACGGAGATGGGCACGCTCACGCCGAAGGGGTTGGCGTGCGCCGCCAGGCACGCGGAGATCACCTCCTGCTCGGCCACCGTCGCGGGGGCGCCGCCGGCCCACCCCGGCGCCAGGCCCAGGAGCCCCGCCCAGGTGTACTCCGTGCTCGTCTCGGGATCCGTGTACGAGCGCGTCTGCCCGGCGGGGACCGCGCAGCGCACGACGTAGCGCATGACCTCGTCCGCGAGCGCTGGCTCCATGTCGAACCACGCGCTGAACTCCTGGGATGACAAGCCATTGAAGGACAGCCCGTTGAACGACAGGCCGTTGAACGACAGGCCATTGAAGGACAGCCCGTTGAACGACAGGCTGTTGTAGCTGAGCGCCCCCTGCTCCCGCGTGGCCGGCGGATCCGCTGGCGAGGGCTCGCGCGCCCCCGGGCCACAGCCCGTCCCCAGCACCACCAGCGTCAGCCCCACCCTCGCCCACCGCGCGGACATGCCCCCACCGCGGCGCTGCCCGTTCTCCACGTTCCCCATGTGTGCTCCCTCCTGCCACCGCGGATGCTCCGGCCCCACGGTCATTCGGACGAGAAGGGCGTCAAAGACAAACGGGCGAGCTGCGCCCCCTCACGCACGAAAAGTGTGAGCACGTTGTACGTGTGGCAAGGCGCGCGAAGTGCGGGAAACGCGGGAGCAACGGCAGGGCCGACACTCGGGGCGTCTGGGGTTGAACGCGCGGCCCGGCATCCATCCAGGAACGTGAAGGCCGTGGGCCCCCGGGGTGAGGGCACGTGTCCCTACCCCGGCGCCACGGCCGTCCGGCGCTTCGCGTGAGCGACTGGGATTACCGCTGGGCCGGCGTCGCGACCTTCACCTGGGCCTTGTTCAGCTTCATCGCGGCGAGCTCGCGGTTGATGTTGGCCAGGTCCGCCTGGGTGATGAGGCCCGGATCGTGTCCGCCCGGGGGGCCGCCGCCCTTGGGGCGCGGGCCTTCGGGCGCGACGGCGCCGCCGCGTTCCGAATCCACGAAGGCCGTGCCACCCCCGGCCTCCACGGCCGACAGCGCCTTGAAGCCCGAGGTGGCGCTGGCCGCGTCCTTCTGGGTGAGCTGCTTCACCAGGGTGAGCTTCCCGCTGCTCCGGTCATACCGGTACAGCCGGGTCCCCCTGGCGCCCTCGTCCACGGCCACGTCCACCGCGCCGGTGGCCTTCTCCGTCGCCGGGCTCGCGACGGGCTTCGCCGGGGCGACCTTCACCGGGTGGTTCCGAACCTTCGCCTGCTGGGCGCCAGCCTGCGCCGCCGACAGGGTGACGAGTCCCACGGCCACCGCTCCCACTGCGGACTTCCAACGCGTGATCATGCTTCCTCCCAGCTCTCTTACGCACAGCGGCGCGAATATTCGCCGGGACGCTCCCTATTCGAACGCGACCAGATCCTGGACCCACCGGGCGCTGCCCCGCTGGAGCCACCTGGCGCGTGTGTCCCGGAGCGCCTGGGCCGGAGGGGTGCCGCGCCGCACTGACTCCACCAGCGCCTGGAAGAAGGCCCCGGCCTCCACGTCCGGCACCTCCGTGGAGGGCGCGACCACGGCCCGCGCGCCCGCCTGGATGAGCGCGGAGGGAAGGCTCGACACCGCGTGGTAGCGCCACGCGCCCACATTCGCGTCGCAGGCGGCCAGCATCACCACCGGCGCGCCCCGGAGCGTATGCCGCTCCAGCTCCTCCGCGGTGAGCGCGTAGCGGCCGGCCGCGTCCGGGGACAGCGCCAGGAAGGCCGCGTCGGACACGGTCCCGGAGAGGCCGTGCGTGTGCAGCTCCACCTCCGTGGCGTCCTCCATCTCCGCGAGCACCGCCGACGGCGTGGCTGCGCGGCCCCGCAGGTGGACGTCGCCCGGGCCCGCCACGCCCTTCCACGGCATCAGGCGCGCCAGCCCCAGCGTCGCGGGCGGCTCCACGTCCGACACCACCAGCCGCTTCGGGGCGGGCGCCACGGCCGGGGCCTCCACGCGGTGGCCGCCCGGGGCCAGGTAGCTCCACGCGCGGTCCGCGGGCAGCAGCCCCGGGCGCCCCTGGAGGATGGGCTCCGCGAGCACCCGCACCCCGTCGCAGCCGGCGAGCGCCTGGAGGATGGGCTCGGGCACCGCGGGCACCTGCTCGCGCAGGGGGCGCTGGAGGGCGTGGAGGTACTGCCCGCTGCTCGCGCCCGTGGGGCCCCGGGCCACGAAGAGCAGCCGCTCGTCCTGGCCGGCCAGCGCCAGCAGACACGACGTGGGCGCGGCGCGGTCCACCTCCTCGGCGAGCAGGTCCACCGCGGAGCCCCACTCCCTCGCCCGGCCCGCGTCCATCGCCAGCACGTGGTGGCTGTGGGCCCAGGCCTTGCGCGCCTCGATGTCCGTGGAGCGCAGGAGCGCGGACCCGGTGATGACGCCGCGCAGGATCTTCTGCCCCGCCTCGCGGTCACGCTCGATGAGGATGCGCCCTTCGATGTGGTCCACGAGCAGCCGCTCGCCGGGCGTGAGCGACGGGTCCTCGCGCAGCACGCGGATGCGCTCACGGACGCGGTCCAGCTCGCGGCCCGGCACCGTGCTGCCCTCCAGCCGCAGCAGGTCTCCGGCGACGGCGACCTCCAGGAGCGTGGGCGCGGTGGGACAGGAGAGCGAGTCCTGCACCTCGTGCCGGGCCCGCCTCGCGTCCAGGTCCTCCACGAAGAGGAGCGCGCGGGCGTGGTGGTACTCCGAGCGCCGCGCGCAGTCCTCCGGCGCGTGCTGGAGGTATTCGTCCAGGTAGGCGCGGGCCAGCGCCGGGGCGTGGCTCAGCCGCGCGCTCGTCACCAGGTCGGACAGGAGCAGCTCCTCCTGGTACCAGCTGTCGGTGCGGAGCGCCTCCTCCAGCGCGGCGCGCGCCAGCGCCTGTGCCTCCTTGCGGCGATCCAGCCGGTTGTAGAGCGCGGCCAGGTGCCGCTGGAGGTCCACGCAGCGGTACCCGAAGCCCGCGCTCCGGCACGCCGCCAGCCCGCTCTCGAGCGACGCCTCCGCCGTCTCCATGTCCCCCCGGTCCTGCGCCGCCTGCGCCCGTCCCCGGGCGAGCGGGGCGTCGTACCAGGCGGGCTCTCCGGACTGGCGGACCAGCAGCGTCAGCTCGTCGACGAGGCGGTCCTCCTGGTGGAGCAGCAGGATGGCGCCCAGCAGCAGGTCGTGCTCGCCGGAGCGCCGCAGCCGCGCGAGGAACGCGTCCGCCTCCGCGCCCTCCAGCGACCGCGTGCCCGCGAGGAGCTCGCGGTAGGTGTTGGCCAGCGGGCCGCGCTTGCGGAAGTCCCCCGCCGCCACGCGCGTCACGTAGGCGGTCGCGGTCTGCGTGTGGTTGGCGTCGTCCAGCACCTCGGCCAGGGGCATCAGCGCCTTCACGCGCGCCACGGACGGGGCGGCCCGGACCGCGTGGTAGAGGTACAGCCGCGCCAGGTCCGGGTTGCGCCGCGCCATCGAGGCCGGGTACGGCGTGCCGTCCAGCGCCAGCGCCATGCCGGCCGCGTTCATGGCCTGCCACGAGTCCCGCCGCGCCAGCGCGCCCTTGCGCAGGCCGTCCGCGCGCTCGGTGGCCTCGGTGCTCCAGCCGGGCTCCTTCGCCTGCGCCACGCGGGAGAGCTCCGCCGCGGCGGCCAGCTCCAGCGAGAGCGCCTGGAGCGCGAGGCCCCGGTTCCAGTGCAGCCGCGCGTCGTCCGGCGCCGTCTCCAGGCCCACCTCCAGCAGCATCAGCGCGCGCTCCGGCTGGGCGCGGCCCAGGGCCGCCAGCGCCAGGTCTCCCAGGACGGCGGGCGACGCGGGCAGGCGCTCCAGGATGCGCTCCGCGCGCTCGAAGTCCCCGGCCGCGAGCCACGCGGTCGCGACGCCGTGCAGATCGCCCCGGGCCTCCAGCTCCGACAGGGCCTTGAGGTCCAGCTCCGGCCGGCCCTCCGCGCCGCCGCGCAGCGTGCCCGTGGGGCGGTACTCCGCGAGCCCCGGGTGGCTCGGCCGGCCCTCCAGGGGGCGCGCGGAGGCGAGCGCGAAGGGCAGCGCGCGCTCGGCTTCAGTGGAGCGCCACGGACGTCCCACCGCCAGCACCGCGAGCACCACCGCGGCGGCCGCGGCCGCGAAGCCCGCCACGCGGCGGCGATCCCAGGCCGCGCGGGCACGAGGGCGCGCGGACGAGGACCGCGTCGCGGCGTCGGGCGCTGACGGGCTTCCCGTGCCGGGAACGGACCGGAGCCCCGGACCCGAGGCCGAAGCGGCGGAGCCGCCTTGCACACCCGAAGACGCACCGGACCGGACGTCCATGCCGGAGGGCCTCCCGGCCTCCGCGCTCACGGACTCCTGAGGCCGCGCGCCGGACGCGGCGCGGTCCTCCGCGGCGGCCTGCACGAGGAGGCTCGCCTGCACCTGGTCCTCCAGGGCGGACTGGCACTCCGCGCAGGCCGCGAGGTGGACCTGGAAGGCCTCGGCCTCATCGAGCGGAAGCTCCCCGTCCACGAAGGCGGCGAGCTGTTCACAGGAGACGGTCACGTCGGGCCCCCCGCGGTGCCTTGCCGGGCAAGGAGCAGCTCCTTGAGCTTCTTGCGCGCCCGGAACAGGCGGGTGCCCACCGTCATGGACGGGATGCCGAGCCGCCGGCCGATCTCCGCGTAGCTCTGTCGCTCCATGTCCTTCATGCGGACCACCTCGCGCAGCTCCGGGGGGAGCTGTTCCACCGCCTGCCACACGTCTTCCAACGTGTAGCGCGCCCACGTCTCCGGGGCGGGCTCGACCTCCGCCAGGGTATCCCCCATCGCGTCGGTGAACTCCTCCTGGGGGTGGCGCCGGTCGTACCGGCACCAGTCGAGGAAGCGTCGAACGAGGATGGACGCCAGCCACGCCATGGGAGGCGCGGACCGGTCATATGTATGAAACGCGCGGAAGGCCCGCTCGTAGGTCTCCTGCAGCAGGTCCTTCGCGTCCGCCGGGTTGCGGCCCCGGCACAGGATGCGGGCCCGCTCCTCCAGGGCCGGCGCGCACCTCGCGATGAGTTCCTGGAACTCCGCGGCGTCCTCACGAGAAGCCGAAGGCACCTCCGGCGCGGATGCGGAGGACTCTCCGGGTGGCCGGGGGACGGCGCGGGGTGATCGCGGGCGGAAGACCACGGGGGCGTTCCTAGCAGGAGCCGCCCCGCCCGCGAAGTCCGTCGACACCCTCCCCGGCGCTTCCCGCCTCGCGGGTGGGGGTCCCAGGGCGGCGGCCCGGAGGGCTGGCAGGAGGGGGTCCCCAGGCGGACGCCCGTGCGCAACCGGGTCTTGGAGACGCCCAGCGCCGCGCCGATGCCCCTGACGCGCATCTTGCTGGAGCCCGTCCCGCCCGTGCCGCTCTTGAAGCGCAGGAGGCAGAGCCCGTTCGGGAAGAAGATGCCCGGCGGAAGCCGGCTGCCGGCGGTGGTCAGCGAGCCCAGCGCGTACCAGACACCGCGCTTGTCGCCGAACGAGGCCCCGGAGCGCGCCACGCTCCTGCAGGTGCTCGCGTTGACGCTGCTCGACGCCGGGATGACCTCCACGAACGGCTGGGCGAGGCGGCGAACACGAACGCGGCGGAAGACATGAAGCGCATGAGGGGACTCCGGGGCCGAGGGGAAGCCCGTGTCCGGGCTCCTCCCTGTTACGTCCGGTGTCGCGCTTATTCCCCCGCGCCATTTCCACGCCGTTTTTCGGCCGTGCTAAGGCACCGCGCGTGGACATCGACAAGCCCTACCTGCTCTTCCTCGGAGACGTGAAGGATCAGCTCGCGGCCAAGACGGCCCACGGCATCGTGGACTGGCGGCGCGAGTGGTGCGTGGGGCAGCTGCGCCTCCCGGGCTGCGCGGCGGACTGTGGGCTGCCGGACATGGACCTCGCCCAGGCGAAGGATGCTGGCGCGCGCACGCTGGTGGTGGGCGTGGTGAACCCGGGCGGCGTGCTGGCGGACGCGTGGGTGGACACGCTGGTGCGGGCGCTGGAGGCGGGCCTGGACGTGGCCACCGGACTGCACCAGCGGCTGTCCTCCTTCTCCGCCGTGGCGCAGGCCGCGGCGAAGCATGGCCGCAGGCTGCTCGACGTGCGCTTCCCGGACCGGGACTTCGCCACCGGCCAGGGCACGAAGCGGCCCGGCCTGCGCGTGCTGACGGTGGGCACCGACTGCGCGGTGGGCAAGAAGTACACGGCGCTGGCGCTGGAGAGGGAGCTGCGCCAGCGCGGGTGGAAGGCGGACTTCCGGGCCACCGGCCAGACGGGCATCCTCATCTCCGGGCGCGGCGTGGCGCTGGACGCCGTGGTGTCCGACTTCGTCTCCGGCGCGGCGGAGTGGCTCACGCCCGCGAACGACGCGGATCACTGGGACGTGGTGGAGGGCCAGGGGTCGCTGTTCCACCCCTCCTTCGCGGGCGTCACGCTGGGCCTGCTGCATGGCACGCAGCCGGACGCCTTCATCGTCTGTCACGAGCCCACGCGCACGCGCATGCGCGGCGTGAAGCACCCGCTGCCGTCCATCCAGGACGTCATCGACCGCACGGCGCTGGAGGGACGGCTGACGAACCCGGCCATCCAATGCACGGGCATCGCCATCAACACCGAACACCTGGGCGAGGACGAGGCGTTGAAGCTGCTGGAGGCCACCGGCCGGGCGCATGCCCTGCCCTGCGTGGACCCCCTGCGCACGGGCGCGGGCCCCCTGGCCGACGCGCTGGAGAGCCGCTTCCCGCGCGGATGACACGGGCTCCCGCTCCGAAAGCCTCTCCACCGGAGCGGCTCACGATATATTGAGGACACCATGGGACGCATTTTCGAGACACGCAAGGCGACGATGTTCGCCCGCTGGAACAAGATGGCGAAGGTGTTCACGCGCATCACGAAGGACATCGTGATCGCGGTGAAGGCGGGCGGGCCGAATCCGGAGTCCAACCCCGCGCTGCGCCGGGCCATCCAGAACGCCCGCGCGGCGAACATGCCGAAGACGAACGTGGACGCGGCCATCAAGCGCGCCAGCGGCCAGGACCAAGCGGACTACCAGATCCTCCTGTACGAGGGTTACGCCCCGCACGGCGTGGGCATCCTGGTGGAGGCCGCCACGGACAACGTCACGCGCACGGTGGCCAACGTCCGCTTCCCCTTCACCAAGCTGGGCGGCAGCATGGGCACGGCCGGCAGCGTGTCCCGCCTCTTCGAGCACATGGGCGCCATCCGCCTGGACGCGGAAGGGGTGAACCAGGAGGAGCTGGAGCTGGAGCTCATCGACCACGGCCTGGAGGAGATGGGCGAGACGACGGGCGAGAAGGGCGAGAAGCAGCTGCTCCTGCGCTGCAAGTTCGCGGACTTCGGCAAGCTCCAGTCGGCCATCGAAGCCAAGGGCCTGACGCCCGTGTCCACCCAGTCCGAGTACATCCCCCTGCCCGGCACCCTGAAGGAGCTGCCCGAGGATCAGGCGACGGAGGTGCTCAAGCTGGTGGACATGCTGGAGCAGGACGACGACGTGCAGCACGTCTTCCACAACCTCGCCTGAAGCACCGGCATCCGGCCCCCGTGCGAGCCCCCCGGGGGCCGGAGCCAAGCCCGCACGGCGTCAGAGCTGCTGAAGCTCCGCCGAGGTGGGCACCCGCTCGAACACGCGCGCTTCACCGGTGCAGCCGTGGACCGGCGTGCCGCGCTGGGCGCGGCCGGCGCATCATCCGACCTGGCACCGGGCAAGCCGGAGAGTGGATTCGTCGTAGATTGAAGGGATGCCGGGCCCGGGCCCGAAGGTTCCCCGGGCCGGGATGCGTGCGGGTGTACGAGGAAGTCCATGGCGGACGAGGGTGATGGGCAGGACCTGCGGGACACGGTGAAGCGGCTGGAGGCGACGGTCTCGGCGCTGGAGGCGCGGCTCGCGAAGCTGGAGGCTGGCGAGTCCCCGCGCCCCGCGGCGATGCCACCCGCCGTCGCGCCCACCGCGGCGGCGCCCGAGCAGCGGGACCTGGAGGCGCATGTCGGCACCTACTGGTTGAGCCGCCTGGGCATCGTGGCGCTGATCATCGGCATCGCGTACCTCATCACGTACCACTTCGGAGAGCTGGGGGTGCTGGCGCGCGTGGGCGCGGGCTACCTGCTCAGTGCGGGGCTGGGCGCGTTCGGGTTGTGGCTGGCGAGGCGGCACCAGCTGTTCGGGCGCATCGTCTTCGGCGGCGGCCTGGCGCTGGCGTACTTCGTCACCTACGCGCTGCACTTCATCCCGGCGGTGCGGGTCATCGACAGCGAGGTCCTGGCGCTGGTGCTGCTCGCGGGGTTCGTGGTGGCCATCGTCACCATCGCGCACCGGATGCAGTCGGAGACGGTGGCGGGCATCGCGCTGTTCCTGGGGCTGCACACGGGGATGCTCAGCGACATCACCGCGTTCACGCTGCTGTCCACCACGCTGCTCGCGGCGGGCGCGCTGTTCTTCCTGGTGCGCAACCGCTGGGTCATCGTTCCCCTGTCCAGCCTGGTGGCGGTCTACAGCACGCACGTCGTCTGGGCGGTGCGCACGGGCCACATGGCGCCGGGCGCGCCCGAGAGCGACCGGCTCTTCTTGAGCCTGAGCTTCCTCGCGCTCTACTTCCTGCTGTTCTCGGTGGCGCTGCTGGTGCGCCCGCGCGACCTGCCCGTGCGCGCGAGCCTCGCGTTCACCCTGCTCAACTGGGTGGGCCTCACGTCGCTGGGAGCCTACGAGGTCTCCCAGGAGCAGGACTCGCGCCTCTTCGGCTTCCTCCTCGTCGTCGCGGTGGCGCACGGCGTGGGGGCGGCCGTGTCTCGCCTCCAGCGCGCGCCCGCGGCGCTGACGCACGCGTACCTGGCCCTGACGGCGGTGACGTTCGCGCTGGCCATGCCCGCGCGCTACGAGGACGTCGCGCTGGTGGCGGCGTGGACGGTGACGGGGCTCGTCGCGGGCCTGGCCGCGCGCGGGGTCGAGTCCCCGGTGCTGCGGGGCGTGGGCGTGCTCATCCTCTACGTGGCGTTGGGCGCGTGTGAATGGGAGACACCGGGGCGTCTGACGCTGCTCACCGGGCTGGTGGTGGCGTTCGTGCTGGTGGAGCGCGGCGGGACGGTGCGCGTCGCGGGGCTGCCCGCGCCCGAGGCCCGCGTGCCCTTCACCGCCCTCTGCGCGGCGGGCGCGGGCCTGGCGCTGGTGGCGCTGGTGGGCGCGCGGATGCCCGGGGGGCTCGTCACGCTGGGCTGGGTCATCGCCGCCTTCCTCCTCTTCGGCGTGGGCTTCGCGGTGCGCGAGCGCTGGTACCGGCTGGCCGCGCTCGCGGTGCTGGGGCTCGCGCTGGGGCGGCTGGTGCTGGTGGACGTGGCGAAGCTGCCGCCGGATCAGCGCGTGCTCACGTTCATCCTCCTGGGCGTCATGCTGCTGCTCGTCTCATTCACATACACGCGGGTGCGCGACCGGCGCGGGTGAATCCGGGGGATGTCTCCGGACACCGCGCGGCGGCGCCGACGACCTTCCAGGCAGGCGGAGGCGGCGAACGCGTACCGGAGGAACGCGCTGCTGGCCTAAGCTCCCGCCGTCCTCCCGCCGCGTCACCACTCCCCCATGAGCCAAGCCGTCACGCCCCCTGTCTCCGAGAAGCACGGTCCACTCGGGCCGCTCGCGCTGTGCCTGTCCGGTGGGGGTTACCGCGCGGCGGCGTTCCATCTGGGGGCGCTGCGGTTCCTCGACACCGTGGGGCTGCTGTCCGATGTCGTGGGCCTGTCCACCGTGTCCGGCGGAACGCTCACGGGCCTGGCCTGGGTCGTGAGCCAGCTGGACGGCAAGCCCTTCAAGGCGTTTCACGAGGCGTTCTCCGCGTACCTGCTGCGGACGAACGTGATCGCCGAGGCGCTGACCGGACTGACCTCCAACCGCGACCACGGCAGCCACGCGTGGGCCAGCCTCATCCGCTCCGCCGCGGACGTCTACGCCCGGCCCGACTTCCTGGGCGACCGGCGCTTCGGAGCGGTCCTGGACTCGGGCGGCCTCCAGCTCCAGGAGGCCATCTTCAACACCACCGAGTTCCACACCGGCCTGGACTTCCGCTTCCGCTACAGCACCAACCCGAACAGCATCCTGGGCAACAACGGCCACCGGCTGCCGCGCCCGGTGGCCAGCCACGCCCGGCTGGCGGACATCGCCGCCGCGTCGTCGTGCTTCCCGGGCGGCTTCGAACCGCTGGTGTTCCCGCAGCAGTTCCACTGGCCCCGGGACTACCCGCTCGACACCGCGCTCGCGGCGCTGGGGCCGGGCTACCAGAACGGCCTGCCCCTGATGGACGGTGGCATCTACGACAACCAGGGCATCGACAGCCTGTTGCTCGCGTTCACGCGGGCGGAGCCGCCGCCCACGCTCGTCATCTCCGACGTCAGCGTGCAGAACCCGGAGATGTACAACGTGCCGGAGAACCCGACGAAGCGCGGCTGGGTGACGCTGAACGGTGTCTCCTGGTTGGCCTACGGCCTCTTCTTCCTCACCCTGCTCTCCGCCGCCATCCTCGCGTGGCGAGGCATCGAGACGGCTCGCGCGGGCGACTGGGAGCCCCGGGACTCCTTCCTCTATCTCGTCCCGGGCGTGCTGACCGCCTCGGTGGCGACGGCGCTGGTCTGGGTCCGTGCGCGACTGACGGACGTCATCACGCTGGTGAAGCGGCAGCTGGACCTGGACGTCTGGCCCTCCTTCAAGAAGCTCACCGTGCCGGAGTTCGCCCAGATGCTGGTGCTCCGCGCGACGTCGCTGCTGGCGCTGACGTCCCAGGTGTTCATGAAGCGGGTGCGCGGGCTCGTGTTCGGGCAGGTGTATGGGGACTCGCGGTTCAAGGACCGGCGCATCTCCAACCTCATCTCCGCGCTCACCGTGGACCGGCCGAACCTGTTCGCGAAGCACCCGTGGCTCAAGCCCGGCGCGCACCTGGTGGCCGCGGGCACGCAGGCCTGTCAGATGCCCACCACGCTCTGGTTCACGGACGCGGCCCAGTTCACTGTCGTGGAGGGCGCGGGCGCGGCCACCCTCTGCTACGTGCTCCTGCGACACATCGTGGAGCACCACGCCGGGCAGTACGAGGCGCCGGGCCTGCCGCTGAATGACCTGTACGAGCGCCTGCGCAAGGAGTGGGCGGTGCTCAATCAGGCCAGCGCTCCGTCCCAGGAGCGGCAGGCCGTGGCGGCCTAGCGCTCCCGGGGCTGGCGGATGCCTCGGGTTTGGCGTGCACCGATGGATGCCGTGAGTAGGATTCGGACAGGCCCTCTCCTGGAGACCCCATGACGTCCCCCACCGACCTGCAGGACCCCTACGAGCGCATCTACCGGGTCTGCGAACAGGTCCCCGCCGGACAGGTGGCCACCTACGGGGACATCGCCACCATCGTCGGCGGGGCCTGCGACGCGCGCACCGTGGGCCATGCGATGGCGGCGCTCGGGTCGCGCGCGGCCACCGTGCCGTGGCAGCGCATCATCAACCGCACGGGAGGGATCAGCACCTCCGGCTACCGCCAGCGAGAGCTGCTGGAGGCCGAGGGCGTCGCGTTCGACGACAAGGGCCACGCGCGCATGGACCAGCACCACTGGAAGGGTCCGAGCGAGGCCTGGGCACGCGCCCACGGCTTCCAGGTGCTGCCGCCCCGGGACGCGCCCGCGCCCGCCCCCGAGGCACAGCTCAAGCTCTTCTGAGCCTCACCGGGCGTCCGGGCGACCGGGCACGAGGGGAGAGCGCTCGGCGGCACGCCTGCTTTTCACGGGGGAATAAAGGCGGCAGCCTCGTGTCCTCGCCCGCTGCTTGGACCTCCGAAGAATGTCCTCTCCCCTGCTCCGTCGAGGCCTCGTGCTCCTGGTCTGTCTGCTGGCACCTGTCGGGTTCGCGAAGGACGTGAAGGTCCGCAAGGCCAAGGCGAAGGTCCCGCGGCTGGTGCGGATCCACACCGGCCACCGGCTCCACCGCGACGCGGCGGACGCCTTCGAGCGCATGGCGGCGGACGCGCGCACGGCGGGACAGAGCCTGCTCGTCACGAGCGGGTGGCGCTCGTATCAACAGCAGCGCTACCTGTGGCGCCGCTACCGCCAGGGCCTGGGGCCCAAGGCCGCGCGTCCGGGCCGCTCCAATCACAACCGAGGCCTCGCCGTGGACCTGGTCGTGGGCAGCGAGGAAGCGTCTCCCACGTATGACTGGCTCGCGGGGAACGCGTGCCGCTTCGGCTTCCGCCGCACCGTGGCGTCGGAGCCCTGGCACTGGGAGTACCGGCCGAAGACCACCCGCGCCCCCGCGGACGGCGAGGACTGCCTGGGCCGTCCCGTGACCGAGGAGCCCACGACCACCGTGGTCCGCCAGGACGCGAGCTAGACGAGTCGAAGCCGCACGGCCTGTCAGTGGGCCGCGAGATGCGGCAGCTCCACGGTGAACCTCGCGCCCTGCCCCGGCTCGCTCTCGACGTGGATGCTTCCGCCGTGGGCCTCGATGACCCGTCGCGTGATGAAGAGGCCCAGCCCGAGTCCTCCGTAGCTGAGGGAGGCGGCGCGCTCGAAGCGGTCGAAGATGCGCCCCTGCGCTTCGAGCGGAATGCCCACGCCGTGGTCCTCGACGGTGATCCGCGCCCTGCCCTCGCGCGCGGTCACCTCCATCCGGATGGGGTGCCCCTCGCCATACTTCATCGCGTTGGTCAGCAGGTTGAGCATGACCTGCTCCATCCGCAGCCGGTCCCAGCGCCCCCAGACCGGCGCGCTCGACACCAGCTTGAAGTCGCAGCCTGACTGCTCCAGCTGCTGTGCGACGTGGCCTGCCACGTGCCGCGCCACCGACACCAGGTCCAGCTCCTCCCTGCGCAGGTCGATCCGCTTCTCGTGGACGCGTGAGACATCGAGCAGATGGTCCGCCAGGTTCGACAGCCGCTGGAGCTGTGTCCCGAAGACCTCCAGCATCCGCTCCACCTTCTCCGGGGGCAGCGGTCGCGGAGACTTGAGGGCGGACTCCATCTGCTGCACCCGCAGCCGCATGGAGGTCAGCGGGGTCTTCAGCTCATGGGACGCAATGGACAGGAACTCGTCCCGAGCGCGGATGGAGTCCTGCGCCGAGAAATAGAGCTGGGCATTCTCCATGGCGAGCGCGGCCCGCCGGGCCAGCTCCTCCGTCAGCGCCAGCTCCTCCGGCGAGTACGCGCGGTTCGGTTCGGGAGAGACGAGATACAGCACGCCCAGGATGTGGCCTCGCGCCTGAAGGGGAACGCTCAGCGAGGAGCGGCCCTGGAGCGTCCGCACCTCCGCCCACCGCTCCTCCTCCAGCGCCCCTGCGTCCAGCAGGCCCTGTGGCACGTCGGACACCTCCGGCTTGCCGGTGGCCAGCGCCCAGATCGGACCGTGCGGGGACTCGGGCACCAGGGGGTGGCGTCGCAGGAACTCCCGCACGCTCGCGGCGCGGGCCGGTGAGCGGTCCGCCACCGCCACGGGCAGCAGGGCCACGGTGTCCGTCCGCACGAAGAAGACACACAGCTCCGCGAGCAGGGGCACGGCCAGCTCGGCGACGCGCTGGAGCGTGGTGGCGGGGTCGAGCGAAGCCACCAGCTCGCGGCTCGCCTCGGCCAGGAACCGCTGTGACACCTCGGCCCGCTTGCGCTCGGTGATGTCGGTGGCGATTCCGCAGAGCGCGTAGGCCGCGCCGGCGGCGTCGAGGAGCGGGAACTTCTGCGTGAGGTGGACGTGGATGCCGTCATCGTGCAGGAGCCGCTCCTCCCGCTGCACCGGGATCCGACTCTGGAGGATGTCCCGGTTGGCGTGATGGAGGGCCTCGGCGATGTGCCGGGGAAAGACGTCGAAGACGAGCTTCCCGGCGACCTCTTGCCGGGTGCGGTGGAAGAGCCGCTCCCACTCGCGGTTCACGAACAGGAAGCGCTCCTGCGTATCCAGCAGGAAGAACACGGTCGGCGCGTTGTCCAGGATGGCGCGCAGCCGCATCTCGCTCTCCTGGAGCGCCTCCTCCGCCCGCTTCCGCTCGGTCACGTCGATGAGCACCGCGAGCGAACGGACCATCTTGCCCGCGGCGTTCCGCTCCACGATGGCGGACAGGAGGACGTCGACGACCTCTCCGTTCTTCTTCACGATCTGGTACGGCACGTCCCGGCACGCGCCGGTCTTGAAGTACTCGGGCAGGACGACCTCGCGGGCGAAGCGCCGGGACTCCGGCGTCAGGAACTCCACCGACTCACGCCCGAGCACCTCCGCGCGCTCGTACCCCAGTGTGTCCAGCCAGTAATCGCTGACGCTGATGAGCCGTCCGCGCGAGTCAATGGATTGCATCATCACGGGCGTGTTGTTGTAGAGCGACCGGTACTTCTCGGCGCCCTCGCGCGCCGCGTCCTCGGCCCGCTTGATGTCGGTGACATCGCTGAAGACGGAGACGCCGCCACGGACCATGCCCGTCAGGTCGTGAACCGGACTGGAGCTGACGTGCAGCCAGGTCCCCGCCGGCCTTGAGGCGTTGCGCAGGAAGACCACCGCGCGGTTGACGGTCTCGCCGCGGAGCGCCCGGCTCATGGGCAGGCGCTCGGGCGGATAGAGGGTGAGCTGGTCGGGCAGGTAGAACCCGTAGTGCCTCGGCCACCGGCTGACGGGCGCGTCGGTCGCCCCCATCCCCAGGATGTGCTCCCCCTTCGGGTTGATGAACACCAGACGCTGGTGCTCATCCGCCACCAGGAGCCCTTCCCCCATGCTGGCGAGGACGGCATCGAGGAGACGACCGTGCCCTGGTGGTGGGATTCGAGGAGGCGGATACATGGGGCTGTCGTGCAGGCGAGCCATGGGACGCATGGAGGAGAACAAGCTCCGCTCCCCTCAACGATGGGGGCTCGCCAGCCCATGTGCCAGACGTCGCCGCCTCCATCGGCACACCTGGCACTCAGCCAACGCCAACGCATGACCTCGTCGCCAGGACAAGGACCAGGCGTGGCGACCTACGCCTGGGTCCGTCCCTCTGTTTGACGGACGGCCTGCTCGCGGAGCGCACCCAGTGGGCGGAAGCCCTGGTGCGTGCGGCCCGACCTCGGGCGTGCGTAAAGACAAACGCAAGCCCGACGCCATGCAGGCCGTGCCCCCACGATCCCGAGCGGGCACCGGAGTGTTCCCGTGCTCTCAGCGAACGCCCTCCGCTCACCCGATCCCAGCTTCCATGCCGCCCGCGAGATGAGGCTCCCCATTCCTGACGCAGTGCGCTCCAGCGGGAGCCTTGACGCCGCCTTTCGCATTCCCCAGGGGCTGGTGGATCTGCTGGAGGAATGGAGGCCCCTCGGGCCCCAAGGGCCTTGGGTCTTCGTCTGTAACAACTTCGAGCACGGTGGCGCGCTGAATCGGTTGTTCTTCAGGGAATTGATGCGCCGACGGGGAACGGTGCTGGACTTGCGCCTGGTGCTGGCTGTCGCGCCTGGAACCGGAGACGACGTGGCGCGACAGTTCGACCTGGCGGTTCCGCGGGTGCAATGCCCCCTGGACCTCCCTGGAGATCCGCCGACCGCTCCGCCTGAGCCCGATGAAATGGCGCGCAGGGCTCGCGAACTTGCTCCCGAAGTGCAGGATCTCGCCGGACTGGAGGATGTCCTCCCGCGGCTCATCCGCTATTGGCAGGGAAGCAACGAGCCCGGGCGAGCCCTTCAAGCCCTGGTCCACGCGGCCTCCGTCTACACCTCGCGAGGCTTCTACGAGGATGCGCTCGTCTACGGTGAAGCGGCGCTGGCGCAGTTGGAGCGTCAATGTCCTGACAACATCGAGCAGCGCATGCACATCTACAATCGGCTCTCCAACTGCTACTCCGGGTTGCGCCGCGTGGATGAGGGGCTGGCGATCGCAGACAAGGCCATGGCCTCGACGACGGACCCCGGCTATCTGCTGGCCTGGTGTTACATCCAGGCGATGTATTACGCCCGCTACCTGCCACGGCGGGACTACGCTCGGGCCGAGGCCTATCTGGAAGAGGGGCTGGAGCACATCGCGCGGGCGGATCTGCCGCTTCATGGGCGACTGTTCCGCAAGGCCTTCAATCGCAATGGCCTGGCGATGATCCGCCACTTCCAGAAGCGCTACGACGAGGCGATCGAGCTGTGCCGTACCGCCTTTGACGAGCTGGATGCACACCTGGCGCCGGGTAAGCACCAACTCCACCGCTCTGTGCTGCTCTACAACGTGGCGCAGGTCTACACGGTGCTGGGAAAGATGGATGAGGCGATCGAGATGTACACGGCGGCCATGCGCATGGACCCCCACTACTCCGAATACTTCAACGAGCGCGGCAGCCTGTACTTGAAGGTCGATCGCCTGGAGGAGGCCGAACGGGATTTTCTGCGCGCCATCGAGCTGAGCCCTCCGTACATGGAGGTCTGGACGAACCTGGGGCAGTGCTACAACCAGATGGGCAGGACTGAAGAGGCAGTGAGTGCCTATTCGCGCGCCTTGGACCTGCATCCCAATCAATGGCTGGCGTTGGCAGGGCGTGGCTACGCCTACGATGCGTTGGGCGACACCGAACGCGCGCTGGCGGATTTCGACGAGACGCTGCGCATCAATCCATCGCAGCCTCTTGTCTATGCGAGTCGCGCGGTCCTGCGCTATCAGGGAAGGCGCGTCGTCGACTCGCTGAGCGACCTGGATCAAGCCATCGCCCTTGCTCCCGACATGGCGGAGTTCTACCAGAACCGTGCCGCTGCGCTGAGCGACCTGGGCCGCGTGGAGGAGGCCGCGCGGGATCTGCGAAAGTTCCTGGCGCTGAGCCCTGCCGCGGAGGATCGAACGGAGGTCGAACTGAGACTCCAGGCGCTGGAGTCCCGAAGGGCAAGCGCGATGGAAGCGTGAGCTGACGCGACGGAGCGGCGGCCTTCGAATCCTCCAGTCGGCCCGACCCGTACAACTGGGTCGGGCCATCGGCTCAGCTCACTGGAGCTGTTCGAGCAGGGCAGCCTGGAGCGCCTTCCGGTTCTCGTGGAAGCGCTGGTTGGGATACGGCCGCGCGCCGCTCAGGATGGCTTCGTACTGCAGGACCGCCTTCAGCGGACGTCGGGGCGTGGGGTCGGGGTCGGAGGACTCCGAACAGGCGCTCAGGACCAGCACGGCGGGGCAGATCAGGGCTTTCCAAGTCACTGCGGTCGACCTCGGGGAATGGACGGCCGCTGGCGCGCGGACAGTCCAAGGCGGGATGATGGCAGGGCGATGCGCGACCCGAAGCGGATGATGGCGGTGGGGGTATTCCTGGCGGCGACGCCCGCGTGGGCCAGCGACATGTGTGGATTGGGCGGCCTGCTGTTGCTCCCGCCCGTCTATCTATGGGTCCCCATCGCATGGATCATCGGTCTGGTGGTGAAGAAGCCTGTCTCCGCGCGCATCGCCATGGGGACACTGGTCGTCCTGGGCCTCCCCGCCCTGGGCACGAGCGTCCTCTGCCTCAATCGTTCCTTCCACGGAGCGGTGCTGCACCACCCGTCGATGCTCTTCTGGTCCGTGCTCGCCCTCGCGCTGCTGGCCGCGTCCCACGGCTGGGCCTTCTGGCGGCTCATCGCGCGTCTCTCAGGGCCGCCGGAAGGCAGCAAGCCTTCACCGCCGACGGCTGGCTAGCGCATGAGAACTACTGACCGCGCAAGCCTCCCACGGCGCGGTGCGTGATCCACGCCGTGGGCGCAGTCAGTTCCTTCCTCTCCGTCGCCATCCATGGGTGCCTCGGGGTAGCGTGCGGCCCTCTCCACGGAAGAGGGGGCCCATGCGCGTCGTACCGTCCGTCCTGGAATCCGTCACCGTTCACGCCGAGGGCGCGCTCTGCACGCGCGCGTTCGTGCTCTCACCTGAGAACGGCCACCTGCCCGGCCAGGTCCGCATCGACGGCCTGCCCCTGGCGCTTCGCACGGGCTCGCTGCGCGCGCGGGTCGTGGAGGGGCCCTCCGGGCTCCTCGTCCGCGACCTCAAGCCCACCTTCGACGTGCGGCTGCCACCGGAGTCGGAGCTGCCCGCAGAACAACACGCGCTCGAAGCGGCGGAGGCCGCGCTGGCGTCCGTGCACGGCCGGCTGGAGCGGGTACGCGAGGAGCTCGCGGCGCTCCGTGGCCTGACGCCCACCTGGCCGGCCCAGCCCAAGGGCCGGCCCCCACGCGAGGCGCCCCTGACCGCGCTGCTGTCGCTCACGAGCTTCGTGGACTCGGAGCTGGCGGAGTTGCAGGCCCAGGAGCTGGACCTGGCGCGCCAGCACCGCGACGCCACGAACGAGCTGGAGCTGCGCCGCCGCCGCGTGCAGGAGCTGTCCTCCGCGAAGAGCGTGGACCGGGCCCGGCTGTTCCGCGCCGCGCTGCTGACGCTGTCCGGACCCGTCGCGGCGGACACAGACGCACGGCTGGTGCTGGAGTACGCGGTGGCCGGCGCGCGCTGGGTGCCCACCTATGACCTGCGCCTCCCTCGCACGCTGGAGGAAGGCACGCTGCGCATGCGCGCCGCCGTCATCCAGCGGACCGGCGAGGACTGGGCCGGCGTGCGGCTGGCGGCCTCCACCGCGAGCCTGGAGCGGCGCGCGGAGGTGCCGGAGCTGAAGTCGCTGCGCATCGGCCGCAGCCAGCCCCCGCCCGCGCGCTCCGGCTGGCGTGAGCCCGCGCCGGGCCTGGAGGAGCTGTTCGCGGGCTACGACACCCTGTACAGGGCCCGCCCGGAGCTCACCCCGCCCAAGCCCCCGCCCCCTCCGATGCCGGAGCCCGTGCTGAAAGAAGCGGACGGCGCATCCGCGGAGCTCGAGTCCTTCAAGGACCGGGCCTCGTTCGGAGGCGCCCCCGGAGCGGCGCCCAGCGTGTCCGCCCCTCCTCCGATGCCGCCGCCCATGGCGGCCCCCAAGTCCTCGGGAGGCTTCCTGGGCGGAGCCCGTCCCTCGATGTCCCGTCGCAGCATCACCGGCGACGAAGCCATCCCCGCTGCGAGCCGCCCCTCGGCCCGCGGCGGTGGCGGCATGGAGCGCCTGCGCAGCAAGAAGCGCAGGGCCATGGAGGAGGAGCTCGATGACGCTCCGATGGCGGACCTCGCGGACGACGAAGGCTCCGGCGGCGACGGGCTTCGCCGCGCGGCGGGGCTGGAGCCGGCGGAGGGCCTGTTCGACTACGACTCGCTGACGCTGGCCTCCGCGGCCGCCCCGGGACAGCGCGGCAGGCTGCGGCCCCGCTCCGCGCTCGTCTCCCAGGCGATGCTGTCCATCACCTCCGTGAACGTGCAGGTGGAGGTGGTGCGCCTGGAGGCCCAGGCCTTCACCTTCGCCGAGTCCGTGAACAGCGTGACGCCCCCCACCTGGTCCATGCCTCCGCGCGACTCCGCCCGCCACTTCGATGCGCGCTTCGACGCGGAGGCGCTCGCGGACGTGCCCTCCGATGGCGCGTGGCACACCGTGCCCATGCTGACGGTGCCGCTGAGCCTGCGGGCCGAGTACGTCTGCGTGCCGTCGGTGGAGCCGCGCGTCTTCCGCACGGTGCGCCTGGACAACGCCTCGCCGCACCCGCTGCTCGCGGGGCCGGTGGACGTGACGCTCGGCGACGAGTTCCTGATGACGTCGCCCCTGCCCACGCTGGGGCCGGGCGAGACGCAGCGGCTGGGACTGGGCGTGGAGGAGGCGCTCCAGGTGGCGCGCAACACCCGCTTCGACGAGGCCTCGGGCGGCCTCTTCGGCAACGGCACCGTGCTCACGCACCATGTCTCCGTGGAGGTGGCCAACCACCTCTCCCGCCCCGCGACCATCGCCATCTCCGAGCGCGTCAGCGCGGTCCCCGACTCCCAGAAGGACATCAAGGTGGAGGAGGCGGAGGTGGTGCCCCCGTGGCAGAAGCCCACGCCGCTGCCGGGTGAGGACGCGGTGGAGGGCGAGCGGGTGTGGCGCGTGAGCGTCCCCGCCGGAGAGAAGCGCTCGATGAAGGCGACGTGGGTCGTGAAGCTGCCCGCCAGCAAGATGCTGAGCGGCGGGAACCGGAGGACGTGATGCGCACTTCCATTCTGTTGCCCCTGGTCAAGGTGACGGTCCTGGAGGACCGCGCCCTCGTCGAGCGCAGCGGCACGGTGACCCTGCCGCCGGGCCCCTGCCGGCTCGTGGTGGACGGACTGCCGGCGGTGGCGGTGGACCGCTCGCTCCAGGCGAAGCTCACCGGCGGCCTGGTGACCCAGGCCAGCCTGCGCCGCTCCTTGCGCGCGGTGCTGCCGGAAGCGCTGCGCGAGCACCACTCGGAGCTGGCCCGCCGCGCCTTCGAGCGCGAGCAGGTGCTGGCGCGCGCCCAGGCGGAGGTGCGGCGCCTGGAGGCGAAGCACGGCCTGCTGGAGACCGCGCGCCGGGACATCCTCCGCGCCATCGCCGAGCGCACCGGCGCTGGCGAGGCGGAGCCCTCGCGGTGGAAGGAGCAGCTCGCCACCATCCGCCAGGAGCAGACCGCCGCGGACGAGCAGCTGCGGCAGGCCCGCCGCGACCTGGGCCGGCTGGAGCGCCAGCACCTCCAGGAGCGCCGCGACGTGCTGTCGCGCACGGAGGCGCCGGAGCCCACGGTGGACGTGCGCGCGGAGCTGGACGTGAGCCACGCGGCGGGCGGCGAGGCGACGCTGACGCTCACCTACCTGGTGCCCTGCGCCGCCTGGCGCCCGGCCTACCGCGCGGTGCTGGGCCTCGCGGAGGCGGCGTCCTCGGTCACGTTGGAGTGCGAGGCGGTGGTCTGGCAGAACACCGGCGAGCCCTGGAAGGACGTGACGCTGGCCTTCTCCACGGCGCGGCCCACGCTGGGGGCCACGCCGCCCAGGCTCACCGAGGACTGGCTCTACCTGCGGGACAAGACACAGCGCGAGAAGCAGGTGGTGGACGTCTCCCTCCGCGAGGAGTCGCTCCAGGAGACGGGCGAGGCGGGGACCCCGAAGGCGGCGGACGCGCTGCCGGGCATGGACGACGGCGGCGAGCCGGTGACGCTGTCCGCGCCGCACAAGGCCACGGTGCCGTCGGATGGCGAGGCCCACCGCGTGGCGCTGTTCGCCTTCACCTCCCCCGCCACGTCGGAGCTGGTGGCCTGCCCGGAGCAGTCGCCGCTGGTGCACCGCGTGGCGCGCTTCGACAACACGGGGCCGGCGGTGCTGCTCGCGGGTCCGGTGGACCTGGTGCGCAACCACGGCTACGTGGGCCGCGCGCAGCTCAAGTTCGCGGGTCGAGGCGAGCGCGTGAAGCTGGGCTTCGGCAGCGAGGACTCGCTGCGCGTGTCGCGGCAGGTGGACGTGGGCGAGGAGACGGCCCGCATCACCGGCCGGCGCACGCGCACGCAGAAGGTGAAGCTGTTCGTCTCCAACATGGGCGCGAAGCCCGCGGCGCTCGCGGTGGAGGAGCGCATGCCGGTGTCTGAGGTGGAGGCCGTGGAGGTGGCGCTGCTCAAGGACGCCACGAAGCCCGCGCCCGCCAAGGTGAGCGACGAGGGCATCGTGCGCTTCGAGCTGAACGTGCCGCCGCGCGCCCGTGAGGCGGTGACCTTCGGCTTCACGGTCTCCAGCGCAGCGAAGGTCGCGGGCCTGTAAGGAGCCTCTCCATGCCTTTCGCGACGAAGTCCGGCCGCCGCATCCACTACGAGGTCCAGGGCAGGGGCCCGCCGCTGCTGCTCCTGCATGGCCTGCTCCAGGTGGGCGCGCACTGGGGGCTCAAGGGGTACCTGCCCGCGCTGACGGACCAGTACACGGTGGTGACGTTCGACTCGCTGGGGCACGGCCAGAGCGACACGCCGCACGACCTGGAGGCCTATCGGCTCCGGCACCGGGTGGAGGACGCGCTGTCGGTGCTCGACACGCTCTCCATCGACCGGGCGCATGCGTGGGGCTACTCGATGGGAGGCTGGACGGTGTGTGGCCTCGCGTCCCTCGCGCCGGAGCGGCTGGCGTCCTACGTCGTGGGCGGCTGGGATCCGGTGGTGGGCCTGCCCGTGGCATACGCGGCCCTGGAGAAGCAGCTCAAGCCCGGCACGACCCCGGACTGGTTCCAGGTGCTCATCATGGGGGCACGGCGCGCGCCGGAGCTGGCGGAGGCCATCGACGCGGGAGACCTGGAGGCGCTCCGGCTGTGCCTGGAGGCCTGTGAGACGTCGGCGGGCCTGGATGAGGCGCTGGTGCAAGCCAGCAAGCCGGGGCTGCTCTATTGCGGCGCGATGGACCCGTACCACGACTCCATGAAGGCCGTGGCGCAGCGGGCCGGCGCGGCGTTCGCGACCATCGAGAACGCCGACCACGGCGGCGCCTGGGCGAAGGCGCCCAAGGTGCTGCCGCACGTGCTGCCGTTCCTCGAGTCGGTCACGCGGTCCTGAGGATTCCATGACGCCCACGTCCGCGAACGAACCCCTGGGAGAGCTCCTCCGCGCCCACGGTGTGCCATTCCAGGAGGAAGACGGCTGGCTCCGCGTGGAGCCCGGAGGTCCCCGTCTTCAAGCCCAGATCATCGCCACGCGAACCGAGCCCGACCTCTGTCTGCGGCAGCTCGATGTCGTCCTGGAGCCCTGGACGGGCCGGTGGGTCATCGAATCCGCGGGAGGCTTCGGCCCGACGGAACAGGAGGCATGGGAGGACGGGCTCCAGAACTTCACGCGAGGAAGTCTCCACGTCCTCCTGTCCACCTTCCTCCTGCCTCCCGATGATCACGTCACCGTGGAGACGTGGCGCGTCGGCGGCATCGACAGGAAGGTCATCCTCGGCGACATCGTGAGTCGCGGTGATGGCACCGCCCCGAGTCACGAGGAGCCGTGGATCGCGACGCTCGAGGAGGCCATCAAGTCGCTCCCCCTCCCCTCCGGCACGCATTGGGTGCGCGTCTATTACTGCCAGATGGATGGAGCCCGGCTTTCATTGGAGGTGCTGCTCGACAACGAACCCTGGCAGGCGCTGGCGGACCGGCTCGACAAGGCCTCCTGGCCAAGCGCTCCGGGGTTCCTCAGTCGAAGGTTGTTCCTGACGCTCCAGGGCGGCGTGGACGTGAGCCGCGCGGTCGCGACCTGGCTCGGGCTCTCCGAGGACGATGATCCGATTGCCCTTTTCCAGGAGCAGGGCGCGACCCGATTGGAGGCGGAGAAGCTCGACGCGTATCTGCCCCTGGCCTTTGGCGAGCCCATGCTGAAGCGGTTGGGCGCGATGGCGCCGATCTCGGCCGAGTTCACCGCCAATCCCCCGATGATCCAGCGGACAATATTGTTGGCGGAGGAGCCGCTGTGGCGCGAGGCCGTTCAGCTGGCTGAGGAGGCCTTCCAGGGGAAGACCCGCCTCACGCGCGAACAATTGGTCCACATCTCCAACTCCGGAGCGACGGTCCGAGCCCTCAATGGCTTGCTGAACCGGGGCTCGGATCCCAAGGACGTGCGTTTCACCCCAACCCTCATCGTGCTCTCGCCCGAAGCGATGTCGGAATGGTCGACGTCGGTACCGTTCGTCCCACCGCCTCCCGCCGCTCCGGTGACCGTGGCCACTGCCCCGGTGGCACCCCGACGCCCCTGGTGGAAGTTCTGGTAGCCGTCCGTTTCACCTCGATGACTGGATGGCGATCACCCGGACATCGAACTCCTTGCATCCGGCGTCCTTGCAGACGCCGTTGAGCCAGGCCTCACCCTGGCCGAACATCACGCCGTCCGCATTGACGAAGAGGTCCGCGTAGCGCTGCCGCGTGATGACCCTGGCGATGTCGGGCGTGACGATGGCCTCGTAGTGCCGCATGAACGCAGCGGCATCCGGCAGCTTCACCTTCCTGCCGCCCACGTTCGCGGTGAAGGGATACGCCACCAGGGCGGCGACGGCCCTCACGTCGTGCGCGGCCACCGCCTTCTGGAACGCCGTGAAGGTCTGTTCATACTTCGAGGGATCTCCGAGGACATTCTGGATGCGCGCGTTGACCTCGGCGGCGCCTTCGGCGGTCCCGGCATCCGGAGGCACGACGGCGAGGGACGGCGGCGTCGCGGGAGGTCCTGCCGTGGCGGCCTGCGGCTCGGTGCGCTGACACGCGGACGTGGACACGAGGACGAGGGCGGCAAGCCGCTTCGGTTTCGTCTGCATGTGTTCCCCCGCCAGGGCCCCGACAGCGCGCCCCTGGCAAAGACAAACTCTACTGAGCTCGCCTCAGCGCGTGTCCTGGACAAGCGTCCGTAGCTGCCGTCGCGCGGTCGACTCAGGAACCCGGCGGAATAGCGCATCGCGGACAAAGCACGCGAGTCCACTTTCCCATTGAGCCACGCGTCCCACCTGAAGTGAGCGAACGACCAGCGTGTTGGCGCGTTTCACCCGGCGGGCCTCGTAGGCCCGCAGCGCGTCCTCCACGCGCCCTGGCGCCGCGAGACACTCTCCCAGCACGACGCCATCTTCGATGGCCTGACACCCGCCCTGCCCCAGGTTCGGCGTCATCGGGTGCGCGGCGTCCCCCAGCAGCGTCACCCGGCCCCGGCTCCAGCGCCGCACCGGCGGACGGTCGTGGATGTCCGTGCGCAGGACGCGCTCGGGCGACGTCGCCGCGAGCAGCCGCGCGATGGGCGCGTGCCATCCCTTGAAGCGCTCCTGGAGGACAGCGAGCGTCTGTCCCGGCGCATCCTCCGCGCCCGCGGGCGCGTTCAGCGTGGCGTACCAGTACACCTCGCCATGCCCGATGGGCACGACGCCGAAGCGCGCGCCCCGGCCCCACGTCTCGGTGAAGTGGCCCGCCTGCACCAGCTCCGCGCCCGCGCAGACACCGCGCCAGCTGGTATAGCCGGAGTAGCGGGTGGGCCGCGCTCCCAGCAGGCCGGTCCGCACGGAGGAGCGCAGCCCATCCGCGCCCACCAGGACATCGCCCGTGAGGGTGCCGCCATCCGACAACGTCACCGTGACGCGCTCGCCGTCATCCTGGAAGCCCGTCACGGCGACGCCCAGCCGCACGGCGTCCTCCGGGCCCGCGTGGGCGCGGAGGACGGCCTGGAGGCGGGCGCGGTGGAGGGCCACCATCGGAGCATCCAGCTCCGCCTGGAGCGACCGCGCGTCCACGCGGGTGATGGGGGCTCCGGTGGGTTCGAGGATGACGGTCCGCTCGGCGCGCTCGCCCTCCGCGACCACCGCGTCACACAGGCCGATGCGGCGCAGCGCGACCGAGGCGTTCATCTGCACGATGAGGCCCGCGCCCACGGGACGCAGGGCATCGGCGCGCTCGAACACGGTGGCGTGGAGGCCCGCGCGCTGGAGGGCGCAGGCCAGCGTCAGGCCTCCAATGCCAGCACCGGCGATGAGGACGTGACGCGGGGATGAGGACGTCATGGCAGCCTCCAGGCAGGCCGGCCCCCGGGTCAACCGAACCAGCGGCCGGCGTCAGGCGCGAAGACTCGCACGCGCTCGAGCAGCGACGCGGGCAGCCGGGCCTGGAGCGTCGCGTGGACCTGCGCGGGGCTGTAAGCCTGACTGAAGTGCATCAGGACCAGCGCCTCGTTCTGGAAGCGGTCCGCCAGGGAGGCGATCTCCTCCAGGTGGATGTGGGCCCGCTCCTGCGCGTCGCGCACGGTGCGCTCCGCGTCGATGAACGTGCATTCGAGGATGAGCACCCGGCTGTCGAACAGCGACGGCTGGCGCTCCAGCACGTTGGAGAGCGTGTCGGTGCAGTAGGCCAGCTCCAGGCGCTCGACCTCGTCGAACAGGGGCTCGCCGGCCCGGCGGCGACGGCCGATCTCCGCGGGCGGCAGCTCGCGGAACCCGGCCTTGAGCTTCGAGACGCGGCGCAGGAACTGGTACCCCAGCGACGGCACGGGGTGGTGCGTGCGGAAGGCGCGGACCCACACGTCCTGCTGCACCTTCACGGTGTCGCCGGGGCGCAGCGGGACGGTGCGGATCTCCGACTTCATCCGGTGCAGGCGCCCCAGCGCCGCGAGCGCCTCCTGCACCGGCGCTTCGATCTCCGCCGGCAGGTAGATGAACGGCGGCCCCCTCCCCACGAGCGCGCGGATGCCCAGCAGCGAGCCCAACGCGCTCGCATGGTCCGCGTGCCCGTGGCTGAGGAAGATGCGGTCCGTGGTGGCGAAGGAGCGGATGGGGATGCCCGCGTCGAGCAGCACCCCCAGCTCCGGCACCAGGAGCGACGTATACACGCCGCCCACGGACACGCCGCGCACGGTATAGGGGCCCGCCTGCACCTCGGTCAGCATGCGCGGGAGCCTACGCCGATCAGTTCTTCGCGCGCTCGTACTGGTGCGGCCACAGCACGTCCGAGCGCAGCTCCTTCGCCGCGCGCAGCGGCCAGTACGGATCCCTCAGCAGCTCCCGCGCCAGGAAGACGACGTCCGCCTGCCCCGAGGCCAGGATGTGCTCGGCCTGGTACGCGGAGCGGATCATCCCCACCGCGCCCGTCAGCAGGCCGGTCTCCTTGCGCACCCGCTCCGCCAGGTGCGTCTGGTAGCCCGGCCCCACCGGAATCTTCGCGGACGGCACCACGCCGCCGGACGAGCAATCCAGCAGGTCCACGCCCTCCTTCGCCACCAGCCGCGCCAGCGCCACGGAGTCCTCCGGCGCCCAGCCTCCCTCCACCCAGTCCGTGGCGGAGACGCGCATGAAGAGCGGGAGCGACTCCGGCCACTTCGCGCGCACGGCCCGCGTCACCTCCAGCGCGAAGCGCGTCCGGTTCTCGAACGTCCCGCCGTACCGGTCCGTCCGCTTGTTCGACAGCGGCGACAGGAACTCGTGCAGCAGGTAGCCGTGCGCCGCGTGCAGCTCGATGACCTGGAACCCCGCCGCCTTCGCCCGCACGGCCGCGTCCGCGAACGCCTTCACGATGCGCTGGATGCCCGCCTCGTCCAGCGCCGTGGGCACCGGGTAGCCCTCCTCGAACGCCTCCGTCGTGGGCCCCAGCACCTGCCAGCCGCCGTGCTCCGGCTCCACGCGCTTGCCCGCATCCCACGGCCGGGGCGTGGACGCCTTGCGGCCCGCGTGCGCCAACTGGACGCCGGACGCGGCGCCGTTCTGGTGCATGAACCGGTTGATGCGCGCCAGTTGCTCCACGTGCGCGTCCTTCCACAGCCCCAGGTCCTGCGGCGAGATGCGGCCCTCCGGCTCCACCGCCGTGGCCTCCGTCAGCACCAGCCCCGCGCCGCCCACCGCGCGGCTGCCCAGGTGCACCACGTGCCACTCGTTCGCGAAGCCGTCGTCGCTCGAGTACTGGCACATGGGAGACACCACCACGCGGTTGCGCAAGGTGATGTCCCGCAGCTTCAAGGGGGTGAACAGCTTGCTGCTCATGTCGGGTCCTTTCGGGGAGTCGAGGGGGGCTGCTCCGGCAGTCCCAGCGCCGTGCGCACCTGGGCCGTGCTCCTGCCCAGCCAGTGCCGGCGGTGGTTCTCCTGCGTCGTGAGGCTGCGCGTCTCCATGCGGTCCACGTAGAGCGTGCCGTCCAGGTGGTCCAGCTCGTGCTGGAGGATGCGCGCGTACCAGCCGCGCGCGGACACCGTCACCGGCCGCCCGTGCTCGTCCAGCGCCTCCACGCGCACGCCGCGCGCCCGGGCCACCAGCGCCGCCAGCCCGTTCACGCTCAGGCAGCCCTCGTGGAACTCCATGGGCGTGGGGTCCTCCACCACCAGCCTGGGGTTGATGAGGACGTGGAAGGCCACCGGCGCCCGCTCCCGGAGCGCCAGGTCCGCGGGCGACGCGCCGGCCTGGTACTCCGCGCGGTCCTCGATGACCACCAGCCGCAGCCCCACGCCCACCTGGGGTGCCGCGAGCCCCACGCCGGGCGCGTCGCGCATCGTGTCGCGCATCAGCTGGATGAGCCGCCGCGTGTCCTCGCTGCCGATTTCTTCCGGGGTCAGCTCCCGCGCGCGCTGGCGCAGCACCGGCTCCCCCGCCTGGACGATCTTGAGCACCATGGTGGCCCCACCGTAACAACCGCTCTCCCGCCGCGCCGCATCGCCGTGGGGCCGACATGGGCCCGGCCGCCCGGCGCCCCACGGAGAGGGCAGCCCCTGGCGTGGAGGGGTGCCACTGACGGTAGGCTGTGTCGCACCATGGCTCGCCGCAAGAAGGCCGAAGAAACCTCCGCGCGCGTGCGCAACCTGCTCGCCCTCGACGCCGCGGGCATCATGCGCCGGCTGGCCGCGCGCCGGGACGAGATGTTCCTCCTCTTCTCCCGCCTGCGCAGCCGCGACCCGCTGGTGGAGACGGTGGCCTCGCGCTACGCGGACGGCGCCTTCGCCCAGCTCATCCACCTCACCGAGCAGGAGCAGGCGGTGGTGGACCACTTCTACGCCCGCCTGGACGAGCTGCGCTGGTACTTCACCTACACCGAGGACATGCCCGGCACCGCGCACCAGACCTTCGGCGCGCTGCACCGCCGCCTGGAGGAGAGCTACCGCCTGTTCGTGGAGACGCTGGGGCTGCCCGTCCAGCCCGACGGCACGCGCGTGGTGAACGCGGAGGCCGTGCGCCGCGAGGACACGGCGCCCGAGGCCACGCCCGTGGCGCTCGCCCCGGTGTCCCGCCGCCGTCGCGCGCCGCCCGCCTGACGCTCAGGCCGCGGAGGCCTCCGCCCGGGCGTCCGCGGCGGACATCGCGGGCGCCGCGGCCTTCACCAGCCGCCTCATGGACGCCTTGCCCACGACGACGTCCACCATCTTCCGCGCGCGCGTCCAGACGCTCTCCTGCACGTAGGGGATGCCGTACTTCTCGCAGAGCGCCTTCACGTGGGGCTGCGCCTCGCGGTACTTCAGCATCGGCAGGTCCGGCCAGAGGTGGTGTTCAATCTGGTAGTTCAGCCACAGGTGGGCGAAGTCGTTGAGGTCGCCGCCCGTGCGGTAGTTCGCGCTGCCCACCACCTGCTGCACCATGCGCTCCGCCTTGTTCGCGGGCGCCGAGTCGAAGCGGTACAGGTCCTCGCCGGTGTGGTTGGGCCCCACCACGAAGAACGTGTGCAGGTTGGTGACGACGTCCGCCAGCACGGAGTTGCAGAGCACGCTGAACGCCGCCCACGGCCCCAGCACCAGGAACGCCGCCGGGTACAGCCCGAAGTAGACGGCCGCGTAGGGCAGGTAGCAGCGCGAGACCAGCTCCCAGACCTCCGCGCGCGTCAGCGCCCCGCCCTCGCGCCGCCCCTTGCGGCGCAGCGAGCCCAGCGTCTCCGGCGCGTAGTAGCTCGCGCGCCACGTGAGGGCCAGGAGCCCCAGCTGCACGTAGCGCAGGGGCAGCGGCCGGCCGGTGTCGCGCAGCGTGCCCTCCGCGTTGCGCTCCAGCAGGTCCGGATCCGCCTCCTCGCCGGTGTGCGAGTGGTGCAGCACGTTGTGCTCGAAGACCCACGCCTCCGGCAGCATCCAGTCCAGCCAGTCCACGAACCGGCGGGCGCCCTTCGCGAAGCCCTTGCTGGTGCGCGACGCGGGCATGCCCGGCACGCGGTCATAGCCGCGGTGCCCCACGTGGTGCATGAGCAGCCAGCGCGTGGAGCGGCCCAGGCCCAGCGCCACGGCGGAGAGCGGGTTGGGGGCGATCCACGCCGTGGCCACGCCCAGCACCGACGCCACCCTGCCCCAGCGCTCCATCTTCCGCAGGTGCGCCGCGTCCGCGTCCCCCAGGTTCGCGTCCAGCCGCGCGCGCAGCGCCTTCAGCTCCCGGTAGAAGCCCTCCACGTCCACGGAGGCCAGGTCGAAGTCGGGGGCGGCGCGGGACATGCGAAGGGACTCCTCGGGTGCGGGACGGGGACCACGGCCGATGCGGGCCGCACGGTAGCCTCCACCCGCCCCCGCGCAAAGCGCCCCGTCCCGCTCACCCGCCCGGCGGGAAGGCGTCCGGTCCGGGAGCGCCGCCTCGTCGACGAGGCGGGTGGGCCCGCGTGTCGGATGGTCCTCCCGTGGAGCCTCGGGCAACCCGGCCCCCGGGCGGCGCGCGCCGAACGTTGAGCATCGCGCGCCCGCGCCGGCCGACACGCGCCGAAACAGCCAGGACCCAAGGAGGGTGCGGTATGAGCAGGGCGTGATCCCCCACCGCGTCCGCCGTCACCTGTCCGTCCTCGCCATGGCCCTGCCGGGCCTGGGAGCCCCCCTCGCCCACGCCGACGAGGACACGCCCGCCTCCACGCCCGACCGCCGCGAGGTGGCGGAGGTGACGGTGGAGGGCGCGAACAAGACGACCTCCGGGACGGTGCGCTCGTTCGGGCGCGTGGACGTGGGCGACGAGGTGGACAGCGAGGAGCTGGAGAAGGTGGAGCGGCGCCTGCTGGCCACGGGCCTCTTCCAGGAGGCCCGCGTGAGCACGGAGCCCCTGTCCGACGGGCGCGTGCGGCTGGTGCTGCGGGTGAAGGACAAGGCGTCGTGGGTGGTGGCCCCCACGGTAGCCCTGTCCTCCGCGAACACCGGCGGCGGGCTGCTCTACGCGGAGAACAACCTGGGCGGCCGCGCGAAGAAGGTCGCCGTCGCGGCGCAGGTGAGCACCGGCGAGAGCGGCCTGTACGTGGGCTACCTGGACCCCATCCTCTTCGGCCTGCCGCAGCTCAAGTTCAGCCTGGAGGGGCAGCTGAAGAGCGACCGCGTGGATGAATACCGCCCGGGCCCCAGCCAGGACGATCCGGAGATCCTCCGGCGCACGCGCCTCAACTCCGCGTCCATCAGCTCCGAGCTGGGCTTCATCCTCTTCGAGCGCGTGCGCGCGGCGGCGAAGTACCGCCTCGCCAGCATCGACGCGCAGTCCCCGGACGCCAAGAAGCCGGTGACGAGCCAGGCGTTCTCCACCGGCCCGGCCCTGCGCGACACGTCGCTGCGCTTCATGGTGGGCCTGGACTCGCGCCAGACGCTGCACGCGGTGACGGAGGGGCTCAACCTGGAGGCCTCCTACGAGGTGTCCTCCCCGGGCGTGTGGAGCGACTTCCGCTACCGCAAGTTCGGCCTCCTCTACCGCCACGGCCTCCGCTTCTTCACGGAGAACAACCTGGTGCTGCGCGGCGAGCTGGCCCTGGGCAAGGACCTGCCCTTCCACCAGGAGCTGGTGATGGGCGGCAACACGCTGCGCGGCTTCCAGTACCGGCAGTTCCGCGGCGACACCCGGCTCACCTTCACCGCCGAGTACCACTTCCCGCTCTTCAAGGTGAAGTCGCTGGCCTTCCGGGGCGTGGGCTTCTCCGACACGGGCGCCATCGCCTGGAGGGAGCTGCCCTCGGACGGCGTCCTGCTCGACCCGAGCGGCCGCCTCATCCGCGGCTACCTGCCGCAGACGCTGGCGCAACAGAAGGCCGTCACCGTGGCCCAGGGCGTGGGCGCGGGGCTCCGGCTGTACCTCAACAACGTGGTGCTGCCCCTGCTGGGCGTGGACGTCGCCTACGCCGTCAACTCCGGCCAGGTGCGCTTCTACCTCGTGGCCGGCGTCACGCCCTCCTGAAGCGGCCCGCCCCCGCGTGTCGACACTCACGCGGGGGAGCAGCTCACACCGACGCCAGGCTCAGGGCGTGGTGCCTTCGCTCACGCCGCCGCCCGTCTTGCCCAGGACGTACCTGGCCAGGGTCAGGGCGTTGTTCTCGTCGACGAGCGACTCGTAGGTGGGCATCTGAGTGCCGGGCTTGAAGGACTCCGGGTTGCGGATCCACTTGGCCACCTCCTCCGGGGACTTGCCCTTGGCGCCCTGGAGCTTGGCCTCGTAGGCCTTGCCGGGGGCGTGGCAGGTCGCGCAGCCGAGGGCGCTGAACATCTTCTCCGGGTCGCTGTTGGAGGGCTCCACCTTGGGGCGGCCGTGGGTGGGCGGCGGCACCACCGTGTCGTTGGCCTTCACGGAGCGCAGGAAGGTGTAGAGGGCCGCGAGCTCCACGTCGTCCGCGTAGCGGTACTTGGGCATGGGCGGGCGCAGGATGAAGCCCCCGGGCGTGATGCCGGTGATCATCGCGTGCTTGAACTCGTCCAGCGTCCACTTGCCGATGCCGGCCGTCTCGCTGGGGGTGATGTTGGGCGACAGCAGCTTGCCCTCGCCGCCCAGCGGCACCAGGTCGAACTCGAAGCCGCCGCTCAGCAGCGTCTCCGGGTGCTGCATCTTCACCGCGCTGCTCTCCAGGCCCGGCGAGTGGCAGAAGGTGCAGTCGTAGACGGCGGAGGCGAGGTAGCGGCCGTACTCCACGGAGTCCGCCGCCTTCGCGGGCACGGGCACCGGCTCCGTGCGGCCCTTGTCGTTGATGCCCATGGCGAACGCGAACGCCATGCGGCCCGGCGGCGTCAGCTCGGAGCGCGGCGGCTGCTGCTTCTCCGGCGCGAAGTCCGGGTGCCCGGAGCGCATGAACCCGATGACCGCCGCGATGTCCTTGTCACCCATGTTGGGGAACGGGGGCATGGGGCGGAAGTGGTGGTTCTTGTCGATGCCGTTGATCACCATGCGGGCGATCTCCTGGTCCGTCCAGGCGCCCACGCCCTTCTCCATGTCGGAGGTGATGTTCGCGGAGTAGAACGTGCCCAGCTCGGCCGGGAAGTCGTGCATCCGGCCGCCCACGGGCTTGGTGTTGCCGCCGCCCGCGTGACACTCGCCGCACACCGCGCGGAACACCTGCTCACCGCGGGCAATGCCCTCCGGAGTGCTGTCCCGCACGATGTTGGGCAGCGCGACGTAGTCATACGTCTTGTTGATCTTGTGGGTGGCGACACCCATGGCGGTACCCGCGCCAATCAAGGCCAGCGCGACCAGGACGCCTACGGCGATCAGGATCTTCTTCATCATGGGGACGGTGCTCCGAACGAACGGGGACACGGCACTCCGCCACCCCACGGGACGGGGATGGACGGAGCGGAGGCGTTGCGACGGCGACTGCTACTGCCCGGGCAGACAGGTGGTGAGGGGCGGGATCGACACGGTCGTCGTGGGCACGGTGCTGTTCAGCTGGAGACCGGCGAACGTGACGAGGCCCGGGACCTGCGGGACATCCAGCGGCTGGAACACGAAGCGCGGCCCCTGCCCCGGCGCGATCTCCAGCGTGTCCTTCACCGTGTAGGTGATGGTTGCCGGAGGCCCCATCAGCGGAGGCTGCACGACGACGATGATGCCCACCGAGCTGCTGGCCGCCGGCGGGCCCGGCGGGATGAAGAAGCCGCGCGCGGACTGCAGCGGCGCCAGGGCCGGAGGCAGCGCGCCCGGGGGCGCCCACTCCACGTGGAGCACCCGGCCGCTGGACGCCTCCACCGTCGTGTTGTCCGCCGGCACGCGGAACACGGGGAAGCCCGGGGCGTAGAGCCAGAACACCGTCACGCCGCCGTACTTCGCCGGGTTGAGCAGGTCCGCCACCGTCACGGTCGCGGGGGCGCTCTCCGCGCTCAGGGAGCGGGCCACCGCGTCCAGGATGCCCTGGTCGCTCATCTGGAGCGCTTCGAGGCCCACGCACGCGCTGTGGGCCGGCACCACCGGGCGCACCGTCATGGTGGTCAGGTAGTTGCCCGCCGGCACGGGCGGCAGCGGGAAGGGCCCCGCGACGTCGTTGGCCACCGTCCCCGGCCCCGGCACGGACAGGACGAAGTACGGCGCGCCCCTGCGGGTGGGCACCTTCTCCATCGTCCACAGGCCCTGCGCGTCGGAGGGCACGGGCGCGCCCGGCGCGGGCGGCTGGCCGGTGGCGGGATCCGGCACCGTGTCCTGCAACGTGACGAGCGCCCCGCGCACCACCGAGCGCTGGAACAGCGGGCTGAACTCCGCGTACAGCGGCGGCAGCGGGCACTGCGCGGGCGGCACGGCGCAGTTGGCCAGGTTGAAGAAGTAGGCCTCCGGGTCCACCGCGAAGCCGGAGAGCCGGGTGGTGAGCCCCTCCGGCTCGCGGTTCTCGTAGACGGGGCGCGGCGTGAAGTTCGACGCCGCGGGGGTGGAGGAGTTGTCCTGGCAGCCGGCGTTCAGCAGGGCCGCGCCGAGGAGCGTTCCGACGAAGAGGGCTCTGTGCATGGCGGGTCGCGTCCCCTACTTCGCGGGGAGGATGTGGCTGGAGGGAACCTGATCGCCGCCGTGGCACGTCTGCGCGCAGTTCCCGAACTTGCTGGGCGTGCCGCGCTGGCTGAAGGCGATCTGGAAGAACTCGTCACCGTGCTGCGAGATGTGGCACGAGCCGCACAGCCCCAGGCTGGGCCGCTCGGCGCTCTTGCGCGTCAGGTGACACACGGTGCAGTCCGCGCGGTTCGCCGGGTAGTTGGGCGAGTTCATGTGGATGCGGTGCACCATCTCCTGCGTGCGGCCCACGGTGTCCGTGTCGTAGTGGTGGCAGACCTTGCAGCTCTCGATGTGATCCACCGACAGCCCGTGGCGCAGGTTGTCCAGCGACAGCACGCCGCGGTGGCACAGCTGGCAGTTGCCCACGTTGCCCGGGTACGTCGTCGGCTCGTCCTGGCCCACCTGGAAGAAGAAGGGGTTCAGCTTCGCGACGCGCTCGCCCATGGACCCGCGGTTGAACTTCACCAGCGCCACGTAGGTGCCCGGCTTCGCGTTCTCCGGCAGCGTGAACGTCTGGCGCGTGGGCCACTTGTAGTCGATGAGGCCCGGCGTCAGGCCCGTGAGCGTGGCGTCATCATAGACGGGGAACGGGAACGGCCTCGCGTAGAACTGGGGCGCGTCGCTGGGGTTGCCCAGCACCTTCAGGTCCTGCAGCGGCCCCGCGATGGCCACGTTGGACATGGTGTCGTTCTCCCCCGTGATGGAGAAGACGCCGGGGACGAACGTCAGCACGCCGTTGGACTGGCCACCGATGATGTCCCGCGCGCTGGGCAGCAGGTCGCTGGAGTGCAGGTGGGCCCCCGAGCTGTCGCGCAGGTCCACGTAGACGCTCACGTCCTCGCCGGGCTTGTAGAAGCTGCCCTCCTTCGGGGGCGAGAACACCAGCCGCGAGTCCAGGCCCGGGCTGCACTGCACCGGGTTGCCGGCGTCGTCGGTGCACGTGGACGGGCGCTCCTCCGGGATGACGTACGTCACCGGGAAGTAGAACGGCTTGTCCGGCAGCTGGCTCCAGGTGGCCTTGAGCGCGCCAGGGCCCGACAGGCGCGGGATGCGCAGCACCTTGAACGGGTTGGTGCTGCCCACCCAGTCCACGCGCGCGATGGTGCGCGTGGTGGGGCTCTGATCCAGGCCGCCCGCGAGGCCCGTCACCGTGCCGGGGTCCTTGTCGCCGGGGAAGCGCGGCGCCTTCAGGTTCTCCGAGCGCCAGGCGAAGCGGCTGTGGCCGGCGTAGGGCGAGGAGGCCAGCAGCTCCGAGCGCAGGTACGTCTGGCTCGCGCGCGAGGCGCCCGTCTCGTCCAGCACCTCCACGGTGATGGTGTCGTCCTTCACCTTCTGCCAGTTGGCGTTGCCGAACTGCACCTCACGCGTCCAGCAGTCCTCCACCGCGCCCGCGAGGCTGTAGAAGGTCCACTCGTCCGGCCCCTGGTTGACGTTGGTCCAGTCCAGGCCGGCGAACACCGACTGGGTCTTGATCCAGTTGAGCGCCGGCGTCAGGTCGGTGGGGTTGGTGTGCTGGTTGACCACGCTCTCCGTCACGGAGAACTGGTTCAGGAAGTACTGCGTGTCCGACAGGATCTGCATCGTCCCCGCCGGGGGCGACAGCGTCAGCGGGTTCTGCGCGAGCGGCGTGATGCACACGTCCGGGTATGGGATGGGCACGCCGTTCTTCGCCGCCATCTGGCCGTTGGGCAGGAAGGCGCAGCCGTTGATGTACTGGAGGCTGAGGCGGATCGCGCCGGAGTTGAGGCCCTGGTACGGGTCGAACCGCTTGGCGCCGCGGCCCGTGGTGGACCCCTCGTCGTCAGTGACCTTGAGGAGGTTGCAGGACAGCAGGGGCACCAGCAGGGCGCACCACGCGCTCTTCAACAGGATTGAGCGGTTCATGGAAGACGAGGCCGGAGGCAGTCAGGGGGAGGAAGGGGAGCAGGTGTCCTCACGCGCGGGCCCACGCGACCCACCATTCCCGACGCCGCCAGCGCTCCGCCACGCGGAGACGGTGAGGTCCGGGAAGGGTTGGGAGGAGAACACCTCATCGGTTCAAACTGACCACATTATGAGAGTCCGCGCAATTCGTGGACTTCGAATCGCGCGGGGGGACTTGGGTGGCCCGGTCGCATGACTCGGGGCGTCGGGCTAGAGGCTGAGGCCGGCGGACAGGAGCAGCGCGAAGACGAGCCCGAGCGCCGCCGTCTTCCCCAGGTAGGGGTTGAGCGCGCCGCCGTCCTCGCGCCAGATGGCGCGGATCTGCTTCACCGCGAGCGGCAGGGCGGCCAGCGTGAAGAGCCAGGCCTTGGGGTGCTCGGGCATCACCGCCCAGGCCACCACCGGGAGCACGAACGCGCCCGCCACCGCCACCGTGTACTCCCACTGCCCGAAGCGCTGGCCGAAGCGCACCACGAGCGTGCGCTTGCCGGCGACGACGTCCGTCTTGCGGTCGCGCAGGTTGTTCACCGCGAGGATGCCCGCGGAGAACAACCCCATGGACAGCCCCGCCAGCACCACGGCCGGCGTGACGTGGTGGGTGAGCACCCCGTAGCTGCCGCTCACCCCCAGGAGCCCGAAGATGATCAGCACCAGCACGTCGCCCAGGCCCAGGTAGCCCAGGGGGACGGGGCCCGCGGAGTAGAAGACGGCGCCTCCCAGGCAGAAGGCGCCGCCCAGGAACACCGGCCACCCATCCGCCTGGGTCAGCAGCAGCAGCGCCAGCGAGGAGCCGGTGAACGCCAGCGCCGCGGCCGTGGCCACCTCGCGCGCCGTGAGCCAGCCCTTCTGCGTGACGCGCGCGGGGCCCAGGCGCGCCTCGGTGTCCGCGCCCCGCTCGAAGTCCGCGTAGTCGTTCACCAGGTTGCTGACGATCTGCATGAGCACGAAGCCCACCAGGAACGTGAGCGCCGGGAGGGGCTGCCAGTGCCCCTCCGCGTTGGCGAAGGCCCAGCCCAGCAGCGTGGGGGCGATGGACGCGGTCAGCGTCTTGGGCCGCAGGGCGAGCCACCAGACGCGGGCCAGAGGGGGTTTCACTTCAACCGCGACACTCGACGACGGGGGAATCGGGGCGGCCATGAGTCTCCGGGGGAGGGAGCAGGCCCACGGTAAAGCTACAGACCCAGGGGCTGCAAGAGGAGCCAATGATTCACATCGATTCTCCTCATGTATCACCTGTCACATGCCTCCCCCACTCCGGGGTCGGAGCGAATTGTCACCACCGCGTGACGACGCGGGGGTGACAGGAAAGGCAGACGTCACTCGCACCTCCGGTGAATGGCTGGCCGCGCGGTCGGGACCCCTACGAGGTGGCGCTCCGCATCCCGCGCGACGCGCCGCGCGGAGCGCCGCGCCCTCACGGCAGGCGGGCGCCCCTGGGTATGTAGCGCCCCAGACGCCACCCGCGCGGGCGCCGGGCCGTTGGCTTTCGTGCAGCGCTCCCGGTGTGTGCCGTGGGGCGGATGCACGAAAGCCAACGCGGGCCTGTCAAGCGGACAGGCGGGCAGGTTCCAAGCGGGGTCGCAGTGCCAATCCATCGGGGTCCCTGACGGATGAACGAGGGCTGGCATGGACGGACTTCGAGGAACGGCGGCGGTCTTGCTCGCGTGCGCGGGCCTGTGGGCTCCGGGCGCCGCGTGGGCGCAGGCGCCCGACGAGGACGACTCCGGCGACGTGATGTCGGAGGAGAAGCTGGAGGCCCTGCTCGACACGCCGACGGCGCAGCCCTCGCAGGACGAGGTGACGGCGGAGGCCTTCGGGCCGGAGCGGCTGACGCCCTACTTCGCGGAAGGGCTGCTGGCGAAGGCGAAGGCGGAGCTCGACCGGGGCCGGTACAAGTCCGCGCGGGCGCTGCTCGCGACGGAGGCCCCCCCTTCCCTCCCCGGCCGCTTCCTCCAGGCGCAGAGCGCGTTCCTGGCGCGCGACTTCACCACCGCCGCCGCGGAGTTCACCGCGCTCGCGGAGGACTATGTCCCCTTGCGCGACCACTGCCTGATGAAGGCCGCGCAGGCGCATGAGCGGCTGCACAAGCCGCTGCGCGCGGCGGAGCAGTACGGCGCGGTGAGCCCCAGCTCCCCGCTCTACCCGGAGGCGCGCTTCACCATGGCGCGCGTGCTCAAGCGCCAGCTGAAGATCCCCGAGGCGCTCGCCGCGCTCCAGGAGTTCATCGACCACCGGCAGGCGCGCGGGCCGGATCCGCTGCGGATGAAGGCGCTGCTCGCGTACTGCGACCTGGCGCGCGCGCAGGGACAGTACAACGCGGAGCACCGCGCGCTCCTGGAGGTCTGGGCCACCGCGCCCCTGTCCCGGGAGGCGGACCGCGCGCGCACCCTGCTGCGCGACCTGCCCCTGCCCATGAAGTGGCGCGTGCGCCGCGCGGAGGCGCTGGTGGAGCTGCACCAGAACGTCGCGGCCATGAACCTGCTGGCCCGCTCGGGCCCTCGCACGGAGCTGCCGGACGAGCTGGCCTGCCGCGCCCAGCTCACCCTGGGCCGCGCCCTGCGCAAGGAGCGCCAGCACCGCCGCGCCATCCAGGTGCTGGAGCCTGTGGCGCGCGAGTGCCAGTCGCCCGAGCAGCGGCCGCAGGCGCTGTACCTGCTCGCGTACTCACAGTCGGTGGTGCAGCCCGAGGCGGCGGTGGACACCTACGCCACGCTGGCCCGCGACTACCCGGAGCACGGCTACGCGGACGACGCGCTGTTCTTCCAGTCCTGGACGCAGCAGCGCCTGGGCCGCGCGGACGAGGCGCTCCAGAACTACGAGGCGCTGGCGAAGCGCTACCCCGCCGGCAACTTCGCCGCCGAGGCCCTCTTCCGCGCCTTCTGGCTGCACCTGCGCAACGGCGAGGCGCAGCAGGGCCTGGCGTCGCTGATGGCGGTGGAGCAGCTGCCGGAGGCCGCGCGCACCGATGACGCCCTCTGGCGCGCGCGCTACTGGCAGGCCCGCGTCCAGGAGAACGGCGGCGCGCTGGACGCGGCGCTCGCGCGCTACGAGCTCATCGCCACCGAGCGGCCCACGGGGTGGTACGGGCTGCTGTCCCGGACGCGCCTGGCGCAGCACGCGCCGGAGCGCCTGGCCCGGCTGGCGGAGGCCTCGGCCCGGCCCGCCGCCGCGAAGACGGTGAACACCGCCGCGCCGGCCGACGACGAGGTCTGGCCCCTGCCGCCCGGCCCGCTCCGGAAGGACCCGCGCTTCGCGGCGGGCGTGGAGCTGCTGCGCCTGGGCCAGCCGGGCGTGGTGGAGGAGCTGCTCGCGGTGGACACGCGCGGCCTGGCGGAGGCGCCCGCGCGGCTGCTCTACCAGACCATGCGCCGCACCGGCCGGGGCCGGGCCACGCGCCAGGTGGCCCGCGTGACGCTGCGCCAGGAGGCCGCGGGGCCGCTCAGCGCCGCGTCCCGCCCGGTGTGGGAGGCGACGTGGCCGCTCGCGTTCCGGCCGCTCATCCAGGGCTACTCGCGCGCCGCGCGCGTGGACCCCGACCTCTTGCAGGGCCTCATCCGCGAGGAGAGCCGCTTCAACCCGAGCGCGCGCTCCGCCACCGGCGCGCTGGGGCTCGCGCAGCTCATGCCCGGGACGGCGAAGCAGGTGGCGGACTCGCTCAAGCTGGCGTCGTTCGAGGTGTCATCGCTCCTGCAGCCCGCGCAGAACATCCGGCTGGGCGCGGCGTACCTGGGCTCGCTGCTCAAGCACTTCGACGGCAACCCGGCCTACGCGGTGGCCGCCTACAACGCGGGCCCCGCGGCGGTGGAGCGCTGGCGCAAGGCCCTGCCGGACGCGGAGCTGGACGAGTGGGTGGAGCACATCGCCTTCGACGAGACGCGCGACTACGTGAAGCGCGTGCTCAGCAGCTACAGCGCCTACAAGCTGCTCTACGCGAACGAAGTCCCCGCCTCCTTCGCGCCGGCCCGCAAGGCCCCGCTGGAGGCGACGCGCGCGGTGAGCCCCGCCGCGGGCGTGGGCGGCAGCGGCCGCAACATGGCGACGCCCACCTCCTCCGTCTCGGGACAGCGCTAGCCGCGCGCCGGACGGGAGCGGGGCTCCCGTCCGGCGCTTGGAGCGGGGTCCGCGCTACTTCGCGCCCTTGGGCTCGGTGATGGACTCCGAGCGGATGGTGTACTGGCTGGCGATGGCGCGCGTGTCGATGCCCGTGAAGTGGCGGTACGGGTACGCGCCATCCGCGATGGTCTCGATGAACTCCACCGAGTCACCGGTGATGGACTTGCCGTCGATCTCCACGGTGAAGGTGCTCTTCTCCGCGTCCACGCGCCACACGCACGCGCCCACGCTCGTCTCCGCGGAGCCGGTGGACAGCCCGTCGACGTCGAAGTTGTTCAGGAAGTGGTGGTTCAGCTCCGCCCAGCGGATGAAGTCCCGCCAGTTGGTGAAGACGATGACCATTCCGGCCGGCTGGTGGCTGGTGCCCTGGAGCACGCCGCCCTGGTAGATGTTCATCTGGTACGCGGAGCCGCCCGGCGAGCCCGTGAACGCGGGGGCCATGGTGACCGTGTTCGCCTCACGGCCCGGCGTCACCTTCAGCGTGCTGACGACCTGATCGCCGTCGCGCGCGGCCAGCTGGTAGCCCCCCCTGGCGCCCAGGCTCATCGCCACGCGCTGCTCCCACTTCACGGCCTGCGCGAAGCCGCTGGAGACGCCGTCCTTCTGGGTCGCGAGCTTGGACACCGCCAGGCCGTCCTCCACCGCGTCGAGCCGCGCCTGGCCCAGCGCGCAGCTGGTGATGCCGTCGAACCGCTTCACACACTGGGACGCCGCGGCCTCCTGCGCCTCCAGGGAACCCGAGGGCTGGCCGTCGTCGGCGCCGCCCGCGCAACCCGTGATGCTCAGCAGCATGGAAGCCAGCAGGAGCCCCGTCCTCTTCAGATGCATGCACTACCTCTTGGTGTGGGTGGACTGCGCGCCGCTCCACTGCACCCCGCGCGCCAACACCTGAAGTCCGTCTGCCTTCACTCGTGCCATGCGTTGTTTGAGAAAACGGAGTAGCGCGGAATGTCACATGAAACATGTGATTTGTAGCAAGGCGGGTCTCACCCGGAGCAGCAGGACCGCCGCACTTCCGGGCGGAAACGCTCCGCGGCACACAACTCCCGGGCGGGTCGGGTGGATAATGAGGGGAGCGCGGTTCCTCCCCCCGGATTCCCCACCATGGCCTCGAAGATCAACGACAGCACGCGTCCCCTCACCTCCCTCTCGCGGCTGTCCTCGCAGGACGCCCGGACGTCGGAGGCGAAGCCCCGGAACCGCCCCCTCGCGTTCAAGGACGGCTTCGAGTCCTCCAGCGCGCGCCCCGCCCCGGGCCAGCTGCCCCAGCTGCCCGCGCCGCCGCCGGTGCTGTCGCTGCCCGCGCCCACCACCCCGGCGCCGACGACGCCGGTGCCCCCGGAGGCGCCCACCGAGCCGCCCGTGTCGGCCGACTCGGACCCGATGACGCACATCGAGTACCTGTCCTCGGACGCGCTCCAGGGGCGCGACAGCCCCTCCGCCGGCCTGGACGCCGCTTCCGCCTACGTGCAGGCCCACGTGCAGAAGTACGGCCTCGAGGGGCCCAACTCCAACAACCCGGAAAACCCGTTCCAGCAGAAGTTCAACGTCTACTCCTGGCTGGGCGCGGAGAAGGCCGGCGAGACGGCCGGCGCGGCCCACGCCGAGCACGCCGAGCACAAGGAGTTCGGCCACACGACGTTCCAGGAGGGCTTCTACCTGGATGAGAAGATGCCCAAGGACACGCTGAAGCTGCTCAACCAGCAGTACGAGCAGGCGATGAAGGCGACGGGCCAGACGGCGGTGCCGGCGCGCGCGGGCAAGCAGCGCAGCGTGGAGGAGCTCCAGCAGGTGGCCACGGCCACGGGCCAGGCGGTGAACACCATGGCCCTGCTCAAGGGCAGCGGCCCGCACAAGGACGAGGTCATCGTGGTGATGGCCCACCTCGATCACGTGGGCGTGGACCGCAAGGGCCAGGTGTTCAACGGCGCGGACGACAACGCGTCCGGCAGCGCGGTGCTGATGGCGGCGGTGCCGGAGCTGGCGGAGGCCGCGAAGAACGGCAAGCTGGACCGCTCCGTGCTCTTCGTCTGGACGGGCGCGGAGGAGAAGGGCCTGGTGGGCTCGCAGTACTTCGTGGACCACCCCATCCCCGGGCTGGAGATGAAGGACATCGCGGGCGTCATCAACACCGACATGGTGGGCCGCTGGGATGATCAGCGCCTGTCCGTGGTGGACACCAACACCAAGGGCCAGCCCAACTACTTCCGCGACGTGGTGGACCAGGCGAACCAGCAGCTGGCGGATCCGTTCGACCGCATCAACCGCGACATCAACGTCTACCGCGACCGGCAGGACGGCGCGTCCTTCGGGAAGAAGGGCGAGGACGTGCTCTTCCTCTTCGAGGGCCTGTCCAACCCCGAGGGCGGCGGCGACCTCATCCCCGAGTACCACCGGCAGGATGACGACATCGAGAAGATCATCGAGGACAACGGCGGCAACAAGCCGCGCCGCGTGAAGGACCTGCTCGTCAACGTCATCGGCCTCGCGGCGAACCGTACGACGGAGCCGCAGTCGAACTAGCGCCCTGCCTCCCGCCGGAAGCAGGGCTTCCGGCGGTGGCCACCCGGGGAGTCTGGACCGCTAGGCGGCCAGCTTCTCTTCGCCGCCCTCCACGGGCCCGCCGGTGAGCGCCGCGAGCTCGTGCTCGCTCAGCACGAGCTTCTCCTCCGAGCCGCGCCAGACGAACGGGATGCCCGGCTGCCGGTACAGGTTCGCGGGGATGTCGCGCGCCAGCTGCGCGTGCAGCTCCGGCAGCTTGGACCAGTGCAGCCCGTGCCGCGTGTGATGCGCGGTGTGGTAGCCCAGGTTGCCCGTCATCAGGTTGTAGCCCTTGTGGAGGATGTTGTACGACGCCTCCGAGTGGTTGGCCGTCTCCAGGCCCACGTGGTGGAAGTACGTGGCCCAGGTCGTCACGTAGAGCGACGCCATCATGGGCAGGAGGAACACGAACAGCGCGTTGTAGGGGTTCACCCAGAACAGGCCCGCCAGCAGCACCAGCTGGAGCGCGGCCATCCCCACGAACGTGCGCAGCGCCTTGGGGTGGTGCTTCCGGCCCACCCGGAACGCGCGCGGGTACGCGGTCAGCGCCGTGCTCAGCGAGTACTCCACCTCCCCCATCGTCGTGCCGTCGTCCCGCTTCCAGCGCGACTCGTCCTGCGTCTGATCCAGGTAGTTCTTGTGGTGGCCCAGCACGTGGTGGAGGAACCACGCCTGCGACGTCACGCCCGTCTGGAAGCCGAAGACGATCTCCAGCAGGCGGTTGGGCAGCGCGTGCTTGAAGAACGACAGGTGCTGGTGGTGGTGGTTCCACGAGCAGATCCACCCCTTGGGGATGATGCCCAGCCCGAACCACAGCACCGGCACCCACCAGCTGCGAGCCGTGAGGAACACCGTCACATCGAGCGCGAACACGCCAAGGAACATCAGGACCGGGATGCGATCTTCAGGGTGCCGGAACAGGGTCATGCGCCTTCCGTGACAAGGGGAGCCACTGCAGAAATGCCGCTTTTCCAACTGTAGGCCGCATTCCCCCACCCCGAACAGCCCACCCTCGCCCGCCCGCACGTTCCACGCTGGCGGTAAACAACGTAGTCGCGTTGAACTTGTATTTCCATATTTCCAAGAATAGCAGTCCTGCATTGTGATAAACGCCGACCCAGCCCTTTTGGACCCACCTGGAGGCGGCAATGCGGAACCAGACCATCGAGGCGGCACTGGCGAGGAATCCCCACCGTGAGCAGCTGATCAAGCACCGGTTCTTCGAGGTCGTGGACGAGAAGGCCTTCACCCGCGATCAGGCGGAGCTGGTGCTGGGGCAGTGGTGGCACCCCCTGCACTACTTCCCCAGCTTCCTGGGCAAGCTCATCGCCGTCTGCCCGCAGATGGAGATGAAGACGGCGGTGACGCACATCCTCAACCAGGAGGTGGGCGAGGGAGACCCGGCGCGCGCGCACGAGCGCTTCTTCATCCAGACGATGACGGACGCGGGCTTCACGAAGGCGGGGGTGTCGGAGGCGGACATGACGCCCGCGACGCGCCGGCTCATCGACGGCTACCAGCGCGCCACGGACGACCACCTCACCGGCCTGGGCTTCCTCTACGGCACGGAGGTGGCGGACCTCACCATGGTGGCCAAGCTGGGCAAGCTGGTGCGCCGCACCACGGGCCTCAAGGCCCTGCCCTGGGTGGACATCCACGTGAAGCAGGAGCCGGACCACGTGGAGACCGCCGGCCACACCGTGGGCCTCCAGTACTCGGACGAGGAGCTGGCCACCATCACCCGCGGCGCCGAGGAGATGTGGCAGCTCTGGGTGGGGTTCTTCGAGGAGCTGCGCAACCGCGTCGTCTGAGCGGCGGCCTGCGTCAAGCGCAACCCCTCGGAATCCGTACGCTTTCGCACGGAACACTGGCGAATCTCTCCAGGTAGGGTAGTCACTCCCGCGTCACGGGAGTGCCACCCCCAGAGGCGCCACCCTCCTCCCGCGGCGGACCGTGTCTGTCCCTCCAGGCGCCGAGGGAGATCCCCATGCTCGAAAAGCTGATGCCGAAGTCGGACGAGTTCTTCGACGACTTCGACGCGCAATGCGCGAGGACCGTCCAGGGAGCAAAGCTGCTGCACGAGCTCTTGAGCGACTACCGGGACGTGCCCGCGCGCGTCCAGGCCCTCAAGGACGTGGAGCACCAGGGCGACGAGGTCACCCACGCCGCCTTCAACCGGCTCCACCAGCAGTTCATCACCCCGTTCGACCGGGGGCAGATCCACACGCTGCTGTCGCGCATCGACGACGTGCTGGACCTGACCAACGCGGCGGCGGCGCGCCTCTTGTATTATGAGATCGACTCCAGCCGGGCGGACGCCACGGAGCTGGCGCGGCTGCTGGTGCTGTCCACGCAGAAGGTGCAGGAGGTCGTGGCGGCGCTGCGCCTCATCAAGAAGCCGGAGCAGATCCTCGCGGGCTGCAAGGAGATCAAGCACCTGGAGACCCAGGCGGACGAGGTGCTGCGCGCGGGCATGGGCCGGCTGTTCAAGAGCGGCGTGGACACCCTGACCATCATCAAGTGGAAGGAGATCTACGACCTCATCGAGACGGCCACGGACAAGTGCCAGGGCGTGGCCAACGTCATCGAAGGCGTCGTGCTGGAGCACTCCTGAGATGCTGCTCGCAGCGGTCGTCACCATCGTCGTCGTCGCGCTCGTCTTCGATTTCATCAACGGCTTCCACGACGCGGCGAACTCCATCGCCACCGTGGTGTCCACGCGCGTGCTGTCGCCGAACCTGGCCGTGGCCTGGGCCGCGTTCTTCAACTTCGTCGCCGCCTTCGCGGGCGGCGTGCACGTGGCCAACACCATGGGCAAGGGCATCATCAACTTCGACATGCTCCGCGCCGCCGGCCCCACCGCGGTGCTGATGGTCATCTTCTCGTCGCTGATGGGCGCCATCGTCTGGAACCTGCTCACCTGGTGGTGGGGGCTGCCCTCGTCGTCGTCGCACGCGCTGGCGGGCGGGATGATTGGCGCCACCCTGCCCGTGCTGGGCCTGCCGGGGCTGGTGGGCAGCGGCATCGCGCGCATCGCGGCCTTCATCGTGCTGTCGCCGCTCATCGGCATGGTGCTGGGCGTGGGGATGATGCTGGCCAGCACCTGGTCGGTGCACCGTCAGACGCCGCTGCGCGTGGACACCTGGTTCCGCCGGCTGCAGTTGGTGTCGTCCGCCATCTTCTCCTTCAGCCACGGCACCAACGACGCGCAGAAGGTCATGGGCATCATCGCGGTGGTGCTCTTCGGCACCATCTGGCGCGACCGGCCGTTCCACATCGACTGGTGGATGATCATCGCCTGCCACGCCGCCATCGCGATGGGCACCTTCTTCGGCGGCTGGCGCATCATCCGCACCATGGGCCACAGCCTCACGAAGCTGGCGCCCATTGGCGGCTTCAGCGCGGAGACGGGCGGCGGCGTCACCATCATCGCGCTGGCGGAGCTGGGCATCCCCGTCTCCACCACGCACACCATCACCGGCGCCATCGTCGGCGTGGGCTCCACGCGCGGCTGGCGCGCCGTGAAGTGGGGCACCGCCGGCCGCATCATCTGGGCGTGGGTGTTCACCATCCCCGCCGCCGCGCTGGTGTCCGTCATCGTCTACGGGCTCACGCTCGCGGTGGTGCGGCTGGTGGGCTGAAGCCGGGCGGGCCCCGCCTCGAACAGGCGGGCCCGCCCCTGCCCCCGGCTACTCCGGGCTGTTGAGCGCGTTGACCACGGACGGCGCCCCGCCCAGCGCCGGGGGCACCCAGGGCACCACCTTGCGGTTGCGCCACTGGACCAGCTTCAGCGACGGGTCATCCAGCGGCACGTCGAAGGTGAAGGAGATGCGCGTGGGGCCCTCCGCGTCCGCCTCCTCGATGCGCGCCTTCATGCCGCCCACGTCGAACTCCTGGCCCTGCTTCACCGGCCAGTTCTTGCCGCGGTAGATGCGCTCCTCGAGGATGTTGAGGTAGTGCTGCCCCTTGGGCAGGGACAGCTCCAGCGAGTTGGGGCCGGTGCGCGTCACGTGCTGCTCGCCCGACTTGTAGGACAGCACCCACCAGTTCCTCGGCAGCGGCATGCCCGTGGACCACCACTGCACGGAGCCGTAGATGCCCACGGTGCCGTTGGGGGCGTTGAGCACCACCACCCGCTGCTCGGGCAGCTGCTTCAAGTCGAAGGCCTCCGTGTAGCGGTCGTGCACGCGCTTGAACATCGCGTCCACCTCCGAATAGAGGGTCGCGGTCTGCCACCAGACGTAGGGCGCGCCCGCGATGTGGATGACGGCCATCACCGCCGCGCCCGCCAGCACCGCGCCCGCGCGCGGCTTGAGCGCGCGGCCCCGCCACGCGGCGCGGAGGATGACCGCCAGCGCCACCGCCATGCCCAGGCTGGGCACGATGAGCGTGCGCGCGCCGGCCAGCGGCGAGCTGCCCAGCCACGTGGACGCGAGCGAGCCCACCAGCAGCCACTTCAGCGTCTTGCGCTCCGCCGGCTCCACCTGCGGCCACACGCCCCACAAGAGCAGCGCGAAGAACACCAGGCCCACCAGGCCCAGCACCTGGAAGGTCCCCACGTAGGACGGATCCAGGATGTAGTCGTTGGGCGCGCTGAGCGTCAGGCCCGCGATGGCCGCTGGCACGCGCTCGAACATCGCCAGGAACCACTGCACCGGCGCGCCGGCGAGGTCCAGGTGCGTGTCCTGCCGGGCCGCGCCGTAGCCCAGGACCTTGTACATCGTCAGGAAGGCGGCCATCAGCGCGCTGAACGGGATGAGCGCCTTGAGCCGCTCGGACGGCTTGCCCGGGCCCGCGAAGGCCTCGTAGGCGAGCACGTAGGGGATCATGATCAGCGTCGTCTCCGCGCTCGCCAGGCCCAGCGCGAAGGCGATGAGCGAACCGGCCAGGGCGCCCTTGCGCTGGCGCTCGCGCCACTCGATGTGGAGCCAGAAGCCCAGCACCGCGAAGAGCATGGACACCAGCAGCACGCGGTAGGACAGCCAGCCCACCGCGGCGCCGTGCGAGCCGTTGACGGCGAAGAGCACCAGCGCCAGCCCCGCGATGCCCGTGGGGAGGATGCGGCGGAACAGCACGGCCACCAGCGCCACCAGCCCCACGTACCAGAGCAGTGAGTGCACGTGGTAGGCGACGGCGACGCGGTTGTAGAGCAGGTGATCCAGCCCGAAGAGCGCGCTGCCCAGGGGCCGGAAGAAGGCCAGCTTCACGCCCGGCTCCACGAACCACGGGAAGATGCCGGCGTGGGCCATCTGGGCCGTGTGCTCCGGGATGCCCGTGGCCGTGCGGTACACGTCGAAGTGGGTGTTCGCCAGCGGCGCCGGCTGCGGCAGGTTGTCCCAGACGCCCAGCCAGACGTAGTCGTCGAACATCCAGCCGGTGTTCAACATCGTCAGGCTCAGGAGCGCCGCGGCCGCGACTGAAATCCAGAAATAACGTCTAAACGGCCAACCCGGGGCGGCTGGCGGAGGGGAGGTATCCATGTTTCAAAGATCTATCAGCCCCGCCCCCACACGAGATAGGTCCTCCCGGGTCGTCCGCTGACACCGGAAGCACGCGGAGTGCGGCGCGCGCGACGGAGATCCTTTGCCAGCGCCCGGACTCCGGGTGATCCTCGAAGGACGAAGGGGGACGCGGTCCGGCAGGTGAGAACACGAACGCGCGCGCCGTCTCATCCGCTCCGCGCCGCCGCCGGGCCCGCACGCATGCGCATCGCCATCATCGCCACGTACACCCATCCGACCCGCCTGCGCATCAAGGAGCCCTCCATCATGCAGTCCTCCGTGCCGGAGCTCATCGCGGGCCTGTGTCCGGAGCACGCGCACGTGGAGATCTTCAACGAGAAGGAGGCGGACATCCCGCTGGACCGGCACTGGGACCTGGTCTTCTTCTCGTACCTGCACTCGTACTACGAGCACACGAAGGTCCTCTCCACCCTCTTCCGCCAGCGCGGCATGACGACGGTTGCGGGCGGCCGACACGCGAGCCACTTCCCCGACGACGCAGCGAGGTACTTCGACGCGGTCATCACCGGGGAGCCGGAGCCCAACGTGCCCGCGCTCATCGCGGACTTCGAGAAGGGGGCGCTGAAGCCCCGCTACAGCCTGCCGTCGCAGGGCGCCGCCGCCATCCGGCCATACCGCTACGAGCTCATCGACTTCACGCACAACAAGGTGCGGCTGCCGGGCATCGAGGCGTCGCGCGGCTGTCCCTTCACGTGCAACTTCTGCGTGCTCACCGGCCACGAGCGCTACCGCTTCCGCCCCATCCCGGAGGTCATCGACGAGATCCAGACGCGCATGCGCTGGAACCCGAACTTCCTGGGGTTGATGGAGGACGCGTTCATCTTCCTGGACAACAACCTGGGTGGCTCTCCCAAGTACCTGCGCGCGCTGTGCGAAGCGCTCATCCCCCTGAAGAAGACCTGGGGCTGCGCCCTCACCTTCAACGTGCTCAAGGACGAGGCGCTGGTGAAGCTGATGGCGAAGGCGGGCTGCCGCTACGTCTACACCGGCCTGGAGTCGCTCAACCCGGACTCGCTCAAGGCGATGAACAAGGGCCAGAACAAGCTGTCGGAGGTGGACGCCGTCATCCGCCGCGTCTTCTCCTCCGGCATCCTCCTGTCCTTCGGGCTCATCGTGGGCTCGGACGGCGACACCAACGAGTACCTGCACCGGCTGCCGGAGTACCTGGCGGACCTGAAGTACTTCTCCGTCACCTTCCTGGGCATCGTGTGCCCCTACCCGGAGACGCCCTTCTTCCGCGAGCTGAAGGCGCAAGACAGGCTGCTGCCCGGCACCACCAGCCGCGACTACGACGGCTACACGCTGTGCCACCGGCCCAAGCACCTGCACGCGTCGGAGGTGGTGGAGCACTTCCAGCGGCTGTGCCGCACGCTGGGGAGCCTGCCCAACATCGCCCGGCACTACGCGTCCAAGCTGATGATGAGCGACCTGCCCCGCTACAAGCAGACCATCCTCTTCTCCGGGCCGGAGATCGTCAGCATCCGCAACCCGGTGAAGAACCCGGCGCGCCGCTACATCGCCGGGCTGGATGCGCTCGAGGCGTGGGACGCGGAGCGGATGCTCGCGCTGGGGCTCACGCCGCAGGTCCTGACCTGAGCCGGGACGGCAGGCGCACGTCCCACGCCAGCCCCAGGGCCTGGAGCGCGCGGATGAAGAGCCAGCCCGGGTCCCACTGCCACCACACCCACCCGTGGCGCGCGGACGCAGGGAAGGCGTGGTGGTTGTTGTGCCAGCCCTCGCCCAGCGCCAGCACGCTCACCCACCACACGTTGCGGCTGAGGTCGCGCGTGTCGTGGACGCGCTGCCCGAACGCCGCGTGGCACACGGAGTTCACCGCGTAGGTGCTCTGCATCCAGCACACCACCGGCAGGAAGAAGTACGCGGGCACCGTGCGCCAGCCGAACGTCAGCCCCACGAAGAGCACCGCCAGCACCTGCGGCGCGATGCGGTAGCGCAGGAGCCAGTGGTAGTACCGGTCATGCGCCAGGTCGCGGCACCAGGTGCGCCAGCCGTCCTCGTCGGTGGAGGCCTCGTTGAGGATCCACCCCATGTGGGCGTACCAGAAGCCGCGCACCGGCGAGTGCACGTCCCCGTCCGCGTCCGCCTTCGCGTGGTGCAGCCGGTGGTTGGCGGCCCACAGCAGCGGGCTGCCCTGCGCGGTGAGCATGGCCACCGTCACCAGCGCGTACTCCACCCAGCGGGGGCACGCGAAGGCGCGGTGGCACAGGAGCCGGTGCAGCCCCACCGTCGTGCCCAGGCCAATGGACACGTACACGGCCAGCGCCACCGGCAGCGCGTGCGGCGGCCAGGGCAGGAAGAACGCCAGCGCGGCCAGCGCGTGCACCACGACCATGTAACCGACGATGACGGGACTGAGCTGGAAGCGGAGCGGTGCGGTGTTCATGGGCCCGGAGCGGAGTCGACGAGGAGGCAGGCAGTCTAGGAGCCCCGCCTGACGGGACAAGGAATGCACCCCGTGCGCCCCGCGTCACATCACGCGCGCGTCACGGGCCGGGGGGCGGCACGAGCGCCGCGGCGGGCGGGGCCTGGAGGGCGGACTCGAAGCGGTCCATGCGCCGCAGCTCCGCGCGGGCCTCCACCTCCGTGAAGATGTCTCGCGCGCGGGCGAGGAAGGCCTCGCGACGGTGCGGCAGGGCCACCGCCGCGTCGAAGTAGGCCACGCCCGTCTCCCAGCGGTTGGGGCTCTTCTCCAGGACGGCGATGGCCTCCAGGAACACCGGCTCCGCGGCCCTCGGGCCCTTGCGCAGCGCCAGCGAGCGCGCCGTCACCCGCAGCGCCGGGCCCTTCAGGTACGGGTAGAGCCGGGCGATGACGCGCGCCTTGATGCAGGACAGCCGGACGATCCTGAGCAGCTTCCGGCGCGGCACCACCGTGGCGCCCGCCTCCAGCGCGAAGAGGGCCGCCTCCGCCGCGTCCACCAGGCCCACCTGGAGGAAGGGCACCATCACCTGGTAGCTCCAGATGCTCTTGAAGCAGCGCACCGCGACGAGCGCCGCCTCCTCCACCTGGTGCTCGCGCACCGTGACGTTGGCCAGGTGGTTGAGGCTGGCGCACTGGTTGGCCAGGTCCGCCACCTCCTCGCTGATGCGCAGGCCCTGCTCCAGCTCCGCGCACAGCTCGCCCACGTCGCCCTCGCCCAGCAGGTAGCGGCACATGGGCGCCCACGAGTGCGCCCAGCCCTGGTGCATCAGCGCGTTGAGCTCCACGCCGATGGCGCCCATCTGCTCGTAGAGCGCCACCGCGGCGCGGAAGCGCGAGTGGAGGAACTCGCCCGTGGCCTGCATCATCAGGGACGTCTGGCGCTCCCAGCGCTCGCCCACCTGGCGCAGCGTGGAGACGGCCTGCTCCTGGAACTCCCGCGCGCGCTGGAGCTCGTTGGCGAAGAAGGCCTGGATGCCCAGGCGGCTGAGCGCGAGCCCCTCCGCCACGGGGTCCTTGGAGCGGCGCGCGTACTCCAGCGCCTTCTCGCAGTGGTAGCGCGCGCGCTTGAGCAGGCCCGCGCCGAACAGCAGCGTGCCGTAGTAGCCGCGCGCCAGGCTCATGGCGTAGTCGTTGCGCGAGCGCTCCGCCATGTTGGTGGACACCAGCGTCGCCCAGGTGAGCTTGGTGATGTCCGCGAAGTAGTAGATGCGGATGAGCGAGTTGAGCGTGGAGAGCTGCTGGAGGTAGTTGCCCAGCCGCGCCGCCGGCAGCGGCCGCAGGATGAACGGCAGCAGCGACGCGAGCCCCCGCAGCAGCAGGTTCGCCAGCGTGCGCAGGCCCAGCGCGGGCAGGCTCCCCGGCAGGCTGCGGCCGCGCAGCACCAGCGACTTCTCCAGGTGCTGCGTGGCGAGCGCGGACTCGCCCTTCTCCTGGTGCGCGCGGCCCAGGCCCAGGTGCAGCTCCGCCTGGCGGGGGACCTCCTCCTCGTCCACCAGGCACTGCTCGAACATCAGGATGGCGTTGGCGTAGTGGCCCGCCTGGAGCAGCGTCTCCGCCAGCTCCTGCATCACCCGGCGCGTCTGGAGCAGCGTCACCTCCGGGTCCACCGGGACGACGGTGCCCAGCAGCTCCAGGCCGCGGTTGTAGTGGTAGAGCGCGTCGTCGTTCGCGTACTGCGCCCGCGCGCTGCGCGCCGCCATCAGCGTGTACTCCAGGCCCTTGTCCTCCACGTTGCCCGCGAGGAAGTGGAAGGCGAGCAGACCCGCGGAGCCCGCCAGGTTGTCGCTGGCGCGGGCCTCCAGGTAGCGCGCGAGCCGGCGGTGCAGGTCCTCGCGCGCCGACACCAGCAGCGTGTTGTAGGCCACGTCGCGGATGACGATGTGCTTGAAGATGCAGGTGTACGGCTCCTCCGCCTCCAGCAGGATGAGGCCCAGGCGCTGGAGCGTGTCCATGGCCTCGCGCAGGACCCGGTGGCCCAGGGTCGGCACCAGCGCCGCCACGCCGTCCAGCGTGAAGATGCGCCCGATGACGGACGCCACCTTCACCACCAGCTTCTCCGTCTCGCTGAGCAGGTCGATGCGCGACAGCACCACGTCCTGGATGGAGTCCGGGAGGATGAGGTCCTGGAGGCCGCGCTTCAGCTCCATCCGCTGGGAGCCGGGCTCCACCGGCCCCAGGTAGCCCTGCTCCGCCAGGCCCTCCACGATGGACTCGATGAAGAACGGGTTGCCCTGCACCTTCGCGAGCAGCCGGTCCTCCAGCGCCGCGTCCGGCGGCGACAGGCGCAGGTGCACGCGCAGGAGCGCCCGCGTGTCCGCGTCGTCCAGGCTCACCAGCTCCACCGGGCGGAACTCCGGCAGCTCGCGCAGCCCCCGGAGCTGGTCGCCCGGGCGCATCGTCGCCAGCACCATGATGCGGTGCGAGCCCACGCGCCCCGCCAGGAACTGGAGCAGGTCCAGGGAGATGTAGTCCGCCCAGTGCAGGTCCTCGAAGAAGAGCAGCAGCGGCTGCGCGCGGCTGAGCTTCTCCAGGAGCTGGAAGACGATCTGGAACACCTTCTGCTGCTTGCGCCGCGCGTCCATGCCCGCCGTGGCGGGCCGCTCCTCCAGGGACACGCCGAGGATGCCCGCGACCACGGGGATCCACTCCGGCCCCACGTCCTCCAGGCCGTCCAGCCCCTGGCGCAGGCGCGCGAGCTGCGCCTCGGTGTCATCCGAGTCGAGCAGCCCGAACGCCTGGAGCAGCACCTCCTTCCAGGGGAAGAAGGGGGTGAAGGCCTCGTAGGAGTAGCAGACGCCGTACAGCGCCCGCGCGCCGCGCTCCTCCGCGTCCTCCAGCACGCGCGCGCCCAGGCGCGACTTGCCGATGCCCGCCTCGCCGGACACCACGCACACTCGGCCCTGGCCGTCGAAGACCGCGCCGAGCGACTCGCGCAGCATGTCGAGCTCGCGGCCGCGGCCGATGATGTCGCCCCGGCCCTTGATGAAGAGGCTGCGGCGCGTCTCGCCCAGCAGGCGGTACACCGGCACCGAGCGCGAGACGCCCTTGAGCTTCGCGTCCTCCACGAACTCGGTGGCGAAGCCGCCCTGCTGCGAGCGCGCCTGGGTGTTGGAGCACAGGTGCACGCCGTCCTGGCGCCCGCCGTGCGCCATCAGGCGCGCGGCGATGTTCACCACCTCGCCCAGGGCCGAGTACCCCTTGCGCGTGGGCGAGCCCATGTCCCCGCAGTAGGCGTGGCCGGTGGCGATGCCGATCTGCAGCTCGTCCAGGAAGGGGAACTGCTCGCGGGCCTTGAGCAGCTTGCAGGCCAGCCGGCACGCCAGCACCTCCTTGTTCTGCTGGGCGGTGGGCGCGCCGAACAGGACGTAGAGCACGTTGCCCTTGTCCGTGAAGTCCGTCATCAGCAGCACGCCGCCGTGGTGGGCGCTCTCGCGCTGGACGTACTCGTAATAGGTGTTGAGGTCGCGGGAGAAGGCCTCGGGATCCGCCTCCGCGCGCGCGTGGGTGAAGCGCACGAAGAAGCAGGTGACGTCGCGGAAGTCCCCCGCGAACTCCTGGTGCGCGGTGGTGATCTTCGTGAACAGCACCGGGTGCAGCAGCAGCGCGCACCGGCCCACCAGCTCCGCTCCGCCCGTGGGCGCGGGCAGCGGGCGCTTCACGGACACCACCGGCGCGTCCGCCGCCAGCCGGTGGGTGCCGCCCTCGCGGGGCTCGCCCCTGCGCGCGGCCTCCGGCAGCGCCGCCCAGGCGCGGGGGCTCAGGACGACCTCCGACACCGCGGCCTGCTTCTCCGCGGCCACCGCCTGCGCCAGGGGCTCTCCCACCAGCGCCGGGTGCATCCACAGGCCGGTGGCCCCCATCACGATGCGGGTGGCCTCGCCGAACCCGATGCCGATGCGCGACGACACGCCGAAGCGCTGGCCCAGCAGCTCCAGCCGGGCGAAGCGCGCGAGCCTGCGCTGCACGTGCAGCGCGCACACCGCCGCGCGCTGGACGACGTCCGCGTCCGCCTCCTCGGGCGCGGCCTCGAAGCACGCGAGGATGGAGTCTCCGGCGAACTGGTAGATGTCCCCGCCGTGGTCGCGGACCACGTCGATCATCTCCGTGTAGTAGTTCGTCAGCAGGCGCTGGAGCGAGTCGATGCCGCGCGGCCCCGCGCCGCTCAGCCCCACCACGATGGGCGTGAAGCCCGCGATGTCCAGCAGCAGGATGGCGCCCCGCACGCCCTCCGCCCGCGGCAGCGCGTCCGCCTCCTGGGTCCCGAGCCGCGCGAGGATGGCCGCCGGCATGTAGGGCGCCAGCATCGCGACGACGGGATCGATGGGCTTCAGGGAGGACATCCTCGGGGGGCTTTCCGCTCAGGCCAGGGTGGCGAAGCGCAGGTAGAGGGCGCCCAGGCACATGGCGCCGTAGAGGGGGATCTCCGCCGTCTCCGGCCAGGGCTGCTGCTTCCTCACCGCGCCCCAGATGTGCACCGCCGTCATGATGCCGCCGATGAGGCCGATGAGCTCGAAGATGACCAGGTGGCGCTTGGGGTCCGGGATGAACTGCACCACCGCGATGATGACCGACAGCGCCACGCCGCCCAGGCAGCGCGCGAAGTAGACCGTCAGGTCGTTGTTGCCCGTGGGCAGCTCCCACCCGAACCAGCGCGCCCAGCGCAGCGGCATGAACAGCAACGGCAGTGCGTAGACGACCAGGAAGACCGAGGTGGAGACCGCGAGGAACCAGCTGGCCAGCGGATAGTCGGGGTTGATCATGATGGCGGACGTGGCTGGGGCCGGGCGTGCTCCCGCCGGGCGCGGCACCCCTGCCCCACACCCTTCATCCTAGAATCTTTTCACACCCCGTGGGGCGCCTTCGCCCCGCGCCCCACCCTACCTGGGCCCGCCCGCCACCTCACGCGTGGCGGCGAGGAGGAACTCGGCCACGCGCTCCAGGGAGGTGGTGCGCTCGGCCTCCGCCGGGAAGCGCCGGAAGACCTCCTGGGGGCCGTGAAGGATCAGCGGCTTGCCATAGCGCAGCGCCAGGACGGCCTCCGCGGCGGTGCCGGCCTCACCGGGCAGCGCCACCAGCGCATGCGGCGTCAGCACGTTGATGTGGTTGCGGCTCATGGGGTCCGTGCCCTGCTCCCCGCTGAGCGGCAGGTGCGTGTAGATGGGGATCTCGATGTCCGTGTTCGGATAGCCGGGCCGGGGCTGGTAGCGGCCATCCGGCCCCACGGTGCCGGGGATGATGCCGATGGCCGCGCCCCGCCGCCCCTCCACCTGCACGAAGGCCCCCGCCGCGGCGCTCATGACGCCGCCGCCCGCGCCGGTGAGCAGGTCGAACCCGGCCTCGGCGATCCACCGCGCCAGGGGGACGACCCACTCCTCGTGCGTCGCCCTGCCGGAGCCGAACACTCCGATGATGCGGCGGTATCTGCGCATGACTGCGTCCTCCCTGAAAGACCGGAACTACGCGACCCCTGTTCCATGCGAATCGCCGGCCAATGCGGCAAGGGATCACGAACCGGCGTGCGTCCCGGCTCCCGTCCACCCGTGGAAGGTGCGTGGCGCGAGCGTCCGACAGCCGTCGCTTGCCTCCGCCCGGGGCGCCAGGCGGGGCGGCACGACCCGTGATGTCGGACCCCTCCTCTACCTTCATCGTGACCAAGCAAGGAGGCCGCCCATGTTCGACGCCTGTGGAGGTTGTGAGCGCCGTGGCACCGCCGGAGAGGTGTTCGACTGGTGCGCGCGCTGCGAGTTGTCCCTGTGCCCCGGCTGCCTCCAGCGCGGCTGCTGCGGCAGCGTGCCCGCGGCCTCCGGGCGGGGCGCACCGCGAGAGCTGCCCGACCCGCCCGCCCCCGAGCGCGAGGCCCTGCCGGAGGACTTCGGGGGCCGCTGCTGCACGCGCGCCCGCGCCCAGCCGTGCTCGTGCGCCTTCCACTGGGTCTGCACGCGCCACGGCGACCTGCACGTCGGGACCCACGACTGAGATGCCGTGAGTCTCAGTCAACCGTTTGCGCATGGGGAGGGGTTCGGGGAGGGGGCTGTCGGCAGCAGCGGGGTGAAGGGCTTGCGACGCTTGGCGACGGAGTAGACGGCGGCCAGCAG